>JBDTBS010000308.1:0-10432 GCA_039924035.1 Aquihabitans sp. | reverse complement strand
CGGCTCCAACGGTGGCGGGACCTCGAGGCCGAGGCCACGGCGGCCGAACTCCGTTCCGATCCTGCCGAGCAGCGACGGCGCAGCCGGAGGTCGATCCGGTCGGCCCCCGATGCCGTGCGACCGAAGTTTTCGCGGTACGGACCGGGTCGCGCTTGACCGGCGGGTCAAGACGCGGTTCGATCCATTGGTGTGACCCTCAGCTACGAAGAAGCCTCCGCACAGATCACCGCTCCCGGCCAACGGTTCGAAACCGGGCCAATCGAGGTGAGCGGCATCACCTACACCGCCTTCACCGCTGTCCCCGAGTCGCTCCCCGACCTGTTCGAGCTGACCCGCGCCTATGGACCGACCGAGTTCCTCATCTACGAGGACGAGCGCCACACCTTCGACGACGTCTACGCGTCGGCTGACGGGATCGCCGCCGCTCTCCAGAAGCGGTATGGGGTGGTCAAGGGTGACCGGGTGGCTATTGCCATGCGTAACTACCCCGAGTGGATCATGACCTACCTGGGGGCCCTGTCGGTCGGGGCCGTAGTGGTGTCGATGAACGCATGGTGGACCGCCGACGAGCTCGACTATGCCCTTGGTGACTGCACCCCCAAGGTCCTGGTGGCCGACGGCGAACGGGCAGACCGCACCCGCGATGCTGCGGCCCGCCACGGCGTGGCCACCATCGGCGTCCGGCTCTCCGGCCCTGCCCCTGAAGGCGTGGATCGCTGGGAAGACGTGGTCGTGGCCGGCGCCAGCTTCGACAAGGTGGAGATCGCCGCCGACGACGATGCCACCATCCTCTACACGTCGGGGACCACCGGTCACCCCAAGGGCGCCGTGTCCACCCATCGGGCGATCATCCAGGCCCTCATGGGCTTCGGCTGCAAGTCGTCCATCGACAGCCTGCGCCGCCCCGACGAAGCCGCGGGCCGCACGGGCGCCCCAGTGTTCATCCTGATCATCCCGTTGTTCCACGTGACCGGCAACGTGCCGGTCCTGCTCAGCTCGCTGTCTTCGGGCCTGAAGCTGGTGATCATGCACAAGTGGGAACCGGAGCGAGCCCTCCAGCTCATCGAACGCGAACGAGTCACCAACTTCGTGGGGGTCCCCACCCAGAGCTGGGACCTGCTCGAGCACCCGACCTTCGCCGACTACGACACCTCGTCGCTGGCCTCGGTGGGCGGTGGCGGTGCCCCCGCCCCGCCGCAACTGGTCAACCGGGTGGCCGGCAGCTTCGCCGCCGCCCGTCCCAACATCGGCTACGGCATGACCGAGACCAATGCCTATGGCCCCGGCAACAGCGGCACCGACTACGAGACCCACCCCACCAGCACCGGTCGGGCCACCCCCATCATGCAGATATCGATCCGCGACCCCGAAGGCAACGAAGTGCCGATCGGCCATCGGGGCGAGATCTGGATGAAGGGCCCCAACCTCATCCGTGGCTACTGGAACAAGCCCGAGGCCACTGCTGAGGCGCTCGTGGACGGATGGCTGCGGTCCGGCGACCTCGGCCGCATCGACGAGGAGGGCTTCGTCTACATCGAAGATCGAGCCAAGGACATGATCTTGCGGGCCGGAGAGAACGTGTACAGCGCAGAGGTGGAAGCGGCCATCTACGAACACCCCGGCGTGTACGAGGCTGCCGTGTTCGGTGTCCCCCACGAACGGCTCGGCGAGGAGGTGGCGGTGGCCTTGGTACCCCGTCCCGACCACACCATCGACCCCGAAGAACTGGCCGCCTTCCTCGCCGAGCGCATCGCCTCGTACAAGATCCCCACCCGGGTGATCTCCTTCGACGCACCCCTCCCCCGCAACCCCGCGGGCAAGATCCTCAAGCGCGATCTGCGGGACCAGGTGGTCAACGAATCGTGATGGGTGGACTCGCCCGTCCGCGGTGGTAGGTTCTCCGCTCTCCCTTCACCGTCTCAGAGGCAGCGCAGCGCAATGACCAAGTCCCTCACCGTCGCTCAGCACCGGTCCCACCTCGACGCTCTCCAAGCCGAGACCGAGACCAACATCGTCGCCATGAAGGAAACCTACGACGAACTAGATCCCGAAGAGGCCGGCAGCGATGTCGGCGCCGGCGAGGACGAAGGTGGTTCCGAAGGTGACCTGACCCGATTCGAGCGAGATCGCCTACGGGCCCGCATCGCCGAGGAGAACCAATTCCTCGAGGTGATCGAGGCTGCTCGGCAACGGGCCAACACCAAGGGCTGGAAAGACTGCAGCAAGTGCGGCAAGCCCATTGGCGATGCTCGCCTCGAGGTCATGCCGGCCACCGACCTGTGCGTGGTGTGCAAGGCCGACCGCGGCAACTGGTGATCCCGGTCCGTCGGAGTCGGCTGGTCCAGTCGGACCAACTGACCGGCGTGGTGGTGGAAATCGATGCCACCGGTGACCCTTCAGCGCTGGCCGTCCTCCAATCCGGACTCCACGAACTGCCGCCCGGGCAGCGCCTGGTCTTCGGCTATCACATCGATACCACTGGCCTCGGGGCCTGGGTGGAGGACCAGCAGGTTCGCATTCGAATCTGGCCGGCCCTGCTCGATGATGACGGCGACATCGTCCACGACCACAGCGAAGGCGATGACGCCGAACTGCACCTGGTCTTCCATCCGACCCGGGACCGCGCTGCATTGGCCGACCTGGCCCGGGTGGGGCGCCTGATCGTGGCCGGCCCCGATTCTGGTCCGGTACCGCTGGTGCTAGATGTCGACGTCGATCTGGTGGCCGACGTGGTGGCCTCGCTCACCACTTGACCTGACCTGACCTACGCGCCGTGCGCGTGGTCGCAGAGTCGCTCTTCACCGGGGGCGATCTGTCCGGCCCCGGTACCTTCGAGTGCCGCGAACGGCCCGCACGGGTGGCCCACGATCCAGACGTGGATCATGGGGACCGGTTCGAGCTTGGTGGTGGGTGGCGGACATTCGCCACCGACGTTGGTCGTGCCGGCCACGTGCGGCGACACGGGGTCGTCGGAGAAGCACAGGTCGTCGTGGATGTGCCACTGGGTGAGCGGGCCGCCCAGGTTGGGAACATCGTCGAGCCTGGTACCCGTGGGCAGCATGAACATGGCCGACACCAGCTTGCGTCCGCCATCCGGCAAGGTCTCGTAGACCAGTGATTCTGGGTAGTCGGGATCGAGTACGTGATCGTCGTCGATGTAGTCCCAGTTGATCAGGTGCTCGTGGCCGGTGAAGGAATCGCCGATGGAGAAGAAGCCGAGCGACTTGGCGTGGTCTTGGTCGGCGAACTGGGGCAGCTTGTCGAGAGTGTCGACCACCAATGCCTCCGCCCGGGCCTGCTCTTCGGCTGTCACCCCCGGTACTCCAGATAGGTCGACCCGCTTCACCTGTGCGGCCTCGGTACCCTCCACGGCCACCGTGGTGCCGGCGGCTGCGGGGTCATAGGCGATCGGCGGCACAGGAGAGCCGTGGTCGTGCCCGGCCCCCACCGGCCCTGCTGCTTCGTGGTCGTGCCCGCTGGCACCGCTGTCATGGCTGTGGGTGCCGGCCTGCATCATGGCCAGCAGGGTCATGACCACGATCACCGCGGCCACGCTGTGATGGGCGAAGGCACTCGGTACCGGGGCGTCCACACCGGCCAACATCTGGCGAACCACCACCAGGAAAGTCACCATGGCCAACACTGCGGCGGCAGTATCAGCCCAACCGAAGGCCTCGGCTTGTTCCAACCCACCGATGAACGAGATCCCTGAGGTCTTGGCCATGGCCCAACCGACCACCGCTGCGCCGCTGATCACCGCTCCGGTAGCAGCCAGCGAAAGTCGTTGGCCGACCACTGCCAATGCTCCCCAGCCAAGCTGCAGGGCAGCCAACACCGCGAACGTGCGCACGACGCCAAGATGCTAGTTGTGCACCCCGATGGCCGCCGCGTGGATGGCGCCCGCGCCAATGGAGGCGAAGCCGGCTAGGGCCAGTGGGCCGAAGCGGGCAGTGGGATGGGCGACGGTCATGCGATCCTCCAGGACCTGGCGATCCTAGGACCAGAGACAGATCAGTGGTCGTCGTCGGAGACGAGGAGACCGGCGGCGGCGGCCAAGGCAGTAGCCAACGTGGCAGAGGCGGTTTTGGCCACTAGACCAAAGACGCGTTCGGCCTGGGCCCCCTGGCCGTGTAGCGGCGGAGCCCCCAAGGACCGCAGGACCATGCCCGGGTCGGTGGTGACCACGATCGGTGCCGGATCAGGGAGCTGCGGTACGGGACGCCACAGGTCGACGGGCTTCGGCTTGTTGGGGCGGCGCCGGCTCTGCTGCTTGCGGCGGCTTCCGCTGCTGCTGCTCATATGTCGTCCTCGGTGAGAAGTTCGTCGGTCCGCAGGCCGAGGGCGGCCCGCAACTGGTCGGCGTCGAGGTCGGCCATGGAGCTCGACTTCGGGAGCACCAGGTCGGCGATGTGGCGCTTGCCAGCAACCACCTCTTCGACGCGTTCGTCGATCGTGCCCGGGCACACCAGGCGATGGGAGATGACGGTCTTGGTCTGACCGATCCGCCAAGCCCGATCCCGGGCCTGGTCCTCGACGGCCGGGTTCCACCAACGGTCGTAGAGGACCACGTGGTTGGCGCTGGTGAGGTTGAGGCCGGTGCCGCCGGCCTTCAACGACAGGACCAGCGCACCGGGGCCTTCGAGCTTCTGGAAGTCCTCGATGATGCGATCTCTGGCCCCGCGGGCCAGGCCGCCGTGGTAGCAGGCCACCGGGGTGTCAGTGAGGTTGGTGAGGTACTCGGCCAGCCGGTTACCCCACTCGGCAAAGTGGGTGAAGATGAGCACCCGCTCGTTGGCCGCGAACACCGTCTCGACGATCTCTTCGAGCCGGGTGAGCTTGCCCGAACGGCCAGCCAACGGCTTGTCGTCGTCCTTCTGGTAGGCCGCCGGGTGGTTGCAGATCTGCTTGAGGGCGGTGATGGCCGCCAGGATCGCCCCCTGCTTCGGTTCGCCACCGATCTGAGTGGAATCGACCACCAGGCTGTCGAGGACGGCCTGGTAGAGCCCGATCTGCTCGGGGGTCATCATGCAGTGGTCGAGCTCGTCGATGCGGTCGGGCAGGGTGGCGGCCACCGCTGGTTCGCTCTTGGTGCGGCGGAAGACCAGCAGCCCGTTGAGAGCCTTGAGCGCAGCTTCGCCTTCGCCTGAAAGCTGAGCGATGAACGGGGCTCGGGGACCCACCAGGCCCGGATTGCAGAAGTCGAGAATGGCATGCAGGTCGCCCAGACCGTTCTCGATCGGGGTACCGGTGAGAGCGATGCGGCTGTGGGCCGACAGACGGCGGAGCTGCTGAGATGTCTCGTTGGCAGGGTTCTTGATGATCTGCGCCTCGTCGAGGGCCAGACGGCTCCACGGGACCTGTTCCAGCTGATCGATGTCTCGCACCGCGGTGCCGTAGGTGGTGATGACCACATCGGCATCGTCGATGGCCCGACGCAGCGTGGCCCCTTCACGACGGGAGGCCCCGTGGTGGACGAGAACCTTCAGACCCGGCGTGAACGCGGCTGCTTCACGGGCCCAGTTGCCGACCACCGCGGGCGGCACTATCACCAGGGCCGTCTCTTCGCGCGCTGCGCTGGCCAGGTGGGCCAGCAGGGTCGGCGTCTTGCCGAGGCCCATGTCGAGGGCCAGACAGCCACCCAGGTCCGCGGAGTCTAGGAAGCCGAGCCAGGCCAGAGCATCGGCCTGATAGGTGCGCAGCTCGCCTTCGAACCCATCGGGCGTGGTGGTCGGGTTGTGGGGAACCGCGCCCGCCTTGTCGAGCAGTTCGGCAGCCCAGCCTGAGCCTTCGATGCTCAGGCCACCAGCCAACGGTGAACCATCGAGGCCCACCGAGTAGCGCAGGATCTCCGCACCGGTGAGCTTGGTCTTGTCGGCCCGCTCGGCCAACGCGGCGGCGGCTTCTTTCAGGTCGACCTTGTCGAGCTCGACCCACTTACCGTGCGACTGCACCAGGGGGCGGGCCTGCTCGGCCAGGAGGGTGATCTGCTCGGCGGTGAGCTCGACGTCGTCGAACACCACCGACCAACGCACGTTGCTCAACTGCTGAGCACCGACCACCGAATCCCCGGTGGGTTCGGTGAAGAGGCGCAGACCAGCCGACGGGCGACGACGCGACAGGGCCGGCACCCGCACTTCGAATCCCGCGGCCTCCAGAGCAGGGCCGGTGAGGGTCATCAGCTCCCAGGCTTCGTCCTGGCTGAGGTACACCTGACCGCGGCGCTGCCCTCCGGGGCGCAAGAGCGCGGGGTAGACCCGTTCGAGGCGGACCAGTTCATCCACCAGCGACTTGGTGGTCTTGCCGTCGGCAATGGCCGCTTCGATGGGCATCAGGTCGCCCTCGACCCCTTGGCCGAGCACCGAAAGGAACCAGGCATTGCCCTTGTCTGGCGGTTCGAGGGTGACCACGAGCCGGGTGCGCTGGGGCAGGGTGACCGGTCGGGACCAACGGTCGAGCCGCTTGGACACCTCGGCCCCCGGGGCCACCGGCGCGGTGAAGTGCGAGCCATCGACCCGGGTGACCACGGCTTCGGACACCGTGGAGGTGTTGGTCACGTTGGGGGGTGGAGCCGGGAGCTCCAGGCGAGCCGCTGCTTCACGAACCACGGCATCGACGACCGCGCCGAGCAGGTCGAGGGTGACCGCTCGGGAGTCGGCCTTGCTGGGGGCCAACACGGTGACCGGGCCGGGCATGGCCTTGGTGAACGTGTCGAGCATCTTCTCGTCTACCAATGCCGGAACCCACCGCACCGACAGATCGAGGGTCCGGCCATCGGGGCTCTTGTTGCCGTGCATGGTGGGAACCACCGCGCCCCGGGCCACCAGGCGGACGGCTTCCACTGCCACCCGACCGATCCAGGCCACGCTGGCACCGACGCCCTCACGGCCTAGTCCCCCACCGACGGCCACCAACCAACCGAGCGATTCCTGCACCGGGATGGCCAGGGCCGCAGCCCGGCCACCGGACGGAAGCTGCACCGACTGGTGCTGGGTCCAACCGAGCGACGGGCCACCGATGGCTTCGAGCTGGTCCGACAGGGCATCGGGAGATGCCGGTGGAGCGCTGGGCCCGCCGGCCCACACCACCACGTTGCCGCCGTGCCACGATGCCTGCAGGCGCACCTCGCCCACCGGGTCTGCATTGGCTATGGCGGCGACGGCCAACGAGCTGTCGTCCACCTTGGTGAGCAGGTCGTAGGCCGCTTCGAGGCGACCGAGCTCAGCTTCGAAGTCGGCTACCACCTGAGTGCGTTCCGGACCGTCGAGGCGACGCACCGATTCCAGGTTGTCCTCAGTGTCTTCGAGCAGGTCTTCCAACGCCCAGCGCCAGGCGATGGGGTCGGCCTCGAGGAGGTCGAGTTGGTCGGTTGTAGCCCGGCCGTCGGCCGCGGCCCAAGCCGCGTCTTCCAGCGCTCTTAGGTCTGACATAGGTACTGCGGCACTCCTGCGCCGTCGGCCCAACGCCAGCAGGCGATGGGCAGTTCATTCGTTTGTGGAGGCATCTCCCGGTGAGGTCTCGAACCAGACCTTCACTACCGTCATGTTGAGACGGGACGCCGAACGCACTGGCAGTGTACTCCCCTACACCAAGCGCACCTGACATTTTGTGCAGAAATCCCGCCAATGGTCCCGGATCACGATGCTTGGCCTTCGTTCGACCGGTTGGCATCGTCGTGGTGTTCCTGGCGTCGGGTCCGGTTGTGTCGACGGATCGCGGCCTCGTGGGCCAGGTCGCCGTCGGGTCCGTCGGGACGATCGTCTAGTTCGGCGAGCCGATCGGCTTGGCCGTAGGCGATCAGCACGTCGCCCGGCCAAAGCGAACAGACGGAGAGGACCGACGCCCCCCAAGCAATCATTGCGCTACATCGCCCCCCATAGCCGCCGAGCCAACCCCAGCCCGGCACTCTGAGAACCACGGCTGTGTCACCCATCTACGGCGCGTCAGAGATGTCGCGAACCTTTGCTATGCCTGTCTATGGTCGCGGGGATGCCGCACGCGCGGCCTGGACTGCAGGAGATGCCGCCGCATGCCCGAACGCTCGAACGTCGAGGAAGCCCTGGGCCGTCGCCTGCGTCCCTGGTGGGGGCAGGCCCCCGGCACGCTCATCGTCCGCGGGGTGATTCAGGGCGCCATCTTCGGCCTGCTCAGCTACGGCTGCATCCAGGTTCTCGCCGGGAACGTAGACCTCACTGACCCCCAGGTTGCGGAGTACGAGCGCTGGATCGACCTGGCCGCCACCATCGGCTTGGTCTTGGCCGGCCTCGGAATCGTCTACAGCGCGATCCGCATCGTCGTGGGTGGCCTCGACGTAGCCGGCCGCAAGACCGTCGAAGGTGTGTTGTTGAGCGCCAGGCAACGGCACCTCGGCGACGTGCTGCCGGGCCCGGTCAAGTGGGGACTCGAGATGCGCCGCCGGCAGCAGGCGCGCCGCCAAGGTCACTACAACGATGGCCACTACCGGAGGACCCGCCTCCAGATCGTGGTCCAGACCCCCGACGGCCCCAAGTCGTGGAACGTCCGCCAAAAGCACTTCCACGAGGCGTTGATCGGGCAACCAATCCGGCTCACCGCCACTCCGTTGCTCGGCTACGTGCGCAACCTCGAGGCCGTGGCGGATGGGTCGTCCACCACGATCTGACGCGGAGTTGCCGTCCGGCCGTCGCCAGATCGTAGAAACCTCACGACAATGACACCGATAGCTCAGACCGCAGACCGGCGACAGGGTGGCGTCGTTCAAGCTTGGCGGCGGCGGGCCCAGTACACCCCGGTTGCTGCCAACCCGGCGGCGAGGAGGGCGATCCCCGCCGCGACCATCAACGTTCCGTCGTCGCTGGGCGGTTCGATCGGAAGCGCAACCGTGCCCGGCGGGGATTTACCCAGATGAACGGCCGTGTCGTCGCTCTGGCCAGATGGAGGAGCGTCGGATATGACCAGTGGCCCGGTCGTCACCACATAGCCAACTGAGTCTCCTGCCCGAGCGATCACTTCGATCGGCCCGGGCTTCAGATCATCGGGAATGGGGACGTCGACGGTGAAGCCGTACTTCTCATCGGCCTCACCGGTGGCAACGAGGTGCTCGACGTCACCCTGGATCAACAGGACCTCGACCTCGGTAGCGGGCCGTCCGAGCACGGACTCGCCCGGCGGTATCTCACCAGTGTCGTAGCAGTTGTCGCCCCACCCGGTTCCGATCACGTGGACCGTGCCGTCCCGCTCGACGGAACCGATGTCATGCTCGATCATGTAGTTGGCGCATTTGGCATCGGCCTTGACCGGGGACACAGCCACCGCGGCCACCGCTACCAGCACCACCATCAGAGCCCGCACCCTCATCATCCTTTTCCGACGCTCGCTGCGGCTTTGTGGTTCCGGCGATGGATCTGACCCTCTTTGGTGTCAGCGATAGGCCGCCTCACGCCAGCCTCCTCCATTGCGATAGGGCTTGGGATGTCGTGCTCCAGAACGAGAAACGTCCTAGGGAACCCGGCCTCAGCACGGGCTTCCCAGGACGTCTCACTCAACGTGTCACTTCTGCAGACGCCGCTGGCATCGGGTCCGAGGTTCCGGTGGCAGCGACCGCAGATTCACATCAGCTGCAGCCGCTGGTGCTTCCGCAGCTGGGGCAGGCGTGGCAGGAGCCGGCCCGCTGCATCTGGACGCCGCACTGCATGCAGTAGGGAGCATCGGCCGCGTGTGACGACGGCTTCACCTGCGGCGGGGTGTTGGTGGGCTGGTCGTTGCCGGTGACCCCGGCCCGGTCGAGCAGGCTCGGCTGACCCGAGTCTTCGTCGGACATGGAACTGGCCAGCTCCGAAGCCGACGGGATCGACTTCGGGTCGGCCACCAGGTCGTGACCTTGGCGGTTCTCCACCACGGTCTCCTCCACACCAGGCAGCGTGGGCTGGGTCCGCTCGGACACCGAGAGGATGCCGAGCTCTTGGCGCTCTTCGAACGACAGGTAGTCGATGGCCAGGCGACGGAAGATGTAGTCGAGCAGCGATGAAGCGATGCGCAGCTCGGGGTCGTCGGTCATGCCGGCCGGCTCGAAGCGGGTGTTGGTGAACGCTTCGACGAAGGCCCGCAGCGGCACGCCGTACTGAAGGCCGTAGCTGAGGCTGATCGACAGGGCATCCATGATCCCGGCCAGGGTCGAACCCTGCTTGGCGACCTTGAGGAACACTTCGCCGGGGCGACCGTCCTCGTACTCGCCGACGGTGACGAAGCCCTTGCAGTCGGCCACGCGGAACTCGAAGGTGCGTGACGTGCGGTTGCGGGGCAGCTTTTCTCGCACCGGGACCTTGATGACCTTCTCGACGATCCGCTCGACCACCTGGGTCACGACCTCTGTGGCAGCAGCGGTGGGGTCGTCGGCGGCACCGTCCTTCTTGGCCATTGCGAGGGGCTGGCCCACCTTGCAGTTGTCGCGGTAGAT
>JBDTBS010000307.1:0-6392 GCA_039924035.1 Aquihabitans sp. | reverse complement strand
TCACCGGTTCGGAGGGCACGGCCGTTCCCGGCCCGCCAACCCGCGCGATGACCTCAGCGGGGGGCGTAGAAGCCCTGGATGTCGACCACGTAGTCGACGTAGCCGCTGTAGTTCTTGATGGCGAGGTCGGCCGTCGATGCGGTGGTGGCGATGGGGATCGTGCCGGTGTTGCCGATCGACTTCCTATCCACGTAGTTGATGAAGGTGGCCCCGGGCATCGCAGTACCCACCGGATAGACCCGCGCGTACCCATGGCCGTACGGGTCAACAGCAGTGATGGTCGCCTCCACCGCTCTTGCCGTGAGCGGAACGCTGCACCCGTCGCTGGCCCCACCTTGGTCCCAGAACAGCTCCCCTGAACCAGCCACCTGATAGGTCTCGGTGTCACCAGGGTTCAGATAGCCGACGTAACGGGTATCGACGACCCGACACGGCTTGACCGGGACATACCCCAGCGGGGCTGCGGCTGAGAAGTAGCCCTGGATGTCGATGACGTAGTGGGTGGTTCCACCGAAGTTGCTGAGGGTGAGATCGGCGTTGGACCCGGTGGTCGCGATGGGAATGGTGCCCGTGTTGCCAATGGACTGTCCACGCACATAGTTGATGAACGTGGCCCCAGGCATCGCAGTACCCGCCGGATAGACCCGGGCGAAGCCGCCGGCCCCCGGACCCACCGCAGTGATGGTCGCCTCCACCGCGCTGGCATCCGCGGGAACGTTGCAGCCACCGGGGCGACCACCCTGCCCCACGAACACCGCACCTCCGCCCGCCACCTGAAAGGTCCGGGTAGCACCGGGGGAGAACATGCCACCAGCAGAACGGGTATCCACGACCCGACACGGCGTGATCGACGCATACCCCAGCTTTGGCGTGTCGTTGGCGGTCCGGTATCCGGCGACCACCGGGATGGTGAGGTTCAAGGCCTTGCGGTTGTCGGCCGCGTCCGTTGTCCCAGCCGGTCGGCCCAGAGGTCTGCCGCCTCGTAGCTGATCGGGGTTGGAGAACCTTGGGAGGGCGGTGCAGTACGTGCCTAGAAGTGCCAAGCACTTGGTGTCGTAGGCCATGATCGTCTGCCAACCACCAGCAACGTCGACGTAGCCATAGGCATAGGGCAGGAACGTCGAAAGGTTGGGCGATACGTACCGATCGTGGTCGAGACCCATGTTGTGGCCGAGCTCGTGGGCGAAGGCCATCAAGTCGACGGCGCAATCGTGCGCTATCACCGAGTACCCGTATTCGGGCGTCCCCGCCATTGTGTCCAGGTACCATCCCAGACCGCAAAGGTCTGCTGAGGTGCCAGACAGCAGGGCCACCAGGTCGGCGCCCAGTTGGTCCCGCTTCACGGGTAACTCATCGGCCTTCCCATCGGAGGGGTCGGTGAGTTGGATGATGCCGGCTTCGCTCAGCGCGATGTTGAAGCTGGTCTCCACTACGCCGACCATGCGGACGGCGCCGTTGACGCCGCTGTCGATGTAGGCCGTGTTGGTGGCGGCGATGCTCAGGGCGGCCTCAGCCTCGATGGCCGCCTTGCCGCCCATCTCGATCCTGGCTTGTGGTGTGTAGGCCACCAGCACGTCGACCACCCGGTTCGCGGCGGGTGCGGCACCGATTCCACGATCGCTTTCCGGCCGATGGCCAGCGGGAGGCATCCCCTGCTCGCCTTCCGGCGGGATCAGGTAGTCGGGCTCGGTCTGGCGGGCGGCGAGATCTTCGGACGTCTTGCGGGCCACGTTGCCATCGCCTCGACGCTGGACCCGGAACGTGCCATCGGGGGTGCTCACCACGCCGGATACCTCGTCGCCCCGACGGATGAAGGTGGCAGTGCCGTCGTCGACACCCTCGACCGGACCGGTCCAGGCATCCCACCCTGGCGCTCCGCTGTCGAAGGGCTCCAGGTCGACGGTGAAGCGAGCATTGCTGAACACGTCGACATCGATGGTCACAGGGGTATCGGGAACCAGCACGGAAGCATCGACATCGACGGCTCGGCTGCTCTCATCGCCCAGGGAGGACCGGGCGGCATCGGGGGGAGACAGCAGTGCCGAGGCACCGCTGCTGGAGCTATCGGGAGGCGAGGGTTCCTGCGCCTGCACCGACGGCACAGCCAAGGTCGCAAAGGCGACCAGAGCCGCCAGCAGCGCCGCGACCGACCGTGGCCCGATCTTGTGAACCTTCATGGCTGCTCCCGATTGATCCGCGCCTAAACGGCGAACCGTAGACGAAGCGACCGCCCGTAGCATCAAGAAAGATTCGGGGCGAGAGGACGGGATCAGCCGCAGCTGGACCCGGCTGGCGGATCGCCGGGGATCATGCCCACCGGCACCGTGGTCGTCGTCGATGGGGCGACGGTGGACGAGGTGGAGTCGGGAACCGTCGCGGTCGCCGACGTGGAGCCTGAGGCGACGATCAGGTCGTCGCCGAGGAACACCACCACGCCCTCGACGGTGGCATCCTGTTTCAGTAGCGCACCGCTCCCGTGTTCGGCCAGCACCACGGCCACCGTGCGGGCATCACGTTCAGAGCCGGCCGGATAGCGGATGACGGTCTCCGATTCGCGGGGGTGGCCCGCATCGGCACCGTTGCCCCAAGCGGCGACGGTGAACCCCTCGTCGGCGAGGGTGTCGGCCATGGTGGCGGCCAAGCCCTGTTCGTCCGAGCTGTTGAGGACGGTCACCGTCACCGAGGACGGGTCGGCCAGATCGTCGTCGCTCAGTGGGGTGGAGTCGGCCCTGGCCACGGTGGTGGAGCTGTCGGCCTGTTCGGGGTCCACGTTGCGGAACTTGTCGAGTACGGCATCGGCTCCGGCGGGATCGAGCTCGACCACCTGGGCTCCCCCGCTGGTGGTTCGGCCTGTCACCGGAATCGTGAACGTCTGCAGGTCGTCGGAATCGAACGATGAGAACCGTCGACCGAGCGCGGTCAGGTCTGACACCGGTAGTTGGGTATCGATGGTCAAGTGTGAGGCACCAACGTCGACCAGAGCCTTGAGCGTCAGCGGGTTGCTCATGCCCTTGCTGGCGGCTCGGTCGATGACGCGTCGCAGGAACACCTGCTGGCGCGAGATGCGACCGAGGTCGCCAGTGCCGTCGTAGGTGAAGCCGCCGTTCTGCCAGTACTGAAGATGGCGGGCCCTAGCGAAGGCTAGAGCGCTCTGGCCGTCGAGCACCACGCAGCCGGGGTGGAGCACGTCGAGGCCGCTGTTGGTGTCGCGCATGGCGCGGTCGAACCACATGGGGACCCCGTCGATGGCCCCCACCAGTTCCTGGAAGCCCCGGAAGTCGACCTCCACGTAGTGGTTGATCGGGATGTCGAGCTCGGTGCGGAGGGTGTCGATCAGGGCCTGGGGCCCTTCGGCGTAGGCCGCGTTGATCCGGCCGTTCTCACCGTCGGGCATGGTCACCCACAGGTCTCGAGGTAGTGACAGCACCTGGGCGGTGGTGGCTCCGGGGTCTACCCGCAGCACCATGATCGTGTCGGCCAAGGCTGCCCGACCGTCGCCAGTGGACCCCGGGTTGTCGGGGTCATCGCCAGAACGAGAGTCGGACCCGACGATCAGATAGTTGGCGGGACCGTTGGCCACCAAGGTGTCGAGGACGACATCCTCGCGGTCGATCTGGTTGATCTTGTAGCCAGCCCACGCCACCACGCCGGCCACCAGCAGCACCACCGTGGCCAGGAGGCCGCCAGCAACCAGCAGCATTCGCTGGCCCAGCGTCCGCCGGGGCGGACGGGGTGGGAGGGCAGATTCCATGACCGCATCACGCTACCGACCGTGACCACCCCATCATCCGTCACCCCCACCGGCCATCCGTCACCCCCAAAAAGCGTGGGGGCCTTACTTCTTGGTGTCGACCTTGGGCTCGCGAGGCAGACCCAGGAACTTCTCGCCGACGATGTTGCGCTGGATCTCGGCGGTGCCGCCCCAGATCGTCTCGGAACGGGAGAAGAAGAACACCGACATCATCGCGCTGGGCTGATAGGTGTCGCGACCCTTGGCCCGCATCACCGCCGGCCAACTTCCCGACCTAGGACCGGCGTCGACCAGCATGGACTCGGCCCCGAAGATGTCGAGGGCCAGCTCCATGGCGTCGCGGTGCATCTCAGACCAGAACATCTTGTTGGTGAGCCCGAGCGAGATCACGCCCATGTCCTTGGTCTTGTTGAGCGTCTGGGTGAGGCTGCGCAGGCCGTTGATCCGCAGGATCTGGATCTTGGTGTAGTAGCTCATGAGCCGTTGACGGATGACCGGGCTTTCGATCTTTCCGTTGGCCTTGGCCGCTTCGACCATGAGGTCGTACTCCATCTCGAAGCGCCGATAGCCAGTGGTGGCCGACATGCCCCGCTCGTGGGAGAGGGTGGAGTTGGCCACCGTCCAGCCACCGTTGACCCCGCCGACCACGTTCTCCTTGGGGCAACGGGCATCGGTGAAGAACACCTCATTGAACTCGGCGGTGCCGTCGGGCTGGGTGATGCCCCGCACCTCGATGCCGTCCTGCTTCATGGGAACGAGCAGGTACGAGATACCGGCCTGCTTCTTCACGTCGGGATCGGTGCGGGCCAGCAGGAAGCAGTAGTCGGCGAACTGGGCCTGGGTGGTCCACACCTTCTGGCCGTTGATCACCCATTCGTCACCGTCGAGTACCGCAGAGGTGGAGAGCGAGGCCAGGTCGGAGCCCGAGTCGGGCTCGGAGAACCCCTGGCACCAGGACATCTCGCCCTTCATGATCTTGGGCAGGAACTCCTGCTTCTGCTCCTCGGTACCGTGCTGGAGGATCGTGGGCCCGACCAGCGTGTCGCCGAAGAAGTCGGCCCGCATGGGCGCTTTGGCCCGAGCGAACTCCTCGGCCAGCACCACGTTCTCCATGGTGGACAGGCCCTTGCCGCCGTACTCCTTGGGCCATGCGGCGCAGATCCAACCACCGCCGTAGAGCTTCGCCGGCCAGGTCTCGTTGAAAGAGACCTTCTGCTCGGGCGTCATCTCGAAGCCCTCATCGAACCAGCCGTCGGGGAGGTTCTTCTCCAGCCAACCACGGATCTCGGTGCGGAACGTCTCTGCTTCGGGCGGGTAGCTCAGGTCCATGGGCCCCATCTTGACCCGCGGGTCAAGGCGCGCGCCACCCATCCGTCCGACATCTCTCAAATCCGCAGACCGCGGCCTACCATGCCCACCATGACGGTGATCGACGAACCCACCGAAGGCCCCAACCTTTCCCGGGAGGAAGGCCGCTGGAGGCTCCAGTGGGCCGAGCTCTACTCGGAGGTGGTTACCACCGGCCTGTGCACCGGGTGCTCGGCCTGCGTGATCGCCTGTCCCCACGACGTCCTCGGCTACGAGCACAAGGAGGGTGGCTACCGCCCCTTCCACCTCGAAGAGGAGTTGGGGCTCGACGACTGCACCCACGGCCAGAACGGTTGCACCTCCTGCACTCGGGCCTGCCCCCGCTTCCGAGACTGGGAGCCGGCCGCCGATGAGCACCTGTTCGGTCGAGCTCGTGAGATCGATGAACTCCACGGCATCGCCGAGGAGGTCCTGCTCGTACGAGCCGCCGACGACGACGTCCACGAACAGGGGCAGGACGGTGGCCTGGTGTCGGCCATCCTCATCTGGCTGCTCGAGGAGGACTACATAGACGGCGCTCTGGTCAGCGGCCTCGAAGGCGACGGCTCCACCTGGCGGGCCAAGCCCATGGTGGCCACCACCAAGCAGGAGGTCCTCGATGCTTCGGGCAGCCGCTACACCTATTCGGCCAACTGGCTGGCCCAGGACGAGGCCACCGAACGGGGTCTGTCCCGGCTGGCGCTGGTGGGCATGGGCTGCCAGAGCTCGGCCGCACCGGTCATGTGGCACCGCAAGGTCGGCAAGGTGGGCAAGCCGGTCCTGTTCAACATCGGACTGCTGTGCTCGAAGACCTTCGACGACCGGATCTTCGAAGAGCTCTTCGAAGCCAAGTACGGGATCGAGCGGTCGACGATCAAGAAGATGAACATCAAGGGCGTCTTTCAGATCTGGACCCACGACGGCGAATACCACGAGGTCCCGCTCAAGGAATGCCATGCCTGGACCCGCGAGGGCTGCATGAAGTGCCCCGACTTCGCCGCTGAGCATGCCGACATCTCCACCGGGGGCATCGGCAAGTTCAACGACTGGACGCTCACCGTGGTGCGGACCGCGGTCGGCAAGGCCGTGATGGACCGGATGATCGCCCAGGGCAAGCTGCTCACGAAGCCAGCAGAGGAAGATCCCGCGGCGTTGGCCCTCATGGACCGCCTGTCGCGGGTCAGCCGCAACCGCTGGCCCGAGGAAGCCATTGCCTTCCCCAAGCGCATGCCGCCACCCCCGCCCAAGAAGAAGAAGGCGGCGGCCCCCGCCGAAACCCCGGCCCCCTGACCTA
>JBDTBS010000306.1:0-22669 GCA_039924035.1 Aquihabitans sp. | reverse complement strand
CTGTTCGCTCTCAGCGGCTTCGCCATTGCCCAACCGCTGCTCGACGTGTTCGGCAAGGCTCCCGACCGCTTCGTGTTCCGGGGCGCTACGTCACGAGACATCTGGGCCTTCGCTCTGCTGGCCATCTTCGCAGTTCCGGTGGTTCTGTGGCTGGTGGAGCTGGGCGTGCAAGCCGTCGACGGCCGCGCCCGCCGCGGTATCCACCTGGGTTTCATCGGCCTGCTGGTGGCAGCCTTCGCCACCCAGGCCCTGCGCCCGTTGGTATCGGGCCCGGTGCTGATCGCTATCGCCCTAACGGTAGGGGTTCTGGTGGCTGCTCTCTACGTGCGGTCCCAGGGCGTCCAGCTCTGGTTGTCGGTGTGCGCGGCAGCCCCACCGGTGTTCGCGGCGCTGTTCCTGTTGGCGTCGCCGACCTCGCAGCTCCTGGCCGAAACCAACACCCTCGGGGTCGTCCCCGAGTCGAGCCGGGCCCCGGTGGTCATGATCGTGTTCGACGAGCTACCCCTGGCTTCGCTGATCGACGCTGACGGCACCATCGATGCCGAGCTGTTCCCCAACTTCGCCGCGCTGGCCGACGATTCACACTGGTTCCGCAACACCACGACAGTCAGCAACTTCACCTGGAACGCGCTCCCGGCCATCGTCACTGGGATGCTCCCGAAGGACGGCGAATCCCCGTTGGCCGATTCGCACCCGAAGAACATCTTCACCCTCCTTGGTGGGTCAATGGACCTCAAGGTGACCGAGTCGATATCCCGGTTGTGTCCGGTCAGCCTGTGTGCGCTGGACAGCCGGGACCGGGGTGGCCTCAGCGCTCTCGTCAACGATGCCCGCCACGTCATGAGATATCGCCTCGCGCCGAACCCGCCTCCCGAAGATCCGGTGGCCGGCAACGTGGAAGACGAGGCCGCCAAAGAGCCCGAGAAGCTGTCAGCCGAGGAACGGAAAGTGGATGGCCGCTCCCAGCAGTTTCTCGACGGCCTCGACGACGGCTCAGACACTCTCCACTTCCTGCACGTCCTGCTCCCCCATGTGCCGTTCCGCTACCTGCCCGACGGCTTCCAGTACGAGGGCCCCAGCCCAGATCTGGCCCGAGACAGCGACAACTGGCTGGACCAGCCGGCGCTGCTCGACCTCGGCCGCCACCGTCATCTGCTCCAGTTGGGCTACGCCGACGAGGTTCTGGGTCAGACGATGCAGGCCATGAAGGACAACGGGTTCTACGACGACGCAGTGCTCACGGTGGTGGCCGATCACGGGGTTTCGTTCCTGCCCGGAGAAGAGATCCGAGCCCTCGACAACTCCCGGACCGACATCAGTGACGAAGTGAAGTCCGACATCATGTGGGTGCCGTTCTTCGTGAAGGAACCTGGCCAAACAGAGGGCACGGTCAGTGATGCCGACGTGCGCACCATCGACGTTCTCCCCACCATCGCTGATGTCTTGAACCTGACGTTGTCGTGGGAGACCGACGGCCAGTCGGCTCTGGGTCCGGAACGCACCGGTGAGATCAAGGGGTTCCACCGGTCCGACAAAGCCGGCGACCAGTTCCTGGCTGGACCCCTGGAACAACTCGACGCCGACCGGGGCTACGAGATCGTGCTCGACCACGCCGTCGACCGATTCCTGCCTGCCATCGGTGATCCACTGCGCTGGTGGAAGACCGAACCCGATGCCGATCTGGTGGGGCGGCCTCTCGACGAGATCATCGGTACCGGCACGGCGCTCACTCGGACGGCCAGTTCGTTGGCGGCATCGAGCAAGGCCGATGATGTCGATCTTTCGTCGGGTTTCGTCCCCAGCCTGGTGCTGGCCTCCACCCCCCACCTGCAGGCCGGTGACGAGGCGGTGGTGTCGGTGAACGGGACCGTGTGGGCTGGCACCAAGGCCTACGACCTCGGTGATGGCCCATCAGTGGCGGCGATCGTCCCTCGCGAAGCCTTCGCCGATGGGGCCAACGAAGTCGAGATCTACGCCGTCAACTGATCTGGCGGCGTCTCGGGGCCCACGCGGTCGGCCACCGTGCGGTACAGCGCCCCGAGGGGCAGGGCCACGAGCAGCGGGTCGAGGGTGGCTCGGAACCGCCCGTTCTCACCGAACTCGATCAGGTTGCCGACCACGATGACCAAGATCGCCGTGCCGGCGACGAGCAGCCACATCAGTTCGTCGCGATCCCAGGAGCGCATACCGGGCCGCCGGGCCTGCCTCATGAGCCGAAAGGCAGCCAGCAGACCCCGGGCCAGCAGAAAGAGGCTGCCGGCCGCCAGGGTCAGAGATATCCGGTAGGTGAGCTCGTCGGCGCCGAAGAAGGGCAGGTTCCAGTCGGCCATGTCGAGATGCACCGTCATGGGCACGAGGGTGGCATCGCCGAGAGAATCCATCCACGTCCGAGTGGGCCGCAGAACCCCGGCGGGGCTCCGGTACGGCGTGTCCACTCCGACCTCGGCCATGGCAAACGACGACGGGGCGATGGCCACTCGGGTGCGTAGATAGCGGCCAGGATAGGTGCGTATCAGCGTCGTGGCGTTGGCCTCGGCCTGGGCATAGAGGGGGAGATAGCACTCGTGGTTGAAGTTGGCGGCTCGACCGGACTCCTTCCACGTCTCGACGTACAGGGAAGGGTGACGGCTGCTGGGCTGGCAACCTTCGTTCCACTCGTCGTATTGCTCGAGGGGCTGCCAAGGGTTCACCAGGGCTAAGCCGGTCACGTCACCATCAGCCACCGATGCTTCGACATCGGCCCTGGCCATGGGAGCCATGACGCCCCGTTGGAGGTTGAACCCGAGCCAACTGCTGGTGGTGGCGGTGTCGAACAACACCTCGTTCTTGACCATCCACCCGCCGATGCAGAGCACCGGTATGGCTACCGCCACCGCGATGGTCCGGACCGGTACCTTGCGGGCCAGTACCGCAAAGGCCACGAAGCCGACGACCCACACCGGGTGCAGGAGGCTTCGGGTGAGCGATACCGCGGTGAGAACCACCGACAGGCCGATCAGCAGTCGGGGTGAAGGCTGGTCGAGGTAGCGCTGGAAGAGCCAGAAGGCCAGCACGAGCATGGCTACTACCGGGACCTCGTAGCTGCTGACCACGATGGTGCTGAGCAGGTTTGGGTTGGCCATGGCCACTGCGGTGATCAGGCCCGCCGCCCACGGATGTACCCGCCAACGTTGCAGCACATCGCACAGCAGCAGCGAAGCGCCCAACAGCACGGCCAGGCTGAGCACGTAGATGGTTCCAATCGGCGGGAACGGCGACCAGCGCAGGATGCTGCCGATGTAGAGGTTGTAGAGCGGCGGTTGGACGTGCCGGTACCAGGTGCTGGTGAACGGGTTGGCCATCAGGTTGTCGACCGAGTCGAGTTGCCAGCTGGTGGCGATCTCGGACTCGTGGAGCCCGGCATGGTTCAGCCGTAGCGAGACCACCACGGCCACGAACCCGGCCACCACGATGCCGTAGCCCAGCAGCCGATCGCGGCGGCTCCACCGCTCGGTCGTGACGGTGTCGTCTTGCGCGGGAGGCCTGTCGGACCCGTCGCCGAGCGAGAGTTCGTCTGTCCGGGCCACCGGAGAGGGGGCCTCGTCATCACGCGACCAGATGTCGTCATCGACCGGGGAAGCGGGTTCGGACGTCACGGGGACACCGTAGGGGTGGCGAACACCCCAGCGGGCTCAGGGATCAGGGACCGACAAGACGCCGGGGGTCGGCTCCGACTGGTCGACCATCGACACCACCGCGGTGCGGGAGGCATCGATCAGCGGCTTCGGGTAGATCCCGAAGCCGAGCGTGGAGACAAGGGCCAACCCGACGGCCAGCTTGGCGCCGACGGGTACGTCGTAGGACCGGGTGGCATCTTCGGCCGACGGTTCGCCGTACATGGCCAGCACGATCTTCAGGTAGACGAAGGCCGAGATGACCGAGGTGAGCATTCCTCCGAGGGCCAACCAGTAAGAGCGAGCTTCCACGGCTGCCCCGAGGACGGTGAACTTGGCCACGAACCCTGCGGTGAGCGGAACTCCGGCTTGGGCCATCAAGAACACGAAGAAGGCAAAGGCCATCAACGGGGCCCGCTTGCTGAGACCCCGGTACTCACTCAGATCGTGAGCGTTGTCTCCCGTGCGACCGATGACGGTGGCCACGCCGAAGCTGCCGGCCACGGTGAGGCTGTAGGTGGCCAGGTAGAAGATGGCGGCCTCCACGCCCCGGTCACTGGCGGCCTGGATGCCCATGAGGACGAAGCCGGCATGGCTGATCGACGAATAGGCCAACATTCGCTTCACGTTGGTCTGGCTGACGGCGATGACCGAGCCCACGATCATGGTGAGCAGGGCCATGGCGTAGACGATGGGCTGCCAGTCGACGTGGTAGATCCCGAAGCCCTGCACGAACACCCGGATGAGTCCGGCGAAACCAGCGGTCTTCACCGCGGAGGCCATGAAGGCCACCACCGGGCTGGGCGAACCGTCGTACACGTCGGGGGCCCAAGCGTGGAACGGTGCCGCCGATACCTTGAAGCCGAGGCCCACCAGCAGCATGGCGAAACCGGCGAGCAGGCCGATGTCGTTGGTCAGGATGTTGGTGGCCAGGAAGGACTGGATCTGGGTGATGTTGGTGCTACCGGTGGCTCCGTAGACGAGCGAGATGCCGTAGAGCAGGAAGCCCGACGAGAACGCACCGAGTACGAAGTACTTGAGGGCCGCTTCGCCCGACCGGACACGACGGATGTGGATACCGGCCAGCACGTAGACGGCGATGGAAAGGATCTCGAGGCCGAGGAACAGCACCATGAGGTCGTTGGCTGAGGCCATGATGATGCCGCCGGAGGCCGACAGGAGCACTAGGACGTAGGCCTCGCTGCCCTCGAGGCGTTCCCGACGGAGGTAGCCCTCCGATAGCAGGGCAGTGATGATCACCGAGGTGGCGATGACGATGGCCAAGAACACGGTGAGCCCGTCGATGCGCACGGCATCGCCCACGGCCCGGATGGGTCCGTCGTCTCTGACCCGGAACCACAGCACCACCGAAGATGAGATGGAAGCGCTGGCGATCAAGATGGCAGCCGGGGCATGCCACGACACCCGAGTGGGCTGACGGCAACTGACGGCCAAGCCCAGGAAGAGGACGGCGACCACGGCCAGCACAGCATCGATGCGATGCCAAGAGACGTCGGAGAGCCAGGCCAGCAGTGGATGGACGGCGGCGACGATGCCGATGATCCAACCAGCCAGCGGGTTCCACGGCACGGCGCTGCGACGGGGCAGGAACGACCCTGCCACCAGCAGTAGCAGGGCTCCGCCCATCATGATGAGCATCGGGAGCAGTACCGAGAACTCGACTTCGGGGGTGTTGAGGGTCTGGACCTCAGCGAACATCAGTGGCCACCCTCGCTCGGCTGGTCGTCGGCGGCGGCTTCGCCGGAAGTGTCGTGGGCCTGGTCGGCGGAATCAGGGGTACGCCGTTCGGATTCGGGGACGATCTCGTCGCCTTCGGTGGCCACCCGCGGCTGCTTGTAGTCGGTGTTGTCCTCGATGTGGGTCACGAGGCGGGTCACCGACGGTTCGATGCGATCGAAGATGGGCTTCGGGTATACGCCCATGATCACGATGATGGCTATCAGTGGAGCCAGCACCAGGCCTTCGCCGATCTTGAGTTCGGCGAAGTCGGCGTTCTCGGGATCGGGCGTTCCGTGGAACACACGTTGGTAGGCCCAAAGAAGATAGAAGGCCGCCAGGATGATCCCGGTGGCGGCCACCACGGCCCACCAGCGGCGGGTGAGGAACGAGCCCTGGAGGATCACGAACTCGCCGACGAACCCATTGAGGCCGGGCAGAGCCAGTGACGACATCACCACCACCGTGAACACGGCGGCGAAGATCGGAGCTGGCTTCTGCAGACCCTTGAGGACCTGTATCTGGCGAGTGTGGCGGCGTTCGTAGATCATGCCGACCAGGATGAACAAGGCCCCGGTGGAGATGCCGTGAGCCATCATCTGGAACACGCTGCCCTGGATGCCCTGGGTGGTGAGGGAGAAGGTACCGAGGGCGATGAAGCCGAGGTGGGCCACGGATGAATAGGCCACCAGCCGTTTCAGGTCCTTCTGCATGGCCGCGCAGATGGCCCCGTAGATGATGCCGATCACCCCGAGGGTGACCATGCCCGGTGCTGCCCATAGGGCCGCTTCGGGGAAGAGGTACAGCCCGAAGCGCAAGAACCCGTAGGTACCCAGCTTCAACATGACGGCCGCCAGGATCACCGAGCCTGCTGTTGGAGCCTGGGTGTGAGCATCGGGTAGCCAGGTGTGGACCGGGAAGAGAGGGACCTTGACGGCGAACGCGATGGCGAACGACAGGAACAACCACCGGCCGGTGGTGACGGCGATGATGCCCTGGTTCTCGGCTATGACCGGCAGAGCGAAGGTGACGGGACCGCCGCCACGTGCGTGCAGGTAGGCGGTAGCGATGATCCCGACCAGCATGAACGCCGATCCGAACATGGTGTACAGGAAGAACTTCGTTGCCGCGTACTTGCGGTCGTCGTGACCCCAACCGGCGATCAGGAAGTACATCGGGACCAAGACGATCTCGAACATCACGAAGAACAGGAACATGTCGAGGGCCAGGAACGAGCCGATGCAGCCCACCTCGAGCAGGAGCAGCCAGGCGAAGTACTGCTTGTCGTCTTGCCCGTCGGCGCCATGGGGCTTGGAAGCCAGCATGGCGATCGGGAAGAGGATCCCAGTGAGCACGACGAGCCAGAGAGATATCCCGTCGACCCCGAGCGACCAGGCAATGTCTGGGTCTGTCAGCCAGGTGGCGTGAACCACCATCTGATACCCGGCCTCACCGGTCTCGAACAGGGCCAGCATGCTGATGGCCAGTCCGGCGGTGGCCACCGAGAACAGCACGGCCAGGGCTTTGGCCGCATCAGGACGGCGACGCGACACCAGGGCGGTACTGACCGCCCCTATGAGGGGCAGCAGGATCACGTAGGTGAGGATCGGAAAATCGGGGGCCGACGGGACGGCGGAAGAGGCGAGGAGCGCGGTGCTCACGAGTAGACCGCCTTGGTGAGGATGAACCCGGCGAGGACGATCGCTCCGATGGCGAACCCGAGGGCATAGTTGCGGACATAACCGGTCTGGACGAGCCGGGTCTTGGCTGAACCGTCACGGACCAGGGTGGCGACCCCGTTTACGGCTCCGTCGACGATGTTCTTGTCGACCCAGGCAACGGCATCGAAGGCCTTGCGACCGGGTCCGTCCATGAAGGCGGAGATGGTGCTGTCGAAGTACCAGCCCTTGGCCATGATGGGCTGCTCGATCTTCTCGGCCAGGTCCTGGCGGTTCTTCAGGTACACCACGAAGGCGAGGGCGATTCCGAGGAGGCCGACCACTGTGGCGACGAGGGCCAGGCCGATCTTTACGCCCGTGCCGGAGGTGGCGTGGGCCTCGCCGAAGCGAACCACCGGCTCGAGCCAATGTTCGAGGAACTTGCCGTCATCGACGAACGGCGAGTTGAGGAACCCGGCCAGTAGGGCGAAGGGCGCCAAGATCATGAGGGGCAGGGTCATCTTCCAGCCCGATTCATGGGGCTTGATCTCCCCAACCGGTCCCACCCCGTGGCCACCGGTGATGCCCGCGGCTTCGCGCTCGGCCGCCAGTTCAGGAGCAGCTTCCTCGATGGGTCGGTCCCAGCGGGCCTTGCCGTAGAAGACCATGAACACCTGGCGGCTCATGTAGAACGCGGTGAGCAGTGCGGTGACCACACCCACGGCCCACAAGATCGGGCTCTTCTCATAGGCGAACAGCAGGATCTCATCCTTGGAGAAGAAGCCCGAGAACCCGGGGAATCCGACGATGGCCAGCCAGCCCACGATGAAGGTGGCCGAGGTGATGGGCATGATCTTGCGCAGTGCCCCCATTCGCCGCATGTCCTGCTCGTCTTCCATGCCGTGGATGACCGAGCCGGAGCCCAGGAACAGAAGGGCCTTGAAGAAGGCGTGGGTGACCATGTGGAAGATGGCGGCGATGTAGGCCCCGGACCCGACGGCCAGGAACATGTAGCCGAGTTGGCTGACCGTGGAGTAGGCCAACACCTTCTTGATGTCGTTTTGGGCCAGGGCGATGGTGGCCGCGAACAAGGCCGTGGCGGCACCGATGATGGCGATCATCCACGGCACCCAACTGGCAGACAGGGCGATGACCGGGTTCATCCGGGTGAGGACGTAGATACCGGCGGTGACCATGGTGGCGGCGTGGATGAGGGCCGATACGGGGGTGGGTCCGGCCATGGCATCTGGGAGCCACACGTAGAGCGGCAGCTGAGCGGACTTGGCCGCCGCGCCCAGGAAGAGCATGGCCGCTATGGCCGTGGCCGTGGTGGCGGCCAGGCTCGGCGACGAGACCAGAATCTGCTGGTAGTTGAGGGTGCCAAGAGCGCTGAAGGTGAAGAACATGGCCACCATGAAGCCGAAGTCACCGATGCGGTTGGTGACGAACGCCTTCTTGCCGGCCGAAGCGTTGGCATCGCTCTCGAACCAGAAGGAGATCAAGAAGTAGGAGCAGGCTCCCACGCCTTCCCAGCCGAGGTAGGTGACGAGGAGGTTGTCGCCCAACACCAGGATGATCATGGAGAAGACGAACAGGTTGAGGTAGACGAAGAACTTGGTGAAGTCCCGGTCGCCGTGCATGTACCCGATGGAGTACAGGTGGATCAGGGTGGCGATGCCGGTGATGAACAGCAGCATGGTGACCGACAGGGGGTCGGCCAGGAACCCGAGGTCGACCGTGAGACCACCGACGGGCAACCAGGTGAACAGCGTCTGGGTGAGAGCCCTTTCGTGTTCGGGCGTGCTCTGCAGGTCGAAGTACACGGCCACCGTGGCCAGGAACGATGCGCCAACGGCCGCGGTGGCCAGCCAACCCGCTAGCGGCTCACCGATCCGCTTGCCGAGGAACAGCAGCACGACGAAGCCGGCCAGTGGCAGCGCAGGAATGAGGAAGAGGAGGTCTTGCATGAGTGCGGCCTCAGCCCTTCAGCAGTGATAGGTCGTCGGCATCGGCGTACCGACGACGACGGAAGATGGACACGATGATCCCGAGGCCTACCACCACTTCAGCGGCGGCGACCACGAGAACGAAGAACACTGCAACCTGGCCGCCGAGGTCGTCGAGGGCCCGGGCGTAGGTGATGAAGGACAGGTTCACCGCGTTGAGCATCAACTCGACGCACATGAACATGACCAGGGCGTTGCGGCGGACCAAGAGGCCGACGGCCCCGATGGCGAAGAGGACGGCACTGAGGCCGAGATAGACCTCGGGGGGTGGAGCAGCGGCAAACATCAGCGCGCTTCCTCGGTTTCGATGGGCAGGGTGTCGCCGGGCAGATCTTCGTCGACGTAGCTGTCGGGTCGGTGGCGGGCCAGAACCACGGCGCCGGTGACGGCGATGACGAGCAGGGCCGAGGTGATCTCGAAGGCCCACAGGTAGTCGGTGAACAGGACGCGCCCGATCTCGAGCGGGTTGGCGGCCGACGGATCGAAGGGGGCAGCTACCGACTCGGCACCGGTGATGGCTCCGAAGCTGAACACGGCGATGAGACCGCCGGCCAGCAGGACGCCGGCCACGATGGCCCCGGTGCGCTGTCCGGTGAGAGGCTCGACGGTCAGGTCTTCAGTGGTATCGACACCGAGAAGCATGATCACGAACAGGAACAGAACCACGATGGAGCCGGCGTAGACGATCACCTGGACAGCGGCCAGGAACTCGGCCTCCTGAGCGATGAACAGCACGGCCATGCCCCACAGGGTGCCGACCAGGCTGAGCGCGGCATGGACAGGGTTGGTGCGGGTGACCACACCGAACGCGCCGAGGAGGCAGATGAGAGCCCCAGCTATGAAGACGGCCCATTCCATCAGTGGCCCCCTTCCGGGCTTTGGTCAGGCTTGTGATCGGCATCTGCCGGTGAGGTGTGTTCGGTGGTCTGGCCCTGCTCGGGGGCCTTCACGCCGAATCCGAGCTCACCGGTCCAGCCCACCTTGCCCACGTAATCGACCGATCCGCCGGGGGCAGTGGCCCGCACCCAAGCTGAGGTCTTGCGAGCCACGTCGACCAAGTCGGTCCAGTCTTCCCACGGCAACTGCTGGGGCATTCCTTCGTCGTCGACCACCAGTTCGGCCTTCGTGTAGATGGCATCCTGACGGTTGGTGAACGAAAACTCGAAGAGCTTCGTCTCGGTGATGGCCTCGGTGGGGCAGGCCTCTACGCAAAGGTCACAGTGGATGCAGCGCAGGTAGTTGATCTCGTATACGAAGCCGAAGCGTTCGCCTGGAGAGGTCGGGTTCTCGGGGTCGTTGTCTTGGCCACGGACGTAGATGCAGTCGGCAGGGCAGACACCGGCGCACAGCTCGCAGCCGATGCACTTCTCCATGCCGTCTTCGTAGCGGTTCAGGACGTGCCGTCCGTGAAGCCGCTCGGGCTTGTCGCGCTTGCCGCCTTCGTCCTTGGCGTACTCGCGGGTGGTGCGTTGCTTTTTGCCACGTTGCTTGAACGTGACGAGGAAACCTCCGAGGTAGCCCATCAGTCGAGCGCTCCTTCGGGTTTGTCGAGCAGTTCCGCAACGCGGTTGCGATGCGAGGCCTTTATGGCTGCGGCCAGCAGGCCGTAGCCCGCGGCTAGTCCGACGGCGGCACCAGCCACCACGGCGATCGGGTTCCAGCCGGCGTCGTCGCCGACCCGGATGGCCACCAGAAGTAGCAGCCAACCGACCGACAGCGGGATTAGGACCTTCCAACCGAGGTCCATGAGCTGGTCGTAGCGAACCCGCGGTACCGAGGCCCGGGTCCAGACGAAGGCGTAGAGAACAGCCACCAGCTTGACGAAGAACCACACGAAGCCCCAGACCCACGCCGGTCCGATGATGGCCGGGCCGCCTGGGCCACCGAGGAACAAGGTGACGATGATGGCCGCCATGGTGATGGCATTGAGGAACTCAGCCAGGTAGAAGATGGCGAAGCGGAATCCCGAGTACTCGGTCTGGAAGCTGCCCACCAGTTCCTGTTCGGCCTCCACGAGATCGAAAGGCGGTCGGTTGAGCTCGGCGGTGGCAGCCAGCAGGAACACCACGAAGGGCACCAGGCCAGTGACCCACAGGTTCCAACCCCAGGGCACCTGGGCCGAGACGATGCCGTTGGTGGTGAGGGTGCCGATACCGAGATCGTTGTTGCTGGTGGTGAGGACCACGGCGAGGATGGAAAGTCCGAGAGCGGCCTCGTAGGAAACCATCTGGGCGCTGGCCCGGACGGAGCCGAGCAGCGGGTACTTCGAGCCGGAGGCCCAGCCGGCGAGCATGATCCCGTAGATGGCAATGGAAGACATGGCCAGGATCACCAGCACCCCAGCATCGGGGTTGGCCAACTGCAAGAGGGTCGTGTGACCAAAGATCTCGACCTGGCCTGAGTTGCCATTGCTGAAGTCGCCACCGAGCGGTACGAGACCGAAGGTGATGAAGGCCGGGACCATGGTGAGGATCGGCGCCAGACGGAAGATCCACTTGTCGGACTTGGAGGGGACCAGGTCTTCTTTGAGGATGACCTTGAGGCCATCAGCCAGGGTCTGGAGGATGCCCCAAGGGCCAGCCCGGTTGGGGCCGATGCGGTTCTGGAGGTCGGAGATGATCTTGCGTTCGAACCAGATCATCAACATGGTGGCGACCAGGCAGATGCCCAGGGTGATGGCGGCCTTGGCCAACACGATGAGAACGACGGCAAGCCCGATGTCGCCCGACAGCAGCGGGTCGGCGGCCACGATCATGCGCGGGTCTCCAATCGGACCTCGGTGATCCCGGCGGTGCTGTCGATGAGCACGTTGGGCGACGGGTCGCCCTGGTTCCACGACAGCACGACGGTGCCGGCAGGGATCATGTCGTTGATGCGGACCGGGGTGGTCATCGAACCCTTGGCCGAGATGACGGTGACGGGGTCTCCGTCGACCACTCCGAGCCGTTCGAGATCCGATGGGTTGGCCAGCAGGCTCCCGGGCCGGGCCAGGTTGGCCAGCGACGGCGACTTCGACACCAGGGTGCCGTGGTCATAGAGCCGGCGGGTGGTGACCAGGCGCAACGAGTACGCATCGACGGCCGGCGCTGAGTAGGTCGGGGCCTCGAAGGTGACCGGTTCGGGACGGGTCGGACCGGTGGTCGCCTCGACCTCCGGTACTTTCTCGTGGGCCTCGGGCTCGGCATCGTCGCCGCTGGCGGCCTGGTCGGATTCGGCCACGGTGGCGTCGGCCTCATGGGCCTGCGCTTCTTCTTGGTCGGTGACGGCATCGGCCCGCCCGGCGGCAGCCGAGGCTTCGGCGGCCGGGATGGCATGGGAGTCGATCGGGTCGGTGCTGACCACCGAGGTGGACCGTCCGGCCAGCACGCCGTCGGGCTCGGATCCGAGGGCTTCGACGGTGATCCCGGCATGGGCCGGCGATAGGCGCTCGATCTCCTCCCAGATCTCGTCGATGGACGTGAAGCCGAGGTCGGCCCCGAGACGGAAGGCCAGTTCGGCGGCGATCATCCAGTCGTCACGGGCAGTACCGGGGGCAGTGACCTTCTGACGGACGACGGTCACTCGACCTTCGATGTTGGTGACGGTGCCGTCGACCTCAGCGGGCCCGGCCGCGGGTAGCACTACGTCGGCCTTGGCACTGGACTCGTTGAGGAAGGTGTCGACGGCCACGATCTTGCGAGCCCCGTCGAGACCGCGCACAGCGAGGTCCCGATCGGGGAAGTCGGCCAACGGGTCGGCGCCGAGCAGGATCAGCGTGTCGATCTCACCCGCCGCGGCCGCGGTCAGGATGGCTGCGGTGTCCCGGCCGTCCTCGGTGGGCACGGAACCCCAGGCATCTCCGAACCAGTCGGCACCGGCTTCGCGGGTGACCCGCCCGGGCAGGAACCCGGGGGTGAGGCCGAGATCCAGGGCACCGTGCACGTTGCTGCGGCGCAGACCCGACAGGAACCGGACCTCGGGGAAGGCAGCTAGTAGTGCCGCGGCGGCGGCCACGGTGGCATCGGGGCTCTCGGCCACCGATGCCCGGCCGAGCACCACGGTGAGCGGGCCCTTGGCCAGGAGTTCCCGGACCGGGCCGTGTTCGCCCTTGCCGGCGATGATCTGGTCGACCAGTTCGTTGACCGCTCCGGGCACGGTACGCAGCGAATGGGCGGTGAGACCGGTGAGCGAGGTGGGTCGGGGCGACAGCTCGATGATCTTGGCGTTCCGACGGGTGACCGCGTCACGGAGCCGGAGGAACAGAACCGGGAGCTCGTCTTTGGGATCGGACCCGATGACCAGGACGGTGCCGCCCGCGGTGCAGGCATCTTCGATGGTGGCCCGGGGCAGCCCATGGACCGCAGCGGCGGGCAGGCCGTCGCCGAGCTGGGCATCGACCGAATCGGTGCCGATGATGCCCTTGGCCAGCTTGACCCAGGCATAGGCCGATTCGTTGGTGAGGCGGGCGCCACCGATGACGGCAGTACCCGACGGACCGTTGCTGTCCAGGCCGGCCTTCACGGCTCGGGCCACCGCGCCGAGGGCATCTGACCAGCGGGTCTCGGTCAGGGAACCGTCGGTTCCCTTGATCAGTGGGGCAGTGAGGCGATCGTCGGAGCTGACGGCCTCGAAGCCGAACCGCCCCTTGTCGCACAGCCAACTCCAGTTGACCGGCTCGGAGTCGACGCCGTTGTAGCGCAGGACCCGGTCGCGGGATCCGTCGACCACGATCCGGCACCCGACGGCACAGTCCTGACAAGTGGACTCGACCACATCGAGGTCCCAAGGACGGGCCTTGAAGCGGTAGGGACGGGCAGTGAGGGCCCCGACCGGGCAGATCTGCACGGTGTTGCCCGAGAAGTACGAAGCGAACGGGTGGTTCGGGAACGTGTTGATCTGCATCCCGTTGCCGCGGTCCTGGAAGGAGATGAACGCATCTCCGGCCACGTCCTTGGCGAAGCGGGTACAGCGGTCGCACAGGATGCAACGCTCGCGGTCCAAGTAGACGTTCTCGGAGATGGAGATCGGCTTCTCGTAGTGCCGCTTCTCCTCGACGAACCGGCTCTCACCGGGTCCGTAGGCCATGGTGTGGTCTTGGAGGGGACATTCGCCGCCCTTGTCGCACACGGGGCAATCGAGCGGGTGGTTGATGAGCAGGAACTCGAGGACACCGTCCTGGGCCTTCTTGACCCGTTCGGACTCGGTGTCGACGACCATGTCGGGCGACACGGTGATCATGCAGCTGGGCTGGAGGGCTGGGCCTCGGCCGGTATCTATGTCGACCAAGCACATGCGGCACATGCCGACCGGGTCCATGCGGTTGTGGTAGCAGAACCGCGGGATGTAGGTGCCGGTACGTTCGGCGGCGTCTATCAGCAGTTCGCCGGGCTTGGCCTCGATGGCCTTGCCGTTGACGGTGATGGAGACCATGGTCTCGGTGGGTACCTCAGGCATCGGTCGTGACCTCTTTCCGAACGGGGCCAACGAAGCCGGAACCCTTCACGGCAACGGTGATCTCGACGGGCCCGCCCAGGCGAGCTTCGAACTCGTCCTTGAAGCGCATGACGGCGGATCCGACGGGCGATGCCGCCGATGGGCCGAGTGGGCAGATGGTGGTCTGGATCGGCGGCCAGTCGAGGCCGACCGAGATGTTGTCGGTGACGTCGAGCAGTAGGTCGAGGTCTTCGGGGCGACCGTGACCGTCGTATATGCGTTGGAGGATCTTCTCCATCCAGCTGGTTCCCTCACGACAGGGTGTGCACTTGCCGCAGGACTCACGGGCGAAGAAACGCACCAGACGCAAGCAGGCCTTGACGATGTCGGTGGTCTCGTCGAACACCACCACGGCCCCGGAGCCGAGCATGGTGCCCATCTTGCCGACGGTGGCCGCTTCGAGCGGGGTGTCGAGGTGTTCGGGGTACAACCACGGCGCCGACGCTCCACCGGGGATGAAGGCCTTCAGTTCGTTGTCGTGGCGGATGCCGCCGCCGTAGACCGGGGCGTAGAGCAGGTCACGGAAGGTGGTGACGCCGAACTCGACCTCGTAGATGCCGGGACGCTTCACGTGACCCGACACCGCGAACAGGCGCGTGCCCTTGGAGTTCTCGGCTCCGAGAGCGGCGTAGGCCGCGCTGCCGTTGGTGAGGATCCACGGGAGGTTCGACAACGTCTCCACGTTGTTGACGATGGTGGGCAGCATGTAGAGGCCCTTGGCCGCGGGAAAGAAAGGGGGCTTCAACCGGGGCATGCCCCGATTGCCTTCGAGGCTCTCGATGAGAGCGGTCTCTTCACCCACGATGTAGGCCCCTGCACCCCAGTGCAGGACGACGTCGACGGAGAAGTCGGTACCCATGATGTTCTTGCCGATGTAGCCGGCGGCATAGGCATCGTTGAGGGCTTGGGCGATGCGCTCTTGGGCCAACGCCATCTCACCACGGACGTAGAGGAACGCTTGAGCGCAGCCCACGGCGTAGCTGGCGATCAGTGCGCCTTCGATCAGCTGGTGCGGATCTCTTTCCATGAGCATCCGGTCCTTGTAGGTACCGGGCTCGGATTCGTCGCCGTTGACCACGAGGTAGCGGGGGAACACGCCGGGCGGGCAGAAGCCCCACTTGACGCCGGCCGGGAACCCGGCGCCACCACGGCCGAGCAGCGAAGCGGCCTTGACCTCATCGACCACCGCGGCCGGGGTCATTTCGAGCGCGGCCCTGAGCCCGGCGTAGCCGCCGGTGGCCTCGTAGCGCTCGAGGGTGTGGAGGTCGTCGTGCTTCATCCGTCCGGTGAGGATCATCGGGGCGTCGGTGACCGCCATCAGGCGTCGCCTCCTTCGTCAGCGGCTGCGTTGGCGGTAAGCCACACCGGTTCGATGTTTTCGTCGGGCAAGGCCACGCCCGCAGCCCGGTCGGCGGGGATCCGCTGGCGGATCTGGGCCAGGGTGCCGTGGGGTGGGATCTCTGGCCGTTGTCCTGATGCCAGGTCGTCGACCAGTTCGTCGAACTCGTCGTTGGTGATCTTGTGGAAGTAGCGGTAGTTGACCTGGAGGCACGGGGCTTCGGTGCAGGCCGCTATGCATTCCACGTCTTCGATGGTGAAGCGGCCGTCGGCGGTGGTGCTACCAGCCTTGATGCCCAGCTTCTCTTCAGCGTGGTGCAAGAGCTCCTCGCCGCCCATGATCTGACACGAGATGTTCGTGCATATGTTCACGAGGTAGGTCCCTACGGGTTCCCGCTTGAACATCTCGTAGAACGAACAGGTTCCGAGGACCAGTGCCGGGGTGGTTCCGGTGAGCTCGGCGATGTGCTCCATGGCTTCGTTGGTGACGTAGCCGGTCTGCTCCTGAGCCAAGTGCAGCAACGGGATGATCGCCGACTTGGCCACCGGGTAACGCGAAACGATCTCTTCCGCGGTTGGCAGGTGCGTGTCAGAAAAGCGACTCATCGGTCCACCTCTCCCATGATCGGGTCGACGCTGGAGATGATGGCCACGGCATCGGCGATGGTGCCGCCACGAAGCATGTGCGGCATGACCTGGAGGTTCACGAAGCTGGGGCCTCGGATGTGCATGCGGTAGGGCGTGCCCGAGCCGTCGCTGACCATGTAGCAACCGACTTCACCGCGGGGTGACTCGATGGCGGCATAGGCCTCGCCAGCGGGGACCTTGAAGCCCTCGGTGAAGATCTTGAAGTGATGGATGAGTGCTTCCATCGACTCGTCGATGCGGGCCCGCGGCGGGGGCGTGACCTTCTTGTCCTGGAGGCGGTAGTCGCCAGCAGGCATGCGTTCGATGCACTGCCACAGGATCTTGACCGACTCGCGGATCTCGTTGAGACGGATGGCGTAGCGGTCGAAGCAGTCGCCGTAGCTACCGACGATCACGTCGAAGTCGACCTCGTCGTAGGCGAAGTAGGGCATCTCACGGCGGAGATCCCAGGCATAGCCGGTGGAACGGAGGATGGGTCCGGTGGCTCCGAGAGCGATTGCTTCGTCGGTTCCCATGGCGCCCACACCTTGCAGACGGTCCCGCCAGATCGGCTGGTCGGTCATCAGCATGTCGTATTCCTCGAGCCGCGTGGGGATGCTCTCGAGGTAGGTGGCCAGGCGTTCCTGCCAACCGTCGGGCATGTCGGCGGCGGTACCGCCCACCCGGATGAAGTTGTGGTTCATCCGCAGCCCGGTGATCATCTCGAGGACACGGAGGCCCTCTTCACGTTCCCGCCAGCCGTAGATCATGGCCGAGGTGGATCCCAGGTCCATTCCGTTGGTGGCCAGGAAGAGGAAGTGGGAAGTGAGCCGGTTCAGCTCGTTGAGCAGCATCCGGATCCACTGGGCCCGGGGCGGCAGTTCGAGGCCGAGTAGCTGTTCGGTGGCCAGACAGAACACCGACTCGTTGAAGATCGGGGCCGCGTAGTCCATGCGGGTGACGTTGGTGCCACCTTGCAGGTAGGTCAGGCTCTCCCCGGTCTTTTCCATGCCGGTGTGGAGGTAGCCGATGACGGGCTTGGTGCGCAGCACGATCTCGCCGTCGAGCTCCAGCATCAGGCGCAGCACGCCGTGGGTGCTGGGGTGCTGGGGTCCCATGTTGATGATCGAGGTCTCGGCATCGGCCGGCGCTTCGAGCATGGCATCGGATTCCCCGATGCGCAGGACCGACCCGACCTCGCGCAGGACCTCTACACCGCCGGCAACGTGTCGGGGCGCCATCTCCTGGTCGCCTTCGGCGGTGAGATGATCCAACCGTGCGGCGGCCTTGTCGGCCGTCTCTTGGTCGGGGGTCTGGGTGTCAGCTGGGGTCATGTCAGGTCTCGCTCAACGGGAGGAGGGAGCGTCTTTGAACTGGACGGGGATCGAGCCGATGCCGAAGTCCTTGCGGAGCGGGTGTCCGACCCAGTCTTCGGGCATGAGGATGCGGGTTAGGTCGGGGTGTCCGTCGAAGGTGATGCCGAACATGTCGAACACCTCGCGCTCCATGGCTTCGGTGCCCGGATGGACCTCGAAGAGTGTGGGCACGGTCGGGTCGGACTCGGGAACCTGGACGCGGAGGCGTAGACGGGCCCGCTCGTGGTGGGAGATCAAGATGACGACGACCTCGAAGCGTTCCGGCTCGATACCGTCGGGCAGGTCCTTGCGGCGATGGCTGAGGTAGTCGACACCGGTGACATCGAGGCACATGAGCCAACCCTCGTCGCGCAGGGCACGAACGATATCCACGAGTTGCTCCCGAGGCGGGTGCAGGATGGCGACGCCGGCCTGATGGGTGACGGGAACCCCGTGCATGGTCTCGGGTTCGGGCGTGGCTTCGACCGCCACCTGTTCTTCGGTGGCGGGCTCGGGGGTGTCAGGCACTACTTCTGCCCCAGCGTGACTGGGAGCGGGCCGCGCTGGCCGTCGAGCTGAGTGACGGTGATGTTGGCTCCGCCACCGTTCTCGGCCCGGCGTCGCACCAGGTCACCGCTCTGGATCTTCTCGTGCAACGTACCGATGGCATGGATCAGCGTCTCGGGCCCGGGCGGGCAGCCGGGGGCATAGACGTCGACGGGCACGACCTGATCGACACCTTGGACGATGGCGTAGTTGTTGAACATCCCACCGGAGCTGGCACACACGCCCATGGACAGGACCCACTTGGGTTCCATCATCTGGTCGTAGATCTGGCGCAGCACGGGGGCCATCTTCTGGGAAACCCGTCCGGCCACGATCATGAGGTCGGCCTGGCGTGGGGAGGCCCGGAAGACCTCCATGCCGAAACGGGCCATGTCGTAGTGGGAGCCGCCGGTTCCCATCATCTCGAGGGCGCAGCAGGCCAGGCCGAAGGTGGCCGGCCACATGCTGCGGGTGCGCGCCCACTTGGCCACGTCTTCCACCTTGGCGGTGATGAAGTTGTGGTCGAGGGTTTCGAGACCGTTGCTGAAGTCGAGGCCAGCCATCAGGCAGCCACCTTCCGGTTGGGCTCACGGCCATCGAGGCCAACGCGACGGATGGTCGACGTGGACGTGCGATTGGGTCGAACAGCGTCGCTACCACGACGGACCTGTTGCATTGGGCCCCAGTCGAGTGAGCCCGTGGCCAGCATGTAGGCCAGCGACCCGATGACAGCCAGCGAGAACACGCCGATCTCTATCAGACCGAACACACCGAGCTCGCGGAACATGACTGCGTAGGGGTACAGGAAGATGATCTCGATGTCCACGATGATGAAGATCATGGCCACCAGGTAGAACCGGACCGGAAAGCGTTCCGGCGGTTCTTGGCGGGGCACGATGCCGCACTCATAGGGAGCCGACTTGGCCGCCGAAGGGCGCTTCGGGCTCACCAGGTTGGACATGACCAGGCTGCTAACAGCAAAGCCCAGGCCCAACACCAGCATGACCACGACCGGTAGGTACTGCCCCATGGGTCAGGCTGCCCCGGTGGTTACTGCCGCCCGCTGAGCGGCGGCGAGCTTGTCCCGGCGGTGCAACATGTTGCACGAGACGGCGAAGACTATGCCGCTGAAGATGGTGAAGCTGATGGCCGGGAGGCGCAGGGAGCCACGATCACGTTCCATGACCACCGTGTATATCGGCGCATCCTTGTCCAGGATGGGCTGAGGTGGGGCCTGACCCGGCTTGGCCGTCTGGGGGATGACCGGCTGTACCTGCACGGCGGCGAGGAACGGTGGGTGATTGAAGTCGAGGGTGTTGGTGATCTTGAAGATCACCCGTCCGACGATCGAATCGCTGGCCCGGGGCTTCTCGCCGCCAGCCAGGAACGAGTCGATCACCATGTACTCGGTGGGACCACCGAAGAGGGCGATCCCATCGGGACCGAGTTCGGCATCGGCAGCCGACGACAGCTCACCGAAGAACTTGTTGGAGGTCTCGAGGATGCTCCAGTCGCCGATCTCATCGTCGATCTCGTCACGGAGTTCGGGATCGTGGTCTACCAAGTCACCGAGCGTCGGGTTCTTGGCGTCCTCGGGGAACTCTTCGAGCAGGGCCGGGTCGTTGTCGCGGAGCTCGACGGGCTCGGGGAGCACGCCGTCTCCGGGCAGCGGTAGCTGTTGAGCCGTCTCGACGCGGGAGCCGGAGGGCTCACCTTGCACCACGTCGACGGTCTTCCAGCTGGGAGCCGGCCCCTTGGGGCCGATGCCGTAGGCCGACCAGACCGTGCCCATCACGAATAGCCAGCCCGACAGAGCGGCGACCGAAAGCAGGAAGCCCAGACGGGCCCCACTGTTGGTGCTGAGGATGAGGGTGACCGATCCACAGAGGATGGCGACGGCGACCACCACCGTGAGCACGCCACGGAACCCGGGGTCCCATTGGAAGGCGCCCAGCACATCGGCCTGCAACAGGCCCAGGGTGTTGGCGATCATTCGGCCAGGCTCCTCACGTACTCGACGATGGACCGAACCTGATCCTCGGTGAACATGCCACCGTCTTCAGCGGTTCCAGCGTCCTTGGGGGTGATACCGACCTCGAAGTTGTCAGGGTTGATCACGGTGGGCGGTGTGATGCAGAAGCCGGGCATACGCCCCGATCCTTGGCCGGAGCGTCCGTAGCGGGCCCCGTTGTCCGAACCGGTGCACACGAAGTCGGTCATCTGTTTGACACCGAGGGCTCCCCCGGGGAACTGCGTGAGTACCCCACCGAGGTTGGGGCCCATGGCTCCAGCGCCGTCCTCGCCCTTCTCGCCGTAGGACCAACTGGGAGTGTGACAGCGACCGCAGGAATAGGCGCCGCCCGCGAACCCGCTGTTGTAGCCGAGGTTGAACAGTGCTTCGCCTTCGCTACCCCAGGCATCGGGGCAAGAAGCGGTCTGCACCGATGTGGAGTCGAAATCTGCCAACTCCTCCTCGCTGAGGCCTTGCTTGGCATCGTTGGTGCGGGCCTCCACGCAGGCAGGGTCCTTTTCCTTCATCATCTTGGCCAACTCTTCGTCGACTGCGTCTCGGCCTTGGTTGACGTCTTCACCGAGTTGGAAGGTCTCCATGTAGTCGATGAGGTTCTGGAGCTGCTGCTCGGTGAGCGGGCCACCACCCGAAGTTCCCCAGGCGGGCATGGGTGTGGCCAGGCGGCCGTACTGCAGGATGAACCGGATCTCGTCGCGGTCGTAGCGCAGCATGATCGTGTTGAGCGCCGGGCCCTTCCACTGAACTTCCTTGACGAAGCGACCTTCAGCATCGGTGACGGTGAACGGGGTGACGCCGCCGGCGCCGTCGGGCCCGTGACAGAAGGCGCAGTTGTAGCCACCATCGGCGGTGGGTGCGTACATGGCCTCGCCGCGGTCCACGAACTCGTTGACGATCCGCTGCTTGGCGCCTTCCTGACGGGACGGCTCCTGCAACCAGTAGAGCGGCAGGCCGATGCCGAGCACGAACATGCCGAGGAGGCCGTAGGTGAGGGTCCGGTCGAGCTTGCGCCCTTCGAGCTCCTCGTCGCTCAGGTAGGGGCGGCGGTTGGGCGCCAACTCGATCTCAGAACCGACCTCGGGTCGACTCTGACGAATGTTGACGAAGGCGAAGACCACCGCGATCAAGATGGCCAGGAACAGCATGCCCAGGCCAAAAGTGGTCTGGGTCGAGACGGCGAGAAGCATCAGTGACTACCACCCGAGACACAGTGGGGACCTTCGGCCTCTTGACCGGTTGTATTCGTACCGATCGGAGGGCCCTGGATAATTACGCCGGTATCTACGGTGAGAGACCCACCGGAGACCGACATGGCGAAACGGTCGAGACCGCGAGGCGCAGGTCCGGCCTTCTTCTCGCCGACCTGGTTGTAGTACGAGCCGTGGCAGCCGCACTCGAACCACATGGAGGTGGCGCATTCGGGTACCCGGCAGCCGAGGTGCACGCACTTCTGGTAGAGCGCGATCACACCGGCTTCCATCCCGGCCAGCTCAGCCGGGCTGTAGACGGCCCGAGCCTTCTCCAACGCCGAGGCTGGGTAGGGGGTGATCCACATGCGGCCTTCGGGGTAGTAGGCGAAACCGCCACCGTCCTGGATGGCCAACTCCACATCGGCCAGCTTGCCGACGCCGATCTTCGAGCCGAAGCCGCCACCGGCGCTGGGCCAGAGGAAGGCCAGCAGGCTGGCTCCGAAGCCGCTGAGGCCCAGGATCCATGCACCGATGATGGACCGGTTGAGGAACTGACGGCGATTTACCCCGATCTCTTCAGCATCGGGGGCCACGAAGGGAGTGGGGGGCGGGGCTTCGGTGACGGGCACCAGTTCGCCGCCCTTGCGGGCCAGCACGGCGGCTGCCTCCACGTCTCGGCCAGTGGAGCCTTCAGCCAAGGCTGAGGCCCGACGCGATGAGCGGTCACGCTTGCGGGTCTCACGGGACAGGTGGCCGGCCGCCACCGACTCACGGCGACGAAGGGTCGACACGATGAGCAACCCGGCGAGGGCCACAAGAACCAGTATGGCGATGACGACGATTTCCATTGTCTGCCTCCTACAGCTCGAAGAACAGACCCTCGGTCCACGGGAAGACAAAGAGCTGCCCGGGGCCTCGGAAGAACGAGCCGATGATGGTGAGCACTGCACAGCTCATCAAGAAGATGGTGAACAGCGAGATGGCGAACTTGCGGTCTTCGGGCTTCGTCGACGGGTTGCGGTCGATGTAGGGGGAGAACATGAGACCCCCGAGACCGA
>JBDTBS010000305.1:0-4896 GCA_039924035.1 Aquihabitans sp. | reverse complement strand
CGCGCTGATCCAGATCTACTGGCAGGACACGCTGCTGGCGGGGCTGCCGCAGGCCTGGTCTTTGAACACCGAGCTCACCTTCTACCTGTTCCTTCCCGTGTGGGCCACCGCGCTGAGACACGTGGGAAGGAGCCGCCAGAATGTATTGCGAGCGCAGTATGTGGGGTGCGTGGTGCTGTACCTCGGCGCCCTGGGCTTTCGGGCCTGGCTCCGCTGGGACGGACGCGACCTCGGCTACACGTGGTTACCGGCCCACTTCGACGCTTTCGCCCTCGGCATGGCCATGGCTGTGGCCAGTGCCGCGGGAGCGGCCCGTAGATCTGCCGGCGACAAGCGCTGGCGGGCCGATGGTGCCCCTGGCGTCATCGGCCAGTTGGCCGACCGGCCGGCGCTCGCGTTGGGTGGTGCTGTCTTCGCCTACGGAGGTGTGGTGGCACTCGACATGCCTATTGGCTTCGACAGTCCCACAGTGGTCCAAGAGGTGGCCCACCAGGTGCTCTTCGGTCTGGTAGCGCTCCTGGTGGTGCTACCCGGTGCATTCGGTGACGCGCGCGGATGGTGGCGCCGGTTGCTCGCTTCCCGCCCGCTGCACGGGCTCGGCGTGGTGTCCTATGGCCTGTACCTGTGGCACATCACGACCTTGTACGAGATCGATCGCCGATGGTGGCCCGAGGGGCCCACGGCCTCGGCCTCGGTGGTCACCACTCTCTGGTTGGCGCTATGGGCAACGGTGGCGGCGACGTTGGTGGCCCTGGCCAGTTGGTGGGTCGTGGAGCGCCCGCTGGTCGAGCAAGCTCGCCGGTTCCGTCTGGGCGGGCGGCGCCTCGATGGTCCACCGTCGGATACCTCGCAGCGCTAGTGTCCTGCTGTTGTCAGCCCGTCGGGCGGACTCTGTTGTGTGGAGGAACCAAGGGTGAACGAAGGCGAAGAACCGGCGGCCGGCGAGTCAGACGTCCCGGATGGCGATGAAGCTGCCGCCCCACGCGGTAGGGGTCAACGGCCTTCCAAGGGCAAAGGCGGGCCGCCGGCGAAAGACTCCTGGGACGACGACTGGGATGACGACGACTGGGAAGATGACGACCGTGGTGGCGGTGGTCTAGACCTGCGCTTGGTCGGGGCGGTCGTTGCCGCGATCGTGCTGGTGGTCCTGGTGGTCCTCTTCACCCGAGATGACGGTGACGACGATGCCAAGCAGGGCGAGTCGGCCACTCCCAACGGACAGACCGAGCCTGCCGATGACAAGGGTGGCTTCTGCGGCAACTGGCCGGCTGACGTGGGCGGGGACGGGTCGAATGCCACGGTGGTCGACGGGATCCACGTGTGGAGCGACTTCGGTGGCATCCACCTGCGGTCCAACATGGATCAGCCCGTCACGGTGAAGCTGTCTGGCAACAGTGACTTCTCGGTATCCGAACCGGGTACCGGGGCCAAGCTGTCGGCGCAGGATGGCAAAGCGATCACGGTCGACTTCGACCCGGGTGACGGGTCCATCGGACCAGACTTCGATGTCTCCTGCAACGTCACGGTCCTCACCATCGAGGCATCAGACGCTGAAGGACTGCTCGAGACCACGGAGATCAACATCGGGGGGTCGTCGTTGGCTACCGAAAACCCCTACAAGCTCGTCCGCGACCCCGCCTGACAACCCCGGTGGCGCCTCCGGTCGAAGTCGGCTCCGACGGTCTCGCCCGGTCATGGGGCCTCCTCGGGGCCTTTCGACGGGAGCAGGCCGACCCGGTGGGCACGTACACCCTCATGGGTGTCGACGCGGCCCGCACCATAAGCCGGTTCCACGCCGTGGCTGGAGCCACCATCGTTGACGTTGGCGGTGGCCCCGGATTCACTGCGGAAGCGCTACGGCACATGGGAGCACATGCCTTCACCGTCGACCCTTTCCTCGAGGAGTTGCACCTACACGACCGGTCGCCGGTGGGGGCCCTGGTGGGCGATGGGCTCCATCTACCGATCGGCACTGCGTCGGTCGACGTGTGCTGCAGCTTCAACGCGGTCGAGCACGTGGCCGACCCGTGGGCCTTCCTCGATGAGGTCGTGCGAGTCGTCCGGCCCGGCGGACTGGTGTTCATCGGTGTCACCAATTGGTTGTCGCCCTGGGGCGGTCACGAGACGTCCCCTTGGCACTACTTGGGCGGGCATCGGGCCGCCCGTCGCTACGAGGCCCGTCGTGGCCGTCCCCCGAAGAACGAGTTCGGTCGGTCGCTGTTCCGCGTCGATGTGGCCGAACTGCTCGAGTGGTCGAAGCGCAGCCCGACGGTCGATCTGGTCGATGCCTTCCCCCGCTACTACCCCCAATGGTGCCGCAACCTTGTCAAGGTCCCAGGCGTGCGTGAAGTGGTCACCTGGAACCTAGGCCTGGCATTGGAGAAACGATGACAGAGAACGTTGACCAGATAGATCGCCCACTCGTGTCGGTGGTGGTCCCTGTGAAGGACACCGTCCGCACGATGGAGGCCTGCCTGCGGTCCATTCGCAACCAGACCTATCCAGCGGTCGAGTTGATCGTCATCGACAACTTCAGCACCGACGGGTCATGGGAGATCGCCCAGGAATGGGCTCATCATGCCGAACAGGCCGGCCCGGAACGCAGTGCACAGCGCAACCTCGGTGTGGAACGGGCCAAGGGCTCGTGGATCCTGTGGATCGACTCCGACATGGAACTGCCCGAGACCATCATCGAGCGGGCCATGGATGCGGTCGAAGACGGCGTCGACGGAGTGTTCATCCCCGAGGTCACCGTGGGCGACGGTTACTGGACGGCATGCCGAGCATTGGAGCGCTCTTGCTGCATCGAAGAGGTGCTCATGCAGTCTCCGAGGCTCGTGCGCCGTGACTACCTACGGCGCACCGGTGGCTTTCTGGAGTCCTTGTCGGGTACCGAGGATGCCGAGCTGCGAGCCCGGATGATCGAAGACGGCTGCAGCCTGGCCTGGATCCCCGATCTCATAATTCACGACGAAGGCCGCATGTCGCTGGGGTTCATCCTGTCGAAGCGCTACTACTACGGCCGGGGACTGAAGGATTACAAGGAACAGCACCCCGGGGCCCTGTCGGCCCAGGCCGGGTCGGCCGTGGGTGCCTACCGGAGGCACTGGCGGCGGCTGGCGGCCAAGCCCACCGTTGCTGCAGGGGCGGTGGTCATGCGAGCCGGTGAGTTCGCTGCCTATGGCGTCGGCGCCAGCTTGGGCGCGTTGGAAAGATCGTCCCGGTCATCGTGAGCGTCTCCGTCCCCGAGTTGGGGGCCGAAGTCCGGCCTTCCTCGGCGGCGGATGACGAAGTCCCACCTCCGACCGTCGTCGACCCAACGCAACCCCCGCCCACCGGACGCCGGGAATTCGCGCTCCTCTTCGCCGGGTTCGTGGCTTTGGCCGCGGCTGTCATCGGCACCCGGTGGGGTGTCTTCACCCCCGATACCCGCCCCGACCTGTACGAGCAACCGGGCCGGTTCCTGAGCGATGCCATGCAGGCCTGGGTGGGTGGAGCCACCGGTCTCGGACAGGGCAACTTCAACGCCGGTGCTGCCCCGGTAGCGGTGGTCGTGTGGGTCATCCGCACCCTCGGTTCTCCCGCGTGGTTGGCTGTTCGTATCTGGCGTCTCTTGCTGCTGGTGCTCGGTGCCTGGGGCATCAGGCGATACCTGGGGGCCGTGCTGGGCGATCGCCTCACCGTCACCGGCCGCCTGGTGGTTACCGCTTTCTGGGTGGCCAACCCATATGTGATCGTGGCCGGAAACACGACGCCGATCCTGCTCCCGTATGCGCTGCTGCCGTGGACGATGTTGGCGTTCGTACGGGCCACCCGTGAACCGCGGTCTTGGCGCTGGCCGGCGGTGTTCGCGCTGGGCTTCTTCGCCCAAACTGGACTCAACGCTGGAGTCGTCCCGTTCTTTCAGCTGTTGGCCCTTCCTGCGCACATCGTGTGGGCCCGCTGGGTCGAACACCGTCGGATGCGCGACCTCATGGGGACGCTGGTGCGCTGCGGGGTGCTCTCCGTCATGGTTTCCCTGTACTGGTTGGCCCCTGCCTTCCTGGCGTCGGGTACCGGCGCATCGATCGCCAGCACCACCGAGAGCCCCGTGGACGTGGCCCGAACCTCGTCGTATGCGGAGACATCGCGCCTCCTCGGTGCCTGGCCGCTCTACGGCCGGTCCGGTAGCCGTCTGTTCCTCGGTGGCTACACCGCCTACCTCACCAACCCGTTCGCTTTGTTGTCCTCGTTCCTTTTGCCAGTAGCGGTTGGTCTGGCGATGTGGAGATCACGGTCGCGGGAACGCCTGCTGGTGGTGGGCCTGCTGGCCGTCGCCATCCCGGTAATGGTGGGGGTGTTCCCGCCGGAGACCCCGTACACCGCCGGACGGGCATTGCTGGCCGTCTTCGAAGCCGTTCCGGCCAGCCTGGCCTTCCGTACCACCAACAAGGTCGGTGCGGTGGTGGTGTTGGGGTATGCGTTGGCCCTTGCCATCGGCGTCCGTTCCTGGCAGCGATCGGTCCACCGGTCGTCACCGTGGGTCGGCCAATCGGGACTAGCAGTGGCCGCGGTGCTGGTCTTCGGAGCATCGCTCCCCATGTGGAACGGATCGTTGTACCCGCTCGGTTACGACGTACCCGACACTTGGCATCAGGCCACCGCCGATCTCGACGGTCACCCCGAGCGAGGCCGGGTGCTGGTGGTGCCCGGCGGAACGGGTGGCAACTACAGGTGGGGGATGCGCAGCCCCGATGATCTCTTCCCGTCGCACATGCAGCGCCAGGCCGTCTCCCGCAACACCGTGGTGGGCCGTGGAGATCCTTCGGGCAACCTTTTGAGCTGGTTCGACACCGCTCTTCAGCAAGGGGTTCTGGCGCCGGAGGGCACTTCGACCATGGCCCGATACCTCGGTGC
>JBDTBS010000304.1:0-3657 GCA_039924035.1 Aquihabitans sp. | reverse complement strand
CCACCGCCCCGGCGCCGCCGTCGCCCCCGTTTACGTTGAGTTGGGCTTCGTCGACGAATCCGGACATGGGAGAGGCAGGCTACCGCCTGTCGGTCGCCAGCCCACCGCCGACGCCGGTGGCCGACCGCCAGTTGGAGACCGTTCCGCCCTGTCCGGTTTGCACCCACCCCGAAGTCGTGAGCACCGGCGGATCCCACCAGCGCCGGTTCAGCGGCCCCGTCGAACCCCTTGTTCGGGACCAACATCGGAGAGATCTTGGCCCCCAGGTCACCCGTCAGCGGATGAGCGTGGCCGCCGGAGGGGGCAGCGACACCGAGTTCACCTGGTCGGGAGCGAGCGTCAGTTCACCCCCGCCCGAGATCTCGAGACGATAGGAGATGAACTGAGCGTTCTGCGCCTGGGCCCAGTCTCCGTTGCCGTTGAGCTTGAAGGTGGCGTTCGGGGTGAAGAACGTGCCTTGCAGGTCCACCCCGGCACCGCCGTTCACCACGAACGTTGTCGCGCTCTTCTCGGCCCACAACGCCAGTCCGGCGAAGGGCCCCTCGGTGGGCGCCGTCCACCGGGGTTTCGTACCCGCTCCGATGTCCAAGTTCGAGTTGTTACCGAGATACACGAAGGTCTTGTCGGCAGTGAACTCGCCACCGCCCAGATTCAGGTTGCCCGTGCGTTGGTACACAAAGCTGGCCTTCTTGCTCGAGCAGAGTTCAGCGATGGCCGTGGCCGGCAGGCAGCCGAGCGCGATCGAGTTATCCCAGTTGAAGTGTAGACTGTTGCCACTGTTGACCTTCACGTTTCCGTCGATCACCACATTGCCACCGAGGAACTTGTAGTTCCCCTTGACGATCCAGTTGCTACCGCAGTCCACGTGATAGTTGCCGGGCGGAACGGTGTCCGCAGGGTACCCCGGAACGGTGCCCGCAGGGTAATCCCCCGGGTCGCATTTGAATTTAATAAAGTCCGTCGACAGGCCGGCGTTGACCTTGGCCTTCAGGTTGTCGATGTAGGGGTCTCGGTCGCCCGTCAGCGGGCAGCCAGGGATGGGGATGGTCATGTAGGCGGGGTAGCTGGGCTTGCAGTTCCACTTCCAGTCGACTGGGGCACGGGTCGCCCGGTCGGGCGTGCCCGTCGGGAGCGGGAGGATGTTGTCGCCCAGCCGACACGCGGTCCCGGAGCAGCCACTATCACCGGCTGGGAGCGCGAACAGTGAGACCCGACCTTGCTGGCTAATCGGCCCGGTGGCCGGGACCGCTCGCAGCCAGGAGTCTGAACCATTGGTCGCGATCGTCGTCTTGCTGCTGCTGCACTCGCTGGCCGTGCCCTTGGAATCCACCGCGACCACGCCGGGAATGGGGGGGGACTCGCTTCCAGCGGTGACCTTCGCGCCACCGCCGATCACCATGGCCGGGCAACCGAAGGGGTCGAGCAGCCAGAGCGCGGGGACCACCTTGGCTTGCGATGGGCCGCCTCGCACCGTCGCGGTCCGGGTGACGGAGTAGCCCGAGCGTCCGACGATGCCGCCGAAGAACGACGGTTCCCGTGAGGTCAAGGACACCTGCATGCGTTCGCAGGGAGTCCCGTCGACCTTGCCGGCGCCGAAGGTGGGATCCGCGATCTGAGCGTCGGGCACCGGAAACTTGACCGTCAGGTCATATCGACCCGACGTCGTCGACCGAACGGTCTGGGGCGTCGAGCTGTTGATGCACGAAGCTGGAATCGTTTGGCAGAAGGTCACCGGGTTGATGGCGGGTTGGATATCGGCGTTGATGTTGACGTACGAGACGACATCTTCGCAGGCCTTTCGGTAATTGCCCTTTACCAGGTTGTTGCCGCCAGCGAGAGCCGCCAGATCGGCGTTGGACTGCCGGAACCCGGCTCCGCCTCTGGTGTAGCCCAGGTCGATCACGAGCGCGACGATCACCAGGAGGGCGACCATTGCCAAGGAGGTCATCACGAGCACCACGCCGCGTTCGTTGGTGCGTTCCGGCACCACCCCTGCTCGGGGGATCATCCTTCGAACCTCGACGTGCCCTTGGCCGTCATGTTGACCGGCACGGTGACGATGATGGCTTGGATCTCATCGGCTTTGGTGATCATCACCTGCACCCGTTTCCCGCTGTCGGCGCTGTTGTCTACATAGCATGGAAGCCCACCGGATCTGGTGGTGTGAGTGGCAGACACGGGAACGGGCGCTGACCCCGGCCCTTGGACGAGAGCCACGCACACGTCGGCCGTGGCCACGGTGCCGTTGGCTCGGTCGACGGCGATGGTTTGGACTTGTTGCGCCCAGTTGCGCCCCCCACAACCGGAGGTGGGTGTGCACTGTTCCTGGGCCACGGTTGCGCCGTAACGCGCTGACTCTCGACTCGCCTGGGTGAGGTCCATGCGTCGGTTTAGGACCAACCCGCCGTTGATCGTGCCGAAGAGCAGCATCGCCAACAGCGGGAAGATGAGCGCGAACTCCACCAGCGCTGCCCCGCTCTCGTTGGCGCGACTGCGGGCCGGACGCGGTGCTCTAGCGGCGGCGACCTCGCTGCTATGCGGATCCGTCTGAGTTGCTGGATATGTCACGTTGTTCTCGATTGGGTCGATGGTGACTTCCTGCGATGTTGACCGTCGAAGGCGTCAGGGTTCAGCGGTGTGCGGGTTTCGTCCTGGGACTTCCCAGACCTGGCTCGTATTCTGGCGCTGACACTATCGATACCTGCCGGATACCGCATCCCGATCCCTCTCCCTCGCGTGCACTCCACGATCCTCGTATCGGCACCTTATACCGGCGTCGTGAGGTTTATCTCGAGAATCGTTCTGGTGGCTGACGGCGGCCGGTCGGCGTCGTACGCTGCAGCCGTCCCCGTCAACGGGCGTCGACGGCCGTTCGGTCCGACTCACCGTCACACCGGCTCCGTAGGGTGTCATCGATGCTGTTGCCATCTGATCGCCCTCTCCCTGTCGCCCACGGCCCAATCCCGGTTGGGCCTCCGGGAACAGTACCCGCGGAACGCTCCGAACGTGAGGAAGTGGAGGACCAGGCCCTGGCCCTCCACGCCACCAGGGCATTGGGAGCGGGCAACCGCGCCGTGGCTGAGGAACCAGACCGGTTCCGCACCTGCTTCGAACGGGACCTCGATCGCATCCACCACTCGAAGGCCTTCCGGCGTCTGGCCGGCAAGTGCCAGGTGTTCCTGGCCCCCGAAGACGACCACATCCGCACCCGGCTCACCCATGCCATCGAGGTATGCCAGGTGGCGGTGTCCATCGCCCGCCCGGTTGGGCTCAACGTGGCCCTCACCGCGGCGGCAGCCACCGGTCACGACTGCGGCCACGGCCCGGCCGGCCACGCCTCAGAAGGGGCCCTGTCGCCATTCGTGGAGGGCGGCTACCACCATGCCGTCTACGGCGCCGACGTGGTCCTCACCCCCCTCAACCTGTGCGCCGAGACGCTCGATGCCATACGCAACCACTCCTGGAACCGACCAGCACCGGGTACCCCCGAAGGTGAAGTGGTGGCCTGGGCCGACCGCATCGCCTACGTGTGCCACGACTTCGAAGATGCCGTTCAGGCCGGGGTGGTCGCCCCCGGCGATCTCCCCGCCGAGGTGACAGAGGTGGTGGGCTCAGACCGTCGCACCCAACTACACGGCTTCATCACCGCCATGGTCG
>JBDTBS010000303.1:0-4149 GCA_039924035.1 Aquihabitans sp. | reverse complement strand
GGGGGCAGCGGGTAGCGGCGAGCGATGCTCACCACCAGCCGCAGGTTGGCCCGGATGAACCGGTCTTTGGCTCGAGCGGCCGCACGATCGAGACGGCGGTCCTCTGCGGTACCGCCGGTGTCGGCGATCCGTTCTCGGGCCGTGACGCCACGTTCGATGATCTGCGAGAGCTCGCGCTCTTCCTCGGCGGTGAGGAGAGCGACCGCTCCGATTTCGTTTAGGTACTGACCAACTGAATCACTCATGACAACCTCTTCAACAGCGTGTACGTGGCGACCATTCCCGTCGGGACCGGTACTAGGCAAGTCGATTCCGACAAGTTGCATCCGAGTAACTTGCAACCGTGACTCCCTACCCAAATCTTCCCGTTCGCACCGTGACTAGAGTCACCCGCTTGCGGGACGGCGCACGGTGACCTCCTCCGGGGGACGCAAGATTGGTGTTTTCGGGGGAACTTTCGACCCTCCCCACATCGGTCACCTGGTGGCCGCGGCCGATGCTCACCAGGTGCTGGGGTTGGATGTGGTGCTGTTGGTGGTCGCCAATGCGCCATGGCAGAAGGTGGGCGAACGTGAGATCAGCCCGGCAGCAGACCGGCTGGCCATGGTGGCTGCTGCCGTCGAAGACACCGATGGTCTGGAGGCCAGTTCCATCGAGATCGACCGCGGAGGACTCAGCTTCACCGCCGACACCCTCACCGCGCTGCTGAGCGAAGAACCAGATGCCGAACTGTTCGTGATCCTCGGCAACGACGCCGCCGCTGGTTTTGCCACCTGGGAACGCCATGAGGAGGTGGCCCGGCTGGCCCACTTGGTGGTGGTCGACCGGCCCGGTACGCAGACGCCGATCGACGATGGCTTCCACTGGACCCGCATAGACATACCCGAACTGGAGATCTCCAGCACCGAACTGCGTCAGCGGGTCGCAGAGGGTCGGTCGATCCGCTATCTCACCACCGCCGCAGTCGTCTCCTGCATCGAGGAGCGCGGGCTCTACGCTCTGGCCCAATGACTCCGGAGCCGCCGATGCGACCCGCCGGGCGGAACCGGCCCGACCGGTCGTTCCGTAGCCGGTCCCTTGGCCTTCCCGCGCCTGGCGATGAAGTCTCTCGGCCCGACGGTTCTGCCGGCTTCGAGAGCTTGACCGCGTCCCTGGCTCGCATCCCCGACCTGGAACGATCCAGGACCAACGACGACTCGCCCGCCGCGTCGGGTGGCGCAGCCGACCCCGCGTCGGCCCCTTCGTTGGCGCCAGCAACCGCGGATGACGATGGACCGCCCACCGGTCCTGTCGTAGCTACCGAGGTGCCGTCAGCGGCGCCCCGTCGCAGCCGACGCGTGCCATCTGCGGCCCCTCGGCCGCCGTGGTGGCGTCGCGTCGGTTTCGCCGCCATTCTCATCGTGCTGGTGGCGGCCATTCCGGTGCTCGGACGTGAGGGCTATCGGATCATCACCAGCAGCACCGATGGTCGTCTCGTCGACGATGCCAGTGGACGCAACGATCCGAACTACGAGGAATTGGTGGAGTCCACGCCCACCGCGGTTCTGATGCAGACCGATGCCGAGGGTGTGCCGGTGGCCCTCACCGTCTTGGCGCTCACCGCAGACAAGGGCGGCACCATCATCTTCGTGCCCCTCGACACCAAGTTGGCCAAGGAGGGCTTTGGTGTCGACCGTCTGCGCAGTGCCTTCTCGATGCGACAGGGGGCTCCGGCCAAAGCTCGGGCTGCGATGGTGTCCGAATTGGGGCGCATCCTCAACGTGGGAATCGACGAGACCATCGAGTTGGACAACCGGGGGTTCGCCCAGGCGGTGGCTCCGGTGGCCCCGCTGACCTTCGACAACCTGGCCCCCATCGACCTCTCCGGATTCATCTTCGAGTCGGGTCCGATCGAGCTCGGGCCCGACCTGGCCGGCCCCTACCTGGCCCACCTCTACGACGGTGAAGACCAGTTGGGGCAGTTCGCTCGCCAAGAGGTCGTGTGGCGGGCATGGCTATCGGCAGTGGCTGCCTCCGCCGACCCCGGCGCGGTCCCCGGTGATCCGACGTCCGGTATCGGCCTGTTCGTGCCCATGCTCGCCGCCGGACCGGTCAACTTCGCCACCCTCCCGGGGACCTACCTCGAAAACGGCCGTTTCGAACCCGACCGCGCCGCCATCGACGAGTTGGTGCTGGATGCTGTGCCGGTTCCCGACGCGGCCTACCCCGGATCTCGCGCCGTGGTGCGGGTGCTCAACGGCGTCGAACCGGGCCCGCCGCCTCTTGAGGTGACTCGAGCGGTGGCCCGCTACCGCGGAACCCTCGCGGTGGTGGGCAATGCTCCGTCGTTCGACCGCACGCAGACCGATGTCATCTACCGTGAAGCGGAGATGCAGGAAACGGCCGAACTGATGCTCGAGTCTCTCGGCGCTCTTGGCGAGGCGAGGCTCGACCCTCAGGCCACCGATACGGTCGACATCACCATCCTGCTCGGCTCGGACGTCCTCGACGACCTGGCTGCCATCAAAGACGATCCCGCCCCGACCACCGAGGCGACCACCACGGTACCCTCCGGAGGAACCTGATGCCCACCACTGAAGATGCCCACTGGGCCAAGACCGCAGCTCGTGCCGCCGACGAGAGGTCGGCCACCGACATCGTCATCTTGGAGGTCGGACCGGTGCTCGCCCTGTGCGAGTACTTCGTGATCGCGTCGGGTGCCAACCCTCGCCAGGTGCGGGCCATCGCCGAAGAGGTCGAATCCAGCATCGGTCAGAACGGGGGCCCCAAACCACTGCGCATCGAAGGACTGAGCGACCGGCAGTGGGTGCTCCTCGACTACGGCGACCTGGTGGTCCACGTGTTCCTCGAAGAGACCCGCGCCTACTACGACCTGGAGCGTCTGTGGGCCGACGTTCCCCGCGTCGCGTGGCAGGAAGTCAGTTTGGACGGCCCCGTCAGCCAGACGTAAAGTGTCACTTCCCGCGGGGCTATAGCTCAGTTGGTAGAGCGCTTCCATGGCATGGAAGAGGTCAAGGGTTCGATTCCCTTTAGCTCCACTCGTGGCTCCAACGAGAGGTCGGTCCGCCCACGAGCGGCCGGTCTCTCGGCATTTTCGAATGGTCCTTGATACCCCCTTGGGTATAAGGTGAGGCTTGCCGACGCATCGTCGGCAACTATCACCTAGGAGTCCCCGTGTCCCCGTTACGCAAAGTCTTTGCTTCAGTCTTGATCGTTGGCATCGTCACCGCTGGCGGTGTGGCCTGCAGTTCGGATGACTCGAAGTCGTCTGATTCGGCAGCATCCATCGATGCTTGGTGCAAGAAGTTCGAGCAGGCTGAAAAGGATGACGATGGCGCCGAGATCGACGAGTCCGCCAAGTTGTTCGCGGATCTGGCCAAGGATGCACCTGGGCCGATCAAAGACGATATGAACCTGATCGCATCAGCGTTCAACGAGATGGAGTCCGTTGACTTCGAGGACGAGGATGCCGTCAAGGCCCTCGAGGAGAAGTACAGCGAGGACGACATCGATGCTGCTTCCGCTCGGATCGAGACCTTCGTGAAGGACGAGTGCGGTATCGACCTCAACGAAGAGTGAGCATCTGAGCGGCCGGGCCACGGCCCGCCTGCGATGAGTACCTGGAGGACCGGCCCCGGCCGGTCCTCCAGTGCTTTCGGGAAGCGGATGCTCAACCTCGACGAGGGGGCCCCCGGGGAGATCAGCGACGACATGCAGGTGTTCGCATCGGCTTTGCGTGAGATGGCATCGGTCGACTTCGAAGACGAGGAAGCCATGAGTGCCGTCCAAGAGAAGTACAGCGACGATGAGTCCGTTGCGGTGAACGATCGGATCGAGGCCTTCAGGGCGGACAACTGCGGCTCCGCCCCCGACTGAAGGCCGGTCGGGTAGGCCTGACTATCGACGGCCGGGACAGCGGCCGCTCCTAGAGGTGCAGGCCTTCGTGCGAATCGGTCATTTACCATTGAATACCCCACTTCTCACCATGGGGTACATTGCCCACCTTCCGACATCTCGTCGGTTGGCTTTTCCAAGGAGTTCTATGTCCCCGTTTCGTAAGATCTTTGGTTCTCTCTTGGTTGTCGGCTTGGTCACTGCTGGCGGTGTGGCCTGCGGTTCCGACGACTCGTCAGCCTCGATCGAGGCCGG
>JBDTBS010000302.1:0-9139 GCA_039924035.1 Aquihabitans sp. | reverse complement strand
ATTCCCTCAGTGAGGGTCAACGCTCCGCCGGGCGTGGCCCAGGTGGTCTCGATGGTGGCAGTGTCGGGCCGGTAGTGCCTTGTGGTGACGGGGGCATCTTCTCGGGGGCCCATGCGATAGATGCCGGCCGCGGCACGTCCGAGTAGTCGCCCGAAGACGGGCTCACCGTCGAACCGGGGGATGCACCACCAGTCGATCGCACCGTTGGAACCGACCAGGGCCGCAGTGCGGGTATCGCCGATCATGCCGTAGTCGGCGATGGGCCGATCGTGGTGCTGGCCCGGTGGTTGCTCGTGAATCTGTGGGCGGCTCATCGGTCAGCCTCTGCTGTCAGTTCGCGGTGAGGAGCAGGCCGAGTGCCACCCCATAGATGAGGTGGGCCACGATGGCGACCACCGGGGTCTGGGCGCCGTAGTTCAGACCGAACAGACCAGGCGGCTCCAGGGTGGCGGTGGATGACCGACCAGCCCGGGAGGTCGCCATGTGAGGGTGGACGGACGCAAGCAGCGGGACCAGGACGGTGAGAGCGATGGCGACGTGGAGGGCCCCGAGCAACCCGCCCAGCCACCAGGTGGCCTCACCTATCAAGGCGAAGGTGAGGGCATACCCAAGAGCGAAGCCCTGGCCGATCACCAGGTGGATGAAGAACCCAGCGGCACGAGCCTGGTCGGGGTCTTCGGTGATCGTGCTGCCGAGCAGCAGGGGGATGTCGAGCCGGGTGAGTCCAGCCAGTTGGGCGGTGACCATGACCGCTGTCAGTGCCGTGGTGGCCATGAGGCCGAACACCGCCCACCCGGACCAGTCCATCTCAGGGACGCATCTCGGCGTCGATCAAGCCGGGCGCTGGCCACTCACGGTCAGCGGAGCCGATGCCGGGTGCGATCACGAGGCGTCGTCGCCGTGCTGCCCAGGCATCACATCGGTCTCGGACTTGTGCCACACGGGGTGATCCCCCGCCGTCTCGACGTTGAATCCGTAGTCGAAGACCAAGGTTCCGCCGAAGCTGGCTCCCACCGACACCAGAGCCGCGACCACCACGGACAAGATCATGATCCCGACCGGCGTGGATAGCTCTGTGTTGTAGGCGTTGAGCCGCAGAACCGTGTTGACCAACGCCAGCACGGTGACGGCGATCATGATCGCGGCATGGGTGTTGATGGTGCGTCGGGCCTGTGTGCCGGCCTCCGATGACGTCTTCGCATCGGCCAGTCCGGTCAGAGCGGCCAACACCGACACCACCACCCCACCGACGAACACGAAGGTACCGGCATGCCAGAAGTCGCGAGCCCACCCCTTGTCGTCGCCGCCGAACACCGAGATGACATCGAACACCGCGGCCAAGATGTAGGCCGCTATCGGAATGTCGGTGAGCGGGGGGTGCGTGGGCTTGCCAGACCACCCGCGAGGGCCTTTGAACGTACGCCCCTTCAGGGTGAGCGTGGGGCGGACCGAGAACTTCCTCATGGTGGTCTCCGTTCTCTGCTCGGCGATGGCCGAGTGCTGCGAGCGGGAGCCGATACATCGGTTGACGTGGTAGTTCCCGACACGTGGGTGTGACTTCAGTCCCAAGGTACGCTCGTCGAACAGTAGCGTCAACATCTGTTTTTTTTAGAGATGGAGCGATCGTATTTCCGATCGTATTTCCGATGGTGGGCAGACATCGGCCCGCCGGAACCATCTGGCACATGAACCTCCGCGCCCGCAATCCGCCTCAGCGGGGGCAGAACGGTGTAGGTGTAGAGGTCGATGCTGACCAACTCCGACCTCGTCGCCCGCTTGGCGCTAACGCTGGTCTTGTGCTTCTTGATCGGGTTCGAACGCGAAGCCCGCCAGAAGAGCGCTGGACTCCGCACCCACACCCTCGTGGGCCTCGGCGCCGCGATTGCCATGATGGTGTCCAAGTACGGGTTCGCGGACATGACCGATCAGGTGGGTGTGAGCCTCGACCCCTCACGGGTGGCCGCTCAGATCGTTTCGGGCGTCGGCTTCATCGGCGCCGGCATCATCTTCGTGCGCAGGGGTTCGGTACGGGGCCTCACCACAGCCGCGGTCGTGTGGATGTCGGCCATGATCGGCATGGCCTGCGGGGCCGGGCTCTACGTGCTCGCGGTGGCCGGGGCCGTCGCCCACTTCCTGATCGTGCTCGGCTTCCGGTTCGCTGAGCCCTTGGCCACCGCGGCATCGCCGAACCGCCCCACCGGCGTTCTCGTCACCTACGAGGACGGCCGGGGCATCTTGCGCGATGTCCTCGGCACGTTGACCGGGCAGGGTTTCTCGGTGACCGACATCAGGGTCAACCGTGCCCCAGATGGACCGAACGTCCAGGTGGGCCTGTCGATCGAGGGACGATCTTCCTTCACTGAAGCGGTCGAGGCTCTCATGCTGCTCAACGGCGTCGTCTCCGTCGATGCCAGCCTCATCACCGACGACCCCTGAGCGGCCCGGCGACGTCCAGCAACCCCGGCGTGTCGGGTGCCCGATACCTCGACACACGTCTGATCTCGTCGCTCCGGTGTGGCTTGCAGCGATTCGGCATCCAGTTCAGCATCGGCAAAGGCCACCGTGATGTTAGGTGGCGTTACCACCGGACGTAAGTGTAGGTTTCATACTTGATGAAGCTTGTCGTTGACCCTCGACCCTTGAGCACCTGATGTTCGCCAACTATCTCATCGGTCTGCGCGAAGGGCTGGAGGCCGCGCTGGTGGTCGGCATCCTCGTCGCCTACCTGGTCAAGTCGGGTCGCCGCGACCTCCTGCCCTGGATCTGGACCGGTGTTGTGATCGCGATCGCCGTGTCGGTCGGGTTCGGCGCCCTCCTGACCTATGGGCCTCGCGACCTCAGTTTCGAGGCTCAGGAGATCCTTGGCGGCACGCTCTCGATCCTCGCCGTCACCTTCGTCACCTGGATGATCTTCTGGATGGCTCGCACGGCCCGCTCGCTCAAGGGTGAACTCGAGTCGCGAATGGCCGTCGCTGCCGAAGGGGGTGCGGCCGCCCTGGTCCTCATCGCAGTGCTCGCCGTCGGACGTGAGGGCCTAGAAACGGCGCTGTTCCTGTGGGCGGCGGCCCAGGCAACCGGCCAGACGACGGAACCGCTGGTAGGGGCCATCCTCGGGCTCATCACGGCCACCGTGCTCGGAGTCCTGATCTACCGCGGTGCCGTGCGCATCAACATGGCGAAGTTCTTCACCTACACCGGTGCCATCCTGGTGGTCATCGCCGCCGGCGTCCTGTCCTATGGGGTACACGACCTCCAAGAAGGTGGCGTGCTTCCAGGGCTCCACAACATTGCCTTCGACGTGTCCGCCCAGATCCCACCGAGTAGTTGGTACGGCACCGTGCTCAAGGGCACCGTCAACTTCAACCCGGTGACCACCTGGCTCCAGCTCGTCGTGTGGACGCTCTACCTCGTCCCCGTGCTCTACCTGTTCTTCCGCACGGTGCGGAAGCCGACCACGTCCCCCGTTCCGAGGGCTGCAGAAGCTCCCGAGATGGCATCTCAACCTGTTGGAGAACTCCGATGACCTGGCGCACCCTGCCGTTCCTGGCCGCATCCGTCCTGCTGATCCCCTTGGCAGCCTGCACCGACAAGAACGAAGCCTCGGGCTCGGGAACCGGCGGTGGCGGCATCGTGAAGGTGACGAGCACAGACGACGAGTGCTTGCTGTCGACAGACGAGGTATCACGCGGAACCGTCGTGTTCGAGATCACCAACAAGGGCACCAAGATCACCGAGCTGCACTTCGAGAGCGAAGGTGGCAAGACGATCGTTGGCGAGGTCGAGAACATAGGCCCCGGGATCACCCGCGAGCTCACGGTGCAAGCGGCGCCAGGAACGTTCGAGGTGGCCTGCAAGCCGGGCATGATCGGCGACGGCAACCGGGTGAAGTTCACCGTCGCCGACTCCTGACCTTCACCAGGAGGACAGCGTTGGCAGGTAGGGGCGGCCGATACCATGCGACGGTGGCGAGCACTGAACGGGCACCCCTGCAACGCGAGGCCATCATCGCCAACACGCGAGCGCTGATCTCTGAAGATGGTCTGGATCAGCTGACCCTCCGACGCCTGGCCAGTCGCCTCGGCGTCACTGCTCCGGCGCTCTACGGCCACTTCGAGGACAAGGCAGATCTTCTCCGAGCACTGGCCGAAGACGAGTTCAGTTGCCTCCAGTCCCGCTTCGATGCCATCGAGGCCGACGACCCTCTGGACCGCATCCGCGCTCTCAACCGGGCCTACGCCAACCAGGCCCGCGAGAACCCCGAGCTGTTCCGGGTGATGTTCCTCTTCGCTCCAGATCTCGGTGATGCCAGCGGACTACCGCAGGGCGTCGAGCTCCCCGCGGCCACCAAGGTGTTCGGCGCGGCCGCCGAGGCCGTGGTTGCCGCCATCGACAGCGGAGCGATCGAGGCCGCTGATCCGCTACTCGTCGCCCTCACCCTCTGGAGCGCTGTCCACGGCGTGGCAACGGTGTGCCAACTCGGGTTCGGGCTTACCAAAGAACTAGAGGATGCCCTGGTGGACGAGGTCATAGATCGGGTGTTGCGCGGCTACGCGCCCGACTCCTGACGGACTCGGGAAAGCTCTCTCGGCCCACGGTCCAGACCGCGGTCACCCTGCCAAACCGCATCGAAACCGCTTGTCGTAACCCTTCGACAGCTCCCTGGTGAAAGCGTGCACTCGATCCCCAAGTAGGTCGACCTTGCTGAGCAGCACCCACCGAGTCCGCCAGTGCAACGATTGGATTAGCGTCCGACCTCGGTGAGTGTTGTTCACCAAGGAACCAACACGAACACGTCAGGGGACGTCGGTGCGCAGAGCTACGCGGTGGATGGCTGTTATCGCGGTGGCGGCGCTGGCCGTCTCCGGTTGCAGCGAAGCCGAACCAGAAGCAACCATTTCCACGGTCGACACCGAGGCCGACATCGACTGCACCACCGACCTACTGGCCTGCGCTCGGGCCTCCACCTTGGGAGATCTCGTCCCCACCGAGACCACCAAGGCCACCGGCGAACCGATCAAGCTCGGCATGATCAACCAGGAGAACACTCCGGCAGGCTCCTTTCCCGAACTGAGCGCCGCCGCGAACGCAGGCATTGCCTTCATCAACGAACAGCTCGGGGGCGTGGACGGCCGACCGATCGAGCTCGAGGTGTGCAACACCAAGTTCTCTCCCGAAGGCTCCACCACCTGCGCTCAGCAGTTCAGCGAAGCCGCCATGCCCGTCGTTCTCGGCGGCATCGACATCTTCGGCAACGGCGTCGACACCTTGGAAGCCAACAACATTCCTTTCGTGGGCGGCATCCCCGTCAGCGCCCAGTCGGTCGAGAACGCCAACTCCTTCCAGTTCAGCGGTGGCACATGGGGAGCGGCCATCGCCTTCGCCGAGTACGCATCGACCGAGCTGAAGGCCGAGAGGATCGCCATTCTCTACGGCGAGTTCGGGCCCATCGTCCAGGGAGCGGAGTACGCGGAGACCGTCGCCGCTCGTCATGGGGTCGAGACCCAGATGGTCCCGTACCCGATCGTGGCCACCGACTTGAGCTCACAGGCCAACGCTGCTGTCTCGGCCGATCCCGATGCCATCATCGTCCTAGCCGCCGACACTGCTTGCAAGCCGGCCATGGATGCCCTCCATGCCTCCGGCACCGACGCCGCCATCTTCTACGTGGGGGCCTGCGCCGCTCCCGCCATCATCGACAGCGTGGACCCCGATGCTTCTGAGGGGGCCTACTTCAACGTCGAAGGGCCCATCGACCAGAGCGACCCGACCCCCGACACCACCTTCTACAGCGCCGTGGTCAACGAATATGGCGACGGCCTGAACCCCATCGGGGCTGGCACCGTATCCTTCCGGTCGCTGATGAACCTGTATGTAGTACTCCGAGAGCTGGGCGCCGATGGCATCACCGCCGAGGCCATCACCACCACGTTCGAGGCCAAGGTCGATGCCCCCAGCTTCATGGGCCACGATTACACCTGCGACCAGCAACAGCTCGAAGGCCTGCCCGCCATGTGCTCCCCCCAGCAGATCCTGGGCCAGGTCAAGGACGGAGAGCTTGGTCAGGTCAGCGACTGGATCGATGTCGGCGCCATCTACGCCGGTTGAGAACCTCGACCCCCAGGCGTCCTTGCCCCAAGGCAACGCGCCCGTGAGCAAATGAGCGCGTACCTCGGCTACCTCCTATCGGGGTTGGGTGGCGGGGCCGTGGTGGCGTCTCTGGCGCTCGGGCTGGTCCTGACCCACCGAAGCTCTGGGGTGGTCAACTTCGCCCATGCCGCCATGGGCATGTACGTGGCCTATGCGTACTTCGAATTCCGAGCCACCGGTGATCTAGTCCTTCCCATCCTCGGACTCCCGGACCGCATCCATCTGTTGACCCGCCCGACCCTGATCAGTTCGCTCGTCGTCGCGCTCATCTTGGCCGCCCTGGTCGGGCTGCTCGTGTACGGGCTGGTGTTCCGACCGCTGCGGCAGGCCCCCGCACTAGCCCGCGTGGTCGCGTCGCTCGGGCTCTACCTGTACATCACCGAGATCGTGCGCCTGCGCTTTCCGGTGGCCGGGGCCAGCGTCACCGCCCGTCGGTCGATCCTTCCCGAACAGCCGCTTCGGCTGCTCGGCACGAACGTGACGCTCAACCGGGTATTGCTGGCCTTCGGCGTTGTCGTGGTGGCCCTGATGTTGGGGGCGGTGTTCCGCTACACCAGATTTGGTCTTACCACCCGCGCCGCAGCGAGCAACGAGAAGGGCGCTCTTCTCCTGGGAATCTCCCCAGACCGGGTAGGCGCCGTCAGCTGGGCCCTGGCCGCAATGTTGGCCGGCGTGGCCGTGGTCCTCATCGAGCCCATCTCCGGAATCGACCCCACCACCACCCCGTTGTTGGTGGTCCCCGCATTGGCTGCAGCTCTGCTCGGCCGCTTGAGCTCGTTCGCCATTGCCACCATCGGCGGGCTCGGAATCGGCATGGTCCAATCGCTGATCTTCGGCTATGCCGTGCGGCCCGACACCACGTGGATCCCAGCCTGGCTACCAACCACCGGCCTGCAGGCTGCGGTGCCGGTCCTGCTCATCTTCGTCGTGTTGTTCCGCACCGGCAACCCGTTGCCCGACCGGGCCACCATTTCTGGGCGACAACTACCGCCATCGCCCCGCCCCCAACGGGTGGCGATGTGGACCCTGGTCCTGGGAGCGGCGGTGGCCATCGGCCTGTTCAGCCTCGGCACCGGCTACCGGCAGGCGTTGATCGTGACGATGATCGCCGCTCTGATGTCGCTCTCCATCGTGGTCGTCACCGGCTACAGCGGACAGATCTCACTCGCCCAACTGGCCTTCGCCGGAGTGGCCGGGTTCAGCGTGATCCAGTTGGCCGACGCCAGGGTTCCGTTTCCGATCGCCGCCGTGCTGGCGGCGTCGATCGCTACCGTCGTCGGCATCATCGTGGCCTGGCCGGCCACCCGTGTCCGAGGCATGAGCTTGGCGGTGGCCACCTTGGCCATGGCCGTTGCCATAGAGGCCCTCGTATTGGCCAGCCCATCGCTTTCGGGCGGCGCGGGCGGAGCGTCAGCCCCTCCCCCCACCCTGTTCGGCCTGGACCTGCGCGTCGATGCCCCCGGTGTCGACAACTTCCGGCCGGCCTTCGGGCTGACCGTGCTGGTGGTTCTGGCCCTGTGTGCCGTCGCGGTGGCCAACCTTCGACGCAACCAGACCGGTCTGCGTTGGCTGGCTGTGCGAGCCAACGAACGCGCTGCGGCCGCCGCCGGTATCGATGTGACCCGGGCCAAGCTCGGGGCCTTTGCCGTCTCGTCCTTCCTGGCTGGGCTAGCCGGAGTGCTCACCGCCTATGCCAACACCACCCTGTCGACCACATCGTTCATGGTGATCGGTGCTCTCGTGGCTTTGGCGCTCACCTATCTGGCCGGCGTGTCGAGCATCAGCGGCGCACTGGTGGCAGGGATGCTGGCTCAGGCCGGGCTGTTCACCACGTTCATGAACGCCCAATCAGACGGAGAGGCCGGCACCTACGTGTTCGCCATCAGTGGTTTGGCGCTGATCGTCACCGCCATCGCCGCTCCCGAAGGGATCACCGGGATCTTCCGCAACCTGGTGGGTCGGCTACGTCCTCGGACCGCGCCCCCATCGAACGCCGCCGCATCGGTGACGCCACGATGACCGCTCGACCCGGCGAGACGATGCTCCTGAACGTGCATGCGCTCACCGTGCGCCACGGTGGCGTCGTGGCCCTCGATGCCGTGAACCTGACCGTTGCCTCGGGGAGCATCAGCGGACTGATCGGGCCCAACGGGGCCGGCAAGACCACCTTCATCGATGCCGTCAGCGGTTTCACCCCCAACGACAGCGGACGCATCACGTTCGCCGACCGGCAGGTGGAGCACCTTCGCCCCCACGACCGGGTCAGGCTGGGCCTCGTCCGTACCTTTCAGTCACTCGAGCTCTTCGACGACCTCACCGTGCGGGAGAACCTCTCGGTGGCCGCGGTCACCCCCACCTGGCGCTCCACTGTCACTGATCTGTTCTGGCCAAAATCCCCTCAGGACGACGGCAGCGAAGTCCTGCTGGATACCTTCGGACTCACCGCCCACGCCCACCGGTCACCGAGCGAGCTCTCCAACGGTCAGCGTCACCTCGTGGTCCTGGCTCGAGCCGTTGCTGCCCGACCGAAGCTGGTGCTGCTGGACGAGCCTGCGGCCGGGCTCGACCCAGGCGAAACCAAGGAGTTGGCCACTGTCCTTCGGCGCCTGCCCGAGATGGGGACCGCCGTACTGCTCGTCGAACACGACATGTCCCTGGTGATGGGTGTGTGCGACACGCTGCACGTCCTCGACTTCGGTCGGATCATCGCCAGTGGTCCCCCGGCGGAGCTCCGGGCCGATCCTCTGGTCATCGCCGCCTACCTGGGCCAGCAGAGCACCGACCGATGACCGCCGACCCCGCACCACTACTGGCCCTGCAGGGGGTCACCGCCGGCTATGAGGGAATCCCCGTCATTCGCGACGTCGACCTCACCGTGGCCTCCGGTGAGGTGGTCGCGCTGCTCGGGGCCAACGGCGCCGGCAAGACCACCACCCTGCTCACCGTCTCGGGCCTGCTGCCGGCGCTCGATGGTGAGATCCGGGTGGGCGGA
>JBDTBS010000301.1:0-2896 GCA_039924035.1 Aquihabitans sp. | reverse complement strand
CTGGGCCGTGCCCTCTCACTTCGCTACGGACTCGACCTCCGGTCGGTCAACGCCAACTGGTACCGGAACGGTCAAGACTCGGTGGCCTGGCACGGCGACAACTCCGGACGGGTGGCCGACACCACGGTGGTGGCCATCGTGTCGCTCGGTGCTCCCCGTCGCTTCATGCTGCGCGCTCGTGGAGGCGGCCCGTCCACCCGGGTGGTGGTCGGTCCCGGCGACCTGCTGGTGATGGGCGGTACCTGCCAGCGGACCTTCGATCACGCCATCCCCAAGATGGCCAACGCTGGCCCGCGGATCAGCCTGATGTTCCGCGAGCCCGACATCTTCTGACCCAGGTCGTCAGTTCACGGCCCGATCCAGGCCATCCCAATAGGGCCGCCGAAGCTTGAACTTCTGCAGCTTGCCGGTGGCAGTGCGAGCCAGCTCGTCGCGGAATTCCACCCGCTTGGGGCACTTGTAGCCGGCCAGCTTGGTGCGAACGTGGGCGATGAGCTCCTCGGAGGTCAGCTCAGATCCCGGCGTGAGCACCACTAGAGCGGTGACCACCTCGCCCCACTTCTCGTCGGGGGTTCCGATGACGGCCACCTCGCTGACTGCGGGGTGACTGAACACAGCATCTTCCACCTCGATCGACGACACGTTCTCGCCGCCGGTGATGATCACGTCCTTCTTGCGATCTGAGATGACCACGTAGCCCTCGTCGTCGATGTAGCCACCGTCGCCGGTGTGGAACCAGCCACCGCGCATGGCATCGGCGGTCTCAGCGGGCTGCTCCCAGTATCCGTCCATGATCACGTTGGACCGGGCCAGCACTTCGCCCTGGTCGTCGGTCGCCATGCGAGCTCCTATCGCAGGAGCACCGGCCCGCATCAGCTTGCGGGCCCGTTCGTCGGCGGGGAGGTTGTCCCACTCGGACCGGTTCCGACTCATGGTGAGCAGTGGCGCCGTCTCGGTGAGCCCGTAGATCTGGATGAACTCCCAGCCGAGCTCGGCTTCCACCCGTTCGATGGTGCTGCTGGGTGGCGGGGCGCCGGCCACCACGATCCGGGTGCGGCCACGGCCGGGGATGGGGCCGTCCCAACTGGCAGCAGCATCGAGGACCATGTTGACCACCGCCGGCGCTCCACAGAGGATGGTGACACCGTGCTCGTCGACGCGTCGGAGGATCTCGGCGCCGTCCACCTTGCGCAGCACGACCTGCTTGGCCCCCATGCCCATGGTGGCGTAGGGCATGCCCCAACCGTTGCAGTGGAACATGGGCAGCGTGTGGAGGTAGACGTCGCGGTCGGTGATGGTGGCGTGCCAGCCGAAGGTGGTGGCATTGAGCCAGACGTTGCGGTGCGTGAGCTGCACGCCCTTGGGGCGAGCGGTGGTCCCCGACGTGTAGTTGATGGTGGCGGCAAGGTCTTCGTCGGGGGTCTGCCACGGCTCAGGGTCGACGCCGAACCGATAGAGCTCCTCGTCGGATTCGGCACCGATCACGAACTTCTTGGCGCACTCGACATCAGCCAGCGCGTCGGCCACCTCCGGGTCGACCAGCAACACCGAGGCTCCGCAATGCTCGACGATGTATGACACCTCTGAGGCCGACAGCCGAAAGTTGACCGGCACGAGGATCCGGCCATAGCCCGACACCCCGAAGAACGAGGTGACCAGCCGGGCCGAGTTGTGCGACACCATGGCCACCCGCTCGCCCTGGCCGATGCCTAGTGCATCGAGGCCAGCAGCCTGCGCTCGGGCTCGTTCGGCGATCTGGGTGAAGGTGAGCGCACCCCACGACTCCGCCGGCTGGTCGGGTTCGTCGACCAATCCGATGCGGTCGCCGTAGACGGAAGCCGCCCGGTCGATGAAGTCGTTGACGGTGAGTGCGACCTTCATTGGAACCTCCAGGTACCAAGCACGTGACGATGGTCACGGTAGCGACCTGAGCCAGATGAGGTGACCCGACCGACAATGAGGTGGCTCCGCCTAGTGCAACTCTGCGTGTACCGGGAACCGTCAGCCGGCCGACACGAGAGCGGAGCCTTGTCCCTGGACGATTCCAGCTGCCGACACGGCGATGGCCACCCCGACGGTCAGGGCGATGCCGTAGCTGACGCCGCTGGCCGAAAGGCGGGCACCATGGGAGTCCGACAGGGTGTATGCCGCGATGGACAAGCCGGTGAACAGAGCCCACGACAGACCCGGCGCCCGACCTGACCCTGCATCACTGAGTCTCCACCGCCACCGGTTCCCGACGGCGATGCACCCGATCTGTTGCCCCCGCAGAGCTAGGTACCGCGCAGCCCGTGGCTCGGAACCGTTGCGGACCCCACCGGGTGACGGCATAGGTAAGCGCGACAGCGACCGCAGCCGCCGCCCACGCCAGGGTTTCACTACCGGTGACGCTGGCCGCCACCACGCCGACGACCCAGGCCACCATGAGGTAACGGCTGGCCGAACAGATCATGAGGACTTCTCGGCCTCAGAGGTCTTCTCGGTCTCGGCTGCGACCTTGGCGCGGATGTCGTCCATGTCGAGGGCCTTGGCCTGACTGATTATGTCTTCGAGCGCGGCAGCGGGAAGGGCCCCGGCCTGAGAGAAGACGAGGATGCCTTCGCGGAAGAGCATGAGCGTGGGGATCGACTGGATGCCGAACCCGCCCGCCAGGTCCTGTTCGGCTTCGGTGTCGACCTTGCCGAAAACGATGTCGGGGTGCTTCTCCGATGCCTCTTCGTAGACGGGAGCGAAGCTCTGGCACGGGCCACACCAAGACGCCCACCAATCGACGAGCACGATGCCGTCGCCAGCAACTGTGTCGGGGAACGTGGCGGCGGTGAGATCAACGGTGGACATGTGTGGATACCTCGGTTTCGTGACGGGAATGGTGGTCAGCCTGTCGGACAATTACGAA
>JBDTBS010000300.1:0-8448 GCA_039924035.1 Aquihabitans sp. | reverse complement strand
TCATGTCCACCGCGGCCTTCACCGACTACGACGTCCCCGGGTCGCCCTACTTCGTCCAGGTCCACGGTCCCAGCGGACGCGTGCGAGGCGAGGGCACCGGACCCGACTGGGAGCAGGTGCAGTCCCTGCTGTCACAGGCCAGCGATGACGGGTCACTTCAGTCGCAGTTGGCCGGTTCCGCGGTGACCAAACCCGATGCCGACGCCGAACGGGAAGCTCGCATCGACCAAGAACTCTTCACCGCTGGAGTTCAACCTGGCGACCCCAGCCTCTACTCGGTGGAGGCCGCTGGACCCCTCGATGGACCGCCCCTGGAGCTCACGGACCTCTCCGATCTGTTCGAACCCAAACCGGATGGCCGCGGCGACGGCCCAGATTCGCGATGATGAGACCGTCATGAAACTGCAATCGCACGGCATCGAGACCGATCTACCCGCCGGCTGGGAGGGACGAATCTCCGTCCGCTCCTCGCCAACCCTGCTCGAAAGCCGCATAGGCGCCGACCAGGCCGGGCCCGTCGGCAACCCCGGGGAGACGGCATGGCCCGTGGCCCACCTCGGCAACTTCCCTCTCCCCGAACGCCGAGGCGACTTCGGTTCCGGAGCCGTCGATGTCATGACCGACCAAGACGTCCTGGTGGTCCTGGCCGAATACGGCCCCGAATGCGTGGGTACCGCACTCTTCGCCCACAGGGGCATACCCACCAACCTCACCCCCAACATGTTCGGCGCCAACGCCCTCCAGCGAGCACTGCCCGACCAGGCTGGCTGCCAGGTGTTCTTCACCGTGGCCAACCGGGCCTTCTGCTGCTACACCGTGCTCGGCCGTCAGTCGAATGCCGCTCGTCTGCTCCCCCAGGCGCAAGCCACGCTCTCCGCCACGAGGATCCAACCGCGATGACGCTCCCCTTCCGTCCCCGATCCCGCTCGGGCAGCAACACCGCCACCGTCGACCTCGTCGACGTCGGCGTTCATCGCGATCCGTCGTCACCGAACCCGTCGTCGACCGACCCGATCGCCGACGGCAGCTTCGCCCAACGCTTGGTCCACCGAGTGTCGACCCGCCTCGGAGGCTCCAACACGTCACGGCGCTCGTTCCTCACCCGAACCGCGGTGATCGGTTCGGCCTTGGCCGTGGGTCCCATCGACTTCATCATGAAGCCGAACTCGGCCTACGGCTACCTGTGCGGCACCTGCACCGATGGGTGGACAGCCTTCTGCTGCACCATCAACAACGGTGCCAACGCCTGTCCCCCCGGCAGCTTCGTCGCCGGCTGGTGGAAGGCCGACAATGCCGCCTACTGCTGCGGGTCGGCCCGCTACATCATCGACTGCAACGCCACCTGCCCCACCCAGTGCTCATGTCGCTGCGCCGGCGGATCCTGCGATGGTCGCCGCACCTGCTGCGCCCAGTTCCGCTACGGCCAGTGCCACACCGAGATCGCCTGCTACGGGCCGGTCGTGTGCCGGGTGGCCACCTGCACCGTGCCTTGGAAGTACGACCCGAGCTGCACCACCACCTCACGCACCGACAACCGCACCGTCGACCACGGGGCCCCTTGTCTCTCCAAGGAGTGCGGCACTCCGATCAGTCAGAAGTACGACGCCCTCGGCGGGGCTCGAGGGTTCCTCGGACGAGTCACCGCCACCGAGCGGGAGATCCGCGACGGACGGGGCCGCTTCGCCTCTTACCAGGGCGGCAACATCTACTGGACGGCCACCACCGGCGCCTACGAGGTCCACGGCGGACTGCTCACCGAATACCGCCGGGCCGGTGGCGTCGAAGCCGTGGGCTACCCCATCGCCGACACCCGCACCAGCGGCAACGGGCGTTGGCGCTACACCAACCTCGAGCGAGGCCGGCTCTACTACGACCGCCGCGGCACCGGCACATTCACCATCGTGGGTCCGTTCTTCACCAAGCATGAGCAACTCCAAGGTATCTATGGCTTCCTCGGGTATCCGGTTGCAAACGTCCGTCGATCCGGTGACAACCGCAGCGACTACCAGAACTTCTCCACCGGTCGCATCTACTCCGTCGATGGCCGCGTGGTGGAGATCCACGGCGGCGTCTACGCGTTGCACGAAGCCTACGGAGGCGTGCACGGAACCTACGGGTACCCGTTGGGCGACCTGGACCTAGTGGGCGATGGCATTGGCAAGGTCCAACAGTTCGAGGGCGGACGGATTTGGTATTCGCCGAGGACCAACGCCCGCGGCCTCTACGGCAAAGTGCTCGACCGCTATCTGGCCAACGGCGGTCCCGGTGGCCATCTGGGCTACCCGCGAAGCTCTGCTCGCCCTGTCGGCGACGGCATCGGCACCTGGGCGACGTTCGAGCGAGGCCACATCTACGGTACCAACGCGCTCGGCGCCTTCCAGGTACACGGGTCCATGGTCACCTACTACCTCTCGCGGGGTGGCCCCACCGGAGCACTCGGCTACCCCACCTCCGATCTGGATCCGCCAGGTACCGTCGGCGGGCGCTTCCAGACGTTCCAGAACGGAACGCTGCAGTACCACGGCTACGGAACGGTGACTGAGACTCCGTAGGCAGGGCCGTGTTGTCGCCGAGCCAAGCTCGGAGGGTACGGTTCCTGCTCCTGCGGGTGTAGCTCAATGGCAGAGCCTCAGATTTCCAATCTGATGACGGGGGTTCGATTCCCCTCACCCGCTCCATAAAAGAAGCCCCAGGTCAGAGCAAGTTTCTGGCCTGGGGCTTCGTGCGTTCTGAGCGACGGTGAGCGGTGCGTCAGTTCGAACCGGAGTCTGGGTACTTCGCCATCATGAAATCGTCAGGAAACCCGCACACCGACCGAGTCGTGTCGACGGCCAAGAGGAGCAGTTCCCTATTCGACTGATCGGCCCACACAGCGATCACCTCTTCGTCGGTGATCTCGGGTCCGACCGACGAAAGTGCTACTTCTTTGAGGTCGGGGAGCGCGGCTTGGAAATCGGCAGGAAGGGTGTCGAGTACGGCCTCGGCCGGTTCGAAGATGCCTTCGATGTACTCGTCGGAGTACGCGCTGTTGGGGTTGAAAGGCGCATTCTCACCCTGCAGGCTCCCAAGTTCCAGAATGAGTTGGTAAACGGCCTCGCACTCTTCGGTATCACCTGGAGGGGTGTCCCCCTTGCTGCTCGCCTTCGAGTCTTGTTTCGAGTCGTCAGCAGCCGGCTTACTGGCATCCGACGACGAGGAGCAGGCTCCAAGCAGGGCAAGCAACGAAACCACAGCTGCGGCGGTGAACATGCGAGTCTTCATAAAGCGACCTTCCACTCAAAATAGGCCAGGCGCCATCGAGCGACCGGGGAAACAGAAGAACGATGGATGACTGAAGGAGGCAAGGACGTTAGCAAAGCCGACCGTTGGGCGATTTGACCTCCACAAAAGTGCACCGGTGATCTCTCCGCCGAGAGCTGCGACGCTCTGGAAGAAGAACACCGCGAGATCGAAGCCTGGTTGACGAATGGAGCCATGGACCGTCGCGCCTATTACTCGCTGCCCATCCGGAATCACGACCTGACCGGCGACCTCCTTCGCGGGCATCAACGACGCCGCTCGACAGCCTCGTTGCTATGGCCCATCGGATCGGGACAGCTTTCAGTCGCTGAGAAGGCCGGCGTCGTCTTCGACGGTGATCTTGCCGCTGGCCATGTCGTAGAGGACCCCGACCACGTAGGCATCGTGGCCTTCGTACTCCAGGCTCCCGAGGGCCCGAAGAGTGTCGACGGTGGCCTGGAGGTTGCCACCGGTGGCCTTCACTGGGTCGTCACCGACCAGGTCGACCAGCCGCACCGCCACCTCACCGATCAACTCACCGAGGTAACCGGTTATGTTCTCGCCCTCGATGGCAGCGAGGACGGCACCGCAGTTGGTGTGACCGAGCACCACCATCAGCGGCACACCGAGGGCCCGCACGCCGAACTCGAGGCTGCCAAGTGCCACCCCGGAAAGGGCCTGACCGGCGGTGCGCACGGTGAGAATGTCGCCTACGCCCTGGTCGAGGACTACCTCAGGGGGAACCCGGGAGTCGACGCACCCGAGCACGACGGCGATCGGCTCCTGTACCTGGAGGTGCTGTATGCGCATGGCCGGCGATACCGAGTGGACCAACATGTCGCCGTCGACGAACCGCCGGTTGCCTTCTATGAGCACACGGAGCCCGTCTGCAGCCATCTTCCTTCGTTCGACCGGGTCGGTTGATGCTGCATATGGCATTGAGGGCTCCCTCGGGTGCACGGGTGGTCCATTCTGGCGACTACCGGAATGACGGAACCATCCCAACCGGAAAGGAGCCGTAGGGTGCCAATCGTGTCAGGCATCGACGACCAACCACTCGACGAGGCCAAGCCGGTGGGCGCCGAAGCCAAGATCGGCGACTGCGCACTGTACGAACACGGTAATCGGCGACCCGGTCGCATCGCCTTGAGCGACGCGGCCGAAGCCGCCCGGGCCAGCGAGGGTTTCGTATGGATCGGTCTCCAGCAACCCACCGCCGCGGAGATCGCCGAAGTGGCCCAGAGCTTCGACCTGCCCGCGTTGGCGGTGGAAGACGCGGTGAAGGCCCACCAGCGGCCGAAGCTCGAGGTCTACGGCGACGTGCTCTTCGTGGTGTTGAAGCCCGTCCGCTATGTGGACCACGACGAGATGGTGGAGGTGACCGAACTGGCCCTGTTCATCGGTGAAGGCTTCGTGGTCAGCGTCCGCCACGGGGCCAGCGAGGTCCTCACCCGGGTTCGTGACGAACTCGACGCCGGGTCTGCGCTACTGGAGCTCGGACCCACGGCCGTGCTCTACCGGGCCGCAGACCTGGTGGTCGACGGCTACGAGGAGACCATCGACCTGATCAACGACGACGTGGACGAGATCGAGATCCAGGTTTTCGGCACCAGCGAGGACGGCCACGCCGAACGGATCTACAAGCTCAAACGGGAGATCGCCCAGTTCCGCAGGGCGGTGTTCCCGCTGGCGGTTCCCATGCAGCGGTTGGCCGAACGCAACGTGCCGCTGGTCGACGCTGACGCGGCGCCGTTCTTCCGAGATGTGCACGATCACCTCTTGCGAGCAATCGACTCGATCGAGTCTCACGACCGCCTGCTCTCCGACGTGTTGCAAGCCGACCTGGCCCGCCTCGGGGTGCGCCAGAGCGAGATCTCGGTCCGCCAGAACGAAGACATGCGCAAGATCTCGGCATGGGCGGCCATCGGTCTGCTCCCCACCGCGGTGGCCGGCATCTACGGGATGAACTTCGGCAACATGCCTGAGCTGGACTGGAAGTACGGCTATTTCCTGGTGATCGGGCTCATTCTGTCCAGCTGCCTGGCCCTCTATCGGCTCTTCCGACGCAACGGTTGGCTCTGAGAACCGACGGCCACCTTCGAGGCCGACCGGGGAGCCACAAGGGTCACGCCGACAGCGGGCGGGCGAATCCGAGTGACTCGTAGAAGTCCACCGCTGCGGCCATTTCAACGGTCGCCAAAGTCACGGCACTGAGCGATTCGATGGGTGACTGCTCCATGGCCCGAGCCTGACCGACCAACATCGCCGAGTGCTGCCACCGACGCCTGCCAGCGACTGCGGAGCCCGCTTGGCTTCGGAGGAGTACCAATGCGGAGCCTACGATCGTCTGGTGGGCAGGGCGATGCAGAGTTCGACGGCGCAGGCGCCGGCCGATGAGGTCGGCTCAGGGGCAACTTCGTCGACCATGCCGGAACAGGGCTCGCACCACCCGCAATACCAGGCCTCGGAGAACGTCACCGGCCACATCCCGGGCCTCGACGGCATCCGCGCCTTCGCGGTTGTCGCCGTAATCGCGTTCCACCTGTGGCCTGAACGGGTACCGGGTGGGTTCCTCGGCGTCGACGTCTTCTTCGTCATCAGCGGCTTCTTGATCACCACCTTGTTGTTACGGGAGAGGGCCCGCGACGGAAAGGTCGACTTTCCTGCCTTCTGGTTGCGTAGGGCCCGCCGTCTACTCCCCGCCCTGTTCTCGGTGGTGGCCGTCAGCGTCATCGCGGCAGCACTGGTCAACCGCGATCTGCTCGTGGGCATCGGTCGCCAAATCATCGGAGCCTTCACCTTCTCCACCAACTGGCTGGAGATCCACGCCGGCACCGACTATTTCAACGCCTCGTCCCCCACCATCTTCGTAACTTTCTGGACCCTGGCCGTCGAGGAGCAGTTCTACCTGTTCTGGCCCCTGGCCCTCACCGCCATCCTGGGAGCCGTCCACACGCCACGGCCCCGGGTGCGGACGGCCCTCGCCATCGGAGCGGTGTCGGCCACCATGATGGCCGTCCGCTTCGATCCCGGGGCGAACCCCACCCGCCTCTACTACGGCACCGACACCCACCTGGCCGGCATGATGATCGGCGCCGCCCTCGCTTTGGCCTACAACGGCAACGTCGGCGTACTCGGTAAGCGCCGGTGGCTGAGACTGCGCCGGTGGCCCGGATTCGTGGCTCTGATCGGGTTGGCCATCATGTTCTGGCAGGTCGACAGCACCAGTGCCTTCACCTACCGGGGCGGCTTCGTCCTGGCATCGCTGCTGGCAGCGGTGGCTGTTGCCTGCCTGCCCGGTCCCCCGACCACGTTCTCCACGTTGCAGCAGCTCCAACCCCTGCCGTGGATCGGAACCCGTTCCTACGGCCTCTACCTCTGGCATTGGCCGGTCATTCTGATCGTCACCGATCTGGCCCCGGTCTCCGCTCCAGGGTCCGAACCCTCCGCGGTGGTGGTGATCGCATCGCTGCTGCTCACGGGTCTCCTCACCGAGGCCTCCTACCGCTGGATCGAGATGCCGGTCCGCCACCACGGCTTCCGAGGTGCCTTCTTGCAATGGGGACGCCCAGCCATCGCTATACCGGCGTTGACCGTCGTGGTCGTGGTGGCAGCCATCACCATCACCGCCCCCGACAAGTCAGCAGCTCAACTCGCCGTGGAGCAGGGCGAACGTGAGATCGCGGCCCAGAACGCGGCTACGCCAGACCCGAAGCCGAGCGGCACCACTCAGCCAGTTCCCACCACCGATCCGGCCGAGGAGTTGGAACCGGCATGGCCGGAAGCTCAGCCGGTCCCGTCGGGTGATCTCATCAGCGGGTTCGGTGACTCCGTCATGTCGGGCGCAGCGCCGGCAGTGTTCGACCGGTTCCCAGGGGTCTTCATCGATGCCAAACCGAACCGCCAGTGGCGCGATGCCCCAGGCCTGGTCCAAGCCGGGCTCGACGCTGGCACGGTGCGACCGGCCGTCGTGCTCAACTTCGGCACCAACGCGGGCCTGGAGTCAGAAGAGTCGGTCGACGCGCTTCTCGCCGTTCTCGATGCTCTGGGCCCGGCCCGGCGGGTGGTACTGGTCAACACCGTCGGGGTCAGTTCCTGGGTTCCGTCCACCAATCAGAAGCTCGCAGAGATCAGCGCCGACCACCCCAACACGACCGTGATGGACTGGAACGCCCGCATCACCGCCGAACCCGGGTTGCTCCACAGCGACCGCACCCACCCGAACATGGAAGGCATCGTGGCCTACGCCGACATGGTGGCCGATGCCTTCCAACGTCTCGGTCCGGTCTGACCAGACCACCTGGTAGCCACCCGGCTGACGCTGCTCAAGGGCGGCTTCCCGATGCGGGCCGAATAGATGCGGGCCGAATAGCCGCGTTCGTCGGGTAGTTCGTGCAATAGTTCTCAGATCAGGCGGACGAGGAGAGCGCAGGCGGCGAGATGCCGGCGCACCTCCCACGGCGTCGAAGTTCCTTCGCTCGAAAGGCACCACCACATGCTCCGTCGAACCCGATCGGTTCTCTTCGCTGCCGGTCTCCTCGCACCAGCTCTAGTTCTGGGTGGCCACTCCGCTGCTGCTGCCGCCGTCGATCAAGACCTGGTCCTGTCGGTGACGAACGGTCCCCCGGGAACCGAGGTCACGGCCTCATCGGCGAGTTGCGTCTCCGACTTCGACGGTGACGTCGACCGTTACCTCCGGGTCCTGCTGATCTCGGGTACCGCCCCCAACGAGTTGCTGGCCGGCATCGGCATCAGCTTCGGCTTCGATGACTCTCCAGCCACGCTCACCGTGCCCGACTGGGTCGACGACTCAGCACCCGCGGTCATAGAGGCCGAATGCGTCACCTACTCCTGGTACGACGACGTAGAGACGACTGAGCCCTACGACCCCGTTTCGTTCGACATCGAGCCCGGCACCGGCCCGGTCACCCAGACCAGGACCATCAGCCGCACCGAACTTCTGGCCGGTCAGGCACTGTCGGTCTCGGCCACCGGCTGCACCGACGGTGAGTACGGCGGCGTGGCCGTGTTCCAGGGCCGCGATCTCAGCGGACGCACCTTCGACCAGTCCGTCACCGAGGGCGGCGCCGAGATCGTGGGCGGCACCTTCGAGGCAGAGGCCGTCCTCAGCAACGCAGGGACCACGTGGAGTGCATCGACCGAAAACGG
>JBDTBS010000299.1:0-2971 GCA_039924035.1 Aquihabitans sp. | reverse complement strand
GGCCGGGAGCGATGAGGCGGTCGACCACCACGTAGCGTTCCTCGTTCACCGTTCCCCCTCGGCCAGGTCGGTGACGCGGACCACGGTGACCGTTGCCGTGCGGGTTGCGGTGACTGCATCAACAACGGCATCGGGCGACGTGATGCCAACGGTGATGGTCTGGTTGCGGTCCGCGCCGAGCCCGTCATCGCCCGGTTTGCTGACCCTGCGGATGACCACGTCGTCGAGCACCAGAGTGGTGATGGTGGTGGCTGCCCGGTCGTCGGTGGCGAAGACGTCGATCACGTCGCCCACCCGGAGGGTGCCGGCCACGGCCCAATCTGTCTCTACCGAGAAGGAGAGCTCGGCGGCCGCTTCAGCGGCATCCGACGAGGCCACTGATCCTGCTTGCACGAGCTCACCGGCGGCAATCGGCCCGAGGGCGACCGACTCAGCCACATCATTGGGGTCGGTGAATGCCCCGGAACGGATTCCTTCGGGTAGGTCCATGGCCACGGTGTGTAGATCGCCAGGCTGGATGCGCTGGCCGGGAGCGATGAGGCGGTCGACCACCACGTAGCGGGCCTCGTCGCTCCGTCCGGCACTCGTGATCGCAGCCCAGGTACCGAGAGCACCGATGGCGACGAGGAGGCCACCTACCACCGCTCGACTACCGGGCAGGCCTCGGTGGGGACGGATCGTCCGACGTCTGGTTCGCGTCGCCGCTGCGGAGCGGACGGCATCGGTGGCGGGATCGGTGTGGTCGAGCGTGTCCGTCAGCGGACTGCCTCCTGGTCGGGTTCACCACCGTCAGGGCGTGAACAATCATGAGAGTACATGAAGATCAGCGACGCACCACGAAGTTTGCGTGAGGATTGGATCGAGGTACTTGCTCGTCTAGCGGTGTCTCGTTAGATACAGGCCCGCCCCAGTCCCGCACTCACCGCTCGACTATCCCCGCGGGTCTTCCCCGCTAAACCCGACTTATTGTCGAGTCGGACCCTGGTGGTCGAGACATGAGCGAGCGTTTCATGGGTTCAATCGTGCGCTTGTTGGCCTCGACTGCACGCTTTCGGGCTACGGGATGCGCAGAAGGTGATGGGTACACCATGAAAGGCATCAGGAGGGCTACTCTGACCGCATGTCCAATCAAATTCAGTGGCTCAGCACCGCTGACGCCGCCAAGTACCTCGGTATCACCACGCGGACGTTGTATCGCTTCATCGACAACGGCGAGCTCGTCGGCTACCGGTTCGGGCGGGTCATCCGCCTGAAGCAGACCGATGTCGATGAGTTCATCGAGAGCAGTCGCATCGAGAAGGGCTCGCTCGAGCACCTCATTCCCAAGCCGGTCGGCGAAGCGTCCAGTTAACCCGTAGTCACCTAGCCCAGAACCACGTCGTTCACGCGGGCAAGAGGGATGTAGGTCAGGGAGCTGACATCGCCTTGCATCGTGAGTACGTCGGTCCCGACGGCACGTAGCCGCCCGGCCATGGCCGCTCCGTCGTCGGTGCGCACCGAAACTCGGCTGCCGTCGGTGGCCAGTTCGGCGAGCACTGCCCCCAGTGACGCTCCGTCAGGCACGGCTCGGTCGCCCGAGGTGGCCGTCGAGGCCGGTTCCGGTCGCAACGCGGTGATGGCCGCCATGGCTATCAGCACCCGTTCGCCGTGGAGGGCCCGAAGGCCGACGAAATCGCAGCCCACCGTCACCACCGACCCGCGAATCGTACGTCCAGCGGAGGTGGCCACGGCCACCAGAAGCCCTCGTTCGGCGAGATCCCGCAGTACTCCGGCCAAGGTGCCGCCCTCGGCGGCCTGGCGATGCAACCACTGCTCACGGCGCCGGGCCTCGGCGGCATCGGCGGCCCGCTGGTCGTCGGTCAGCCGGGCCAGCGCGACATCATCGGCCCCGGTACCTGCGGTCATGGCGGGAACCTACCCGGCCCCGGCGGCCTCAACCCGCTGGTGTCTGACGGGCACGGCGTTACGCTGTCCCCACCAACCAAAGAAAGTCGATCTTGACCACCACGCAACTCACGATCCATGTCCCCGGCAACCATCTCATGGGTCCCCTGCTCGGAGAGCGGGATGAACTGCTCCGGATGATCGAGGACGCGTTCCCCGGCGCGCGCATTCACGTGCGCGGCAACGAGGTCGGCATAGACGGAGACGGCGCTGAGCTGGTCGGTCGAGTCTTTGGCGAACTGGTCACGCTCCTCCAAGCCGACCAGGTGGTCGACCCGGCCCTGCTCGAGCGGACCATAGACATGGTGCGGGCCGACGAACGTCCGTCGGAAGTGTTCACCGCAGACATCTTGAAGGCCACCAAAGGCCGACGGATCCGTCCCAAGACCGCTGGCCAGAAGACCTACATAGATGCCATCGCCGAGAACACCATCACCTTCGGCATCGGTCCCGCCGGTACCGGTAAGAGTTGGTTGGCAGTGGCCATGGCCGTGCAGGCCCTTCAGAACAAAGAGGTCGAACGGATCATCCTCACTCGTCCGGCGGTTGAGGCCGGCGAGCGCTTGGGCTTCCTGCCCGGTGATCTCATGGCCAAGGTCGATCCCTACCTGCGGCCTCTCTACGACGCCCTCCACGACATGGTCGACGCCGAGGCGGCCGCCCGGCTCCTAGAACGCGGGACGGTCGAGGTGGCCCCCCTCGCCTTCATGCGGGGGCGCACCCTCAACAACTCGTTCATCATCCTCGACGAGGCGCAGAACACCTCGCCCGAACAGATGAAGATGTTCCTCACCCGAATCGGGTTCGGGTCCAAGGCCGTGATCACCGGTGATACCACCCAGGTCGACGTGCCCGGTGGACGCTCTGGCCTTGGCGGTCTCGAGCGGATACTGACCGACATCGATGGTCTCGGCTTCGTCCGCCTCACCGGCCGAGACGTGGTCCGTCACCGCATAGTGGCCGACATCGTCGCTGCTTACGAACGAGAAGCGGCGGCCCCGTCATGACCCAGGTGGCCGTGTACGTC
>JBDTBS010000298.1:0-16773 GCA_039924035.1 Aquihabitans sp. | reverse complement strand
CTGCTCAGGTCGAGCTTCCAGTCGTCGTCGGCGGTGAGCCCGACCTCCTCGGCGATGCGCTGACCGTGACGCATGGTGAAGTACATGGCGATCTCGGTTACCTCGGCGATCAGGTCGAGGTCGGGAGCCAAGGTGGTGATGGCCCCATCGAGGAACACCAGGTTCTTCACGAACAACATGAGCGGCTTGGGCATCCGAGCCCCGTAGCCGAGCAGGGCCTTCACCACCCGTTGGATCTCACCGGTCAGTTCGTCGGGGCTGAGCGACATGGGATCCACCGGAGGCCTGTCCAGCCCGAGGTCGGCCACGATCTGGGGTATGTCGGCATCGGGAGGCAATGCCCCCAGGTCTCGCAGGGCCGCCAACTGTCCGTTGGCATCGTTCATGGATGCTGATACCAACAGGCGCAGGAAGGCCAGACGCTGGTGCTGCGGGAGCCGAGCGGTGATGCCGAAGTCGAGCAACCCGGTGCGGCCATCGGGGAGCACCAGCAGGTTGCCACCGTGCAGGTCGCCGTGGAAGACCCCGTTGAACATGGCCCCCTCCAAGAAGCCGATCATCCCGGTGCGGACAACGGCCTCGGTGTCGATGCCGGCAGCCCGCATGCCCACAGCATCATCGAAGGCAAAGCCCTGTAGCCGCTCCATGACCAGCACCCGAGGGGTGACCAGTTCTGGGTGAGGGCGAGGGATCACATAGCCGCGCTGGTCGAGCGACGCGAAAGACTCGGCCACCTCGATCATGTTGGCAGCCTCCAACCGGAAGTCGAGCTCCTCGGTGATGGTCTCGGCGAACAGGTCGACCAGGGCCGGCGGGTTGGCCAATGCGGCTACCGGGATGCGACCGACCAGGAACGGAGCGATCCAAGACATCACCCGCAGGTCGTCGTAGACCCGACTGGCCACCGCGGGCCGCTGCACCTTCACCACCACCTCCTCGCCGGAACGCAAGGTGGCGGCATGGACCTGGGCGATGGAGGCAGCAGCTATGGGCCGACGGTCGAAGCTGGAGAACACCTCGGTCAACGGTCGACCCAGATCTTCCTCGACCACCCGACGGACCTCGCTGAAGCGCTCCGGGGGAACCTGATCCCGACAGCGCAGGAACTCGGTGACCAACGGGGCGGGGAACAGGCCCTGACCCGACGACACCACTTGACCGAGCTTGATGTAGGTGGGGCCGAGACGCTCAGCGGCGATGCGCAGTCGGCGGGCCAGATCAGCGATCGACTCGTCACCCCCCTGGCGCCGGGGCCCGATCCACCAACGGCCCACCGCCGATCCCAGCTGCACGGTGGTCCGACCGATGCGACGACCGGGCGGCAGCCGTCGGGGCGTGGTCAGCTCGGGGAGCATCGCCGCGATCCGCTGGCGCTCGCCCTCCACGGGGGCCATCCAAGACAGCTCGTCGCGGTTCACGACCCACGGGGCCTCGCTGGAGAATGCCCCCCACGAGACATCGGCGGGCACGGTGGGCCCGTCGGGCTCGGGCAGGTCGGACATGGCCACAGCATCGCACGGCGGTCGACGTTTGCGGTTTCAGCCGTTGACGAGAACGGTCCGGTAAAGTTCCGCCGCTGGTTGCCGCTTGGACCCCGACACCAGTTCCCCCTCGGTCCGAAGCCACCATGACCCCACCATTCAGCGAAGACGAGTGGACCGTCGCGATGCGACAGCAGGCGGCCGTGGCCCGGCTGGGTCAGCTTGGACTCCAGGGCGTCACCCCCTCCGTGCTAGTCACCGAGACGTTGGCCGAGGTGGCCGACACGCTTGGCGTACGCAGCGTGGTCCTGTTGGAACTGGATGCCGTCGCAGGTCAGTTCCGCCCCCGGGGGGCCATCTTCGGCGGTCGACTGGTGGCCGACGACATCCTCAAAGACGTACGCATACCCGCCGGACTGGCGTCCATGCCCGGCTTCGCCGTGCGGCAAGGCGAAGCAACCGTCAGCAGCGACATCCCCAACGACATCCGGTTCTCCTCCCATGCCCACAACTTCGACATGGACCCACGAGCGGCCGTCATCGCTCCCGTCGGTAGCGGAGACCGCCCATGGGGGGTGCTGGCCGCCTATGACAACAACCATCGAAATTGGAAGCCCGACGACATCCACTTCGTGCAGTCCATGGCCAACACGCTCGGCATGGCCATCTCTCGCAACCGAACCGAGCAGATCCTTGAAGACACCCGGGCCAGCCTGGACCTGTCCATGGGCGTGGGTGGGCTCGGGACCTGGACATGGCACTTGGCCGACGGCCGGGTCGACCTGAACGAGTCCGGCTTGGAGATCTGCGGGCTGCCCGTCGACTTCGACGGAGACGCCGGCCAGTTCTTGGCGATGATCTTCGAGGAGGACCAATTCTCCCTCCGCAGCGACGCATTCGAAGCGGTCCAGACCACCGGTGATTTCCACATGGACTATCGGATCCGACGGGGCGACGATTCCGCCGTGCGCTGCATCGAGATCTGGGGCCGCGTCCTCGAAAGCGTCGACAAGCCCGAGCGGCTAGTCGGTGTGATCGGCGACGTCACCGAGAGACGACAGGCCGACGAGATCAAGGAGGCCTTGCTGCTGGCCGAGCACAAAGCCCGGGTCGAGGCCGAACGGGCACGCGAACGATTGGCCGTGCTGGCCGAGGTCAGCGGACTGCTCAGCGGCAGCCTGGATCCCCTCGTGGTCACCGATTTGCTGGCCCGGTCGTTCGTGCCTCGCATGGCCGATGTCTGCATCGTGTCGCTCGTGAACGATGCCGGGACGCTGGTCGATGCCAAGACCGCGGCGGTGGACGACGAGACCATGTCCGCCATCACGGAACTTCGCCGGCGACGCACCGCTCTCGGCGATGTCGGCGGACTGTGGAACGAACCGGCGATGGTCCGGCCCGGGGCCCGCACCCTGTTGGAGTCGGTCAGCGACGCCGACCTCCAACGGGTAGCAGCCGATGCCGAGCACCTCGACGCCTACCGGCAGTTCGCCCCGAGATCGGCCATCGTGGTGCCGATGGTGGCCCGGCATCGCACCGTCGGCGTACTCACCCTCATCGCCACCCGCCCGCAGCATCGCTACGACCAGGACCTCCTCGGGCTGGTGGAAGACCTGGCCAACCGGGCGGCTCTGGCCCTCGACAACGCCCAGCTGTTCAGCTCGCTCAATGCCGTGGCTCGCTCGCTACAAGCCGCACTCCTGCCACCAGCCCTACCGGTGATCGACGGCCTCGAACTGGGGGCTCGCTACCGGGTCGCTGAAGGCGACATAGCGGTGGGGGGCGACTTCTACGACATCATCGAATGCGGTGAGCGCCACTGGGCCGTGGTCGTGGGGGACGTGTGCGGCCGCGGGCCCGATGCCGCGGCCATCACCGGGCTGATGCGCCACTCGGTGCGTGCCGCGGTGGTCCGGGAAACGCTCCCCAGCCGGGTGCTGGCCCAGACCAACGATGCCGTCCTCGGCCAGATCGAGAGCTCCCGCTTCTGCACCGCGGCCTACCTGAGCATCGATCTAGGGGCCAGCACCGGGGAACCGGCCCGCATCCTGGCCTCCAGCGCCGGCCACCCGTGCCCGATCATCGTGCGGGCCGACGGCTCCACCGAGGCCATTGCCTGCTCGGGGATGTTGCTCGGTGTGGTCCCGGCCCTGACCCTGGTCGATGTCGAAGCCACGCTGAGCCCCGGTGATGCCGTCGTCCTGTTCACCGACGGAGTCACCGAAGCTCGCCACGACGGTGAGCAGTTCGGTGAAGAGCGACTACACGCAGTGTTGGCCACGTTGGCCGGTCGGTCGGCGGCCGACATTGCCATTGGGGTCGAGGAAGCTGTCATCGCCTACAGCCCCCGAGCCAGTGACGACGTGGCCGTGCTGGTGGCCCGGGTGCCAGCCTTCGACGGCTAGACCTCACTGCATGGCCACCATCGACGACCACGAGCTCGCTCAGACCCTCGCCGAAGAGACCGGACGGCTACTGATGGATGTGCGGGCCCGGCTGATCGCCGAGGGCGTGTCGTCTGGAGAGTTGAAGGACGAAGGTGACCGACTGGCCCACGAACTGCTGATGGAGCGGCTGGCCGCGGCCCGACCCGACGATGCGGTGCTGTCCGAGGAGGGGAGCGGCGACACCGGGCGTTACACCACCTCCCGCGTCGGCGCCCCCCGGGTGTGGATCGTCGATCCCCTCGACGGCACTCGTGAGTTCGGCGAACCGGGCCGATCCGACTGGGCCGTCCATGTGGCTCTCGTGGAAGACGGCCGCCCCACCGCTGGAGCCGTGGCCTTGCCCGCCCAGGGTCGGGTGCTGTCCACCGCATCGCCCCAACCGATGGCCCCGCTGGTCGGCCGACCCCGCATGGTGGTCAGCCGCACCCGGCCCCCGGCCGTGGCCGTCCACCTGGCCGAAGCCCTCGATGCGGAGCTCATCCCGATGGGGTCGGCGGGGGCCAAGGTGGCTGCCGTCGTCTACGGCGAAGCCGACCTGTACCCCCACACCGGTGGTCAGTACGAGTGGGACTCGTGTGCCCCGGTGGCGGTGGCCAACGCCACCGGCCTGTGGACCAGCCGCATCGACTGCAGCCCGCTGGTCTACAACAACGTCGACCCGTACCTGCCAGACCTGTTGGTCTGCCACCCGGGGCTCATAGATGCCGTGCGGGACGCGTTGGCCGGGTTCGTCGTCTAGCTACAGCTCGCAGACCCGCTCGACCTCATCGAGCGCAGCCTGCAGGTCGGCGGCGGGCTGGGTCCGGAAGAGAGCATCGACGAGAACGGCGCGGATGGTCTCGTCGCTGAGCTCGGAGTCGAGGCATTTCTGCTGGGTGGGGTCCAGACCGACCTTCAGGTTGTCGCGCGTTCCGGCGACCCAGTCGACTCCGCAATCGTCGACGGCATCGACCATGGCCGTGGCCTGATCCTCGTCGAGGTCGAGGGCATTGAACTGGAAACCGGCCGAACCGAGGCTGTCCGGAGGAACCTCGTTCGATGTGAGGGTGTCGACACCGATGGTGTCGACCCAAGCGGTAGCGACGCACTTGGCCTGGCCGACGGTGAACTTGAGCTCGCCTTGAGATGGACTGTTACCGGCCAGGTTTGCGGCCAGAGCGGCCACGTAATCGTCGGCATCACCCGTGGCTGGAGTGGTACTGGCGGTGGAAATGTCGGACTCGTCGACTGTGGTGGTGGTGGTCTCACCGACGGTGGTTGTCGACTGGTCGGCATCAGAAGTTCCACTGGTACCACAAGCAGATGCACTGCCTACGAGGAGCAGCGCAGAGACGACGAGGGCGAGCTTGGGCATATGGGGGTCCTTCAGATGGGGCGGGGGATGGGCCCGGCGCCACCGAGGTCTTCGGTGTCGGGTTCGGCTTCGTCGTGGGTCTTGGTGGCATTGTCGAGCACATCGCTCGGCACCAGGCCACGGCTGACCCAGCGGTGTTGGTCGGCCCACACCAGGATCGGGGGCAGAACGATCAAGGCACTGAGGAGGGCCACGATCACGTTGAGGGCCACCACGATGCCGAAGTCCCGCAGGATCGGCAGCGACGAAGTGGCGATCACGCCGATGCCCACCACGGTGGTGAGCGCCGAGAGGATGAACGCCCCGCCGGTCCGCGCCGCGGCCACGTCGGAAGCGGCCTTCGGGGTGAGACCCCGTCGACGTTCCTCCACGAACCGCAGAAGTATCAGCGTGGTGAACTCGGCGCAGGCCGCGATCACGATCGGGCCACCCACGGCGGTCATCGGGCTCAGCTTGAGACCGAGGCCGAAGGCCACCAAGTTGGCGGTACCGGTGGCGATCAGCAGCGGTACCAGGCACAGCAGGCCCCGCACCAGGCTGCGCAACCGCAGCGTGAGGAAGAGGAACACCGCACCGATGGCCAGGTAGGTCATCTGAGCGCGACCCGACTCCAGGTTCTGGAGGAGACCCACGCCCACCACGGCCAGGCCCGACGGGGTGGCCCGGAGATCACCGGGCGGATCGGCATCGGCCCGGCTGGCGTCGACCACCTTGGCCAACTCGGACAACGCCCCGGGACGGGTGGTGTGAAGGATGTTCAACGCAGGGGCATCTTCGGGAGCAGACACGGTGAAGGCCTGGATCTCCGCAGGAGCGACCTCGTAGGTCTTGCGCACCTGCTCGCCGGTGGGGGCGAAGGGCGTGGCCCCGTCTAGTTCCAGCACGTAGCTCAACGGGGTGACGATGCTCGAGGCCCGCTTGAGCTGACCGGGGAAGTCTTCGAGCTGGCTCTCGGTGTAATCGTGGACCCACTTCACCGTCTCGTCGGAGAACAGTTCATCTCGGGTATCGGCCACTACATAGGTACCGAGTTCGGCTGAGGTGTCGATCTCATCGTGGAGTGTGGCCACGTCCTTGCGGTTCTGGGTGTCCTGGTTGACCCACTGGACCACGTCGGTCTGCAACTGAAGACGGCTGTCGACAGCGATCCCACCAGCGAAGATCAATGCGCTCACCACCATGAAGGGGATGGCCAGCTTCGGCGACAGGCCACCCATCTTCATGACCAGTTGACCGAGCAGCCCATCACGGAACTCCTTGGGCTTCGACGGCGATCGGTACTCACGGTTGCCGAGTGAGGCCAACGGGATGATGACCGAGCAGAACAGAACCACGGTGATGCCGATGGCCAGCAACTGGCCGAACGAACGGATCATGGGCGTGCGGGCGAACTGGAGCGACAGGAAGGCGATGACGGCCACCACGGTGACAGCCACCAGGCCCGGTCCGAGCTCGCGTGCCGCTTCCTGGATCGGATGCTGGGCTCGGTCGATCGTCACCTCCTCGTCGATCCGCGAGTGCATCTGGATGGCGTAGTCGATGCCCATGCCGAGCAACACCGGTAGGCCAGCGATGGTCACCACCGATAGCGGTATGCCCAGATAGCCGGCCAGGCCGAAGCTCCACAGCACACCGACCAGGACCACACCGAGCGGCAAGAGGCGCCACCGCACGTTGAACATCAGCACCAGAAGGATGGCCATGGCCAAGATGGCCAGACCGCCGAGGGTCACCAGCCCGCCCCGGAGGTAGTCGTTGAGGTCCTTGAGCAGCACGGGGGCGCCGGTGACGGTGATGGTGGCCCCGTCGATCTCCTGGTTGGCCCAAGCGTCCTTGACCGCAGTGGCGCCCTCGCCTTCGACCTCGATCGAGGCATTGCCGGTGAGCCGCACGATCATGGTGGCGTGCTTTTCGTCGGGGAAGAACGACTGCAACGAACGACGGATGGTGCCGTCGTTGCTGTGGATCAGGAAGTTGATCCATTCAGGGTTGTCGAGGTTGGCCTTCGCGGGATCGAGCGACAGCCCGGTATCGCCCCCGAAGCCCTCTTCGTTGCACTCGGTGCCATCGAGGGTGATGCCGAGGAGGCGACACGAGGTGCGGCTCTGGTCGGTGACCCGGGCGGCAAGCGCATCGCTGTCGGGCTCTTCGCGGGTCATGGCTTCCGACAAGGACGTGCCGGCGATGGCATCGAGCGGCGACGAAGCCAACTGCGTCGGGTCCTCATAGCTGCGCTGGATCAGGTTGTCTGACAGCGTCAAGGCCGAGGTGGGTGAGACGACTGACTTGATGGTGGGGTCAGCGGTGCAGCTGCTGTCGACCACGTCGCCACAAAGTTCCGACCACACGGCATCGAATGCCTCGCGGTTCTCACCGGTCAGCAGGTCGGCGTGGGTGGTGCCCTCGTCGAGGGTGAACAGCACGATCATGATCTGGCCGCCAAAGAGGTCCTGATAGGCCACGTTGTCCTTGGCGATCTGCTCATCGGAGTTGATGTAGCTGTCCTGGCCGGTGGCGAAGTCGAGCTTGGTCACCCCGAAGCCGATGGCCATGGTGAACACCAGGCCCACCAGACCTACGACCCCGGCCCGCTTACCGAGTTGAACTGCCAGGTTGGACCAGAACTTGCGCACGAATTACTCCGGGGGGAGGCAGAAGGGCTGGCAGACCTTAGCGCGGTGATTCGGACATGCCGAAGGTCACAGTGGCGGTAGCGTCGACGGTCATGGCCCCACCCGTGCGTGTCGTGCACGTCGTTGCCAAGACCCACTTGGATCTCGGATTCACCGACCTGGCTGCGGATGTGGTCGACCAGTACCTGAACGACTTCTTTCCCCGGGCCTTGGCCGTGGCCGACGAACTGCGGCGACGGGGCGGGTCCGAGCGCCTGGTCTGGACCACCGGTTCATGGGTGCTGCACCACGCCTTGGAGCACGGGCCAGTCGAGCTGAGGCAGGCATTGATCGCCGGTCTGGCCGCCGGAGACCTGGCCTGGCACGCGCTTCCGGTCACCACCCACACCGAGCTGCTCGATGCCGACCTGTTCCGCTTCGGCCTGGGCTTCTCGGCCAGCCTCGATGGCCGGTTCGGCCGCACCACCACCGCAGCCAAGATGACCGACGTCCCCGGTCACACCCGAGCCATGGTGCCGCTGCTGGCCGACGCCGGCGTGACCTTCCTGCACCTCGGCGTCAACCCAGCGTGGCCAGTGCCCGACGTGCCCGAGATGTTCCGGTGGCGGTCACCCGACGGGGCCGAGGTGGTGGTGGCTTACCAGTCGGGCGGATACGGCGGTGAGGTGATCGTGCCTGGCTGCGATGAGGTCCTCGTCTTCCTCCACACGGCCGACAACATCGGCCCGCCTTCGGTCGACGACGTGTTGGCCGCCCACCGGGATCTGGCCGTGCGGTTCCCGGGAGCCGAGATCCGGGCCTCCACGCTCAGCGCCTTCGCCGACGCGCTCACCGCCAGCGGTGCCGACTTGCCGGTGGTGACCGCAGAAATCGGTGATCCGTGGCTGTTCGGGGCCGGCAGCGACCCCCAGAAGATCCGGCGCTACCGCAGCGCTCTGCGGGCTCGGGCCTCCGCATCGTTGTCGGACGAGGTACGCCAAGCGGTCGACGAGGACCTGCTGCTGGTGGCCGAACACACCTGGGGTCTCGATGAGAAGATCACCCTGCCCGACCCGGTGCCGTGGGACCGAGCTTCGCTCGTCGAGCTGCGGGCTTCGGCGGCGGGGCGACGGTTCGAGGTCTCCTGGGCCGAGCAACGGGCCTATGCCGAACGGGCCGCGTCTCTGTTGGTCGACGAACCTGTTCTGTCTGACCCCTCGACGGGCGACTGGAACCCGGTGGGACTCGACACCGTGGTCGACCTAGGTGGTGGCTGGCATCTCCTCGTGGACCACCTGACCGGCGAGGTGGTGACCGATGACGGACTCCACCACTTCGGTCGGATCACCTACCAGTCCTTCGACGAAGCCGACTACGAACGCTTCTACGCCCAGCTCCAGCCGACCGCTGAAGACGAGGTGTGGGCCCGGCGCGACAACACCAAGCCCGGCATCGATGCCTCCGGGGCGGTGTCGGCCCCGTGGCCGCTGACCGTCAACGGGGCGTGGACCGACCAGCGGGGCCGATTGCTGGTGCAGGGCCGGTTCAGTTCCGTCCCGTCGGACCGGTTGGGGGCCCCGGCCCGAGTCACCACCATCTGGTCGACCGATGGGTCCACGTTGACCGCCGAGGTGGCCTGGTGGGACAAGCCAGCCAGCCGCCTGCCCGAAGCCACCTGGGTGTCGTTCGTGCCCACCGTGGCCGAACCGGAGCGATGGCTGCTCGACAAGTTGGGCCAGGACGTGTCGCCCCTCGACGTGGTGCAACGAGGCGGACGGTCGCTCCACGCCGTGGGTGAGGGAATGGCCTACGACGGCCCCGACGGGCAGTGGCAGATCCGCACCCTGGATGCCCCGTTGGTCGCCCCCGGCAAACCCAACCTGCTCGATGCCGACCCAGCGCTACCCGATCTGACCGGCGGGTTCCACGTGCTTCTCCACGACAACCTGTGGGGCACCAACTTCCCCATGTGGAACGAAGGCAACGCCGCCTTCCGCTTCCAGATCACCCGCTGACCAGCCTGTTGGGGCGGCTAGGCCGATCGGTTCTTGCACAAATAGTGGCTAACCCATAGCCACTTTCTGTTCAAGAACGGTGGAGAGATCAGGCGATCACGAAGTTGACCATCTTGTTGGGGACGGCGATCACCTTGCGGACCGTTGCCCCCTCCAGGAGCTCGACCACCTTGGCGTCGGCGCGGGCCGCGGCCTCTAGGGCTTCACGGTCGGCATCGGCGGGCACGGTGATGCGGGTCTTGACCTTGCCGTTGACCTGAACGGGGATCTCGATGCTGTCGTCGGTCAACCAGGCCTCGTCGGCCACCGGGAAAGCCTCGTAGGCGATGGTGTCGGAGTGGCCTAGTCGTGACCACAGTTCCTCGGCCACGTGGGGGGCCAACGGTCCGAGTAGCAGGGCCAGTTGCTCGGCCACCTCACGGGGCACGCCCCCGGCGGGGTAGGCGGCGGTGAGGTGGTTGGTCAGTTCGGTGACCCGGGCGATCGACGTGTTGAAGCGCAGAGACTCCATGCCCTCACGCACGGCGGCGATGGTGCGGTGCAGGGCCTTGCTGTCGTCGTCGGTGGGGGAGCCGTCGGCCACCCGGACAGTGCCGTCGGCCTCGTCGATGAACACCCGCCACACTCGCTGGAGCAGGCGGTACATGCCCACCACCGCGGTGGTGTCCCACGGACGGCTCTGGTCGAGTGGTCCACCGAACATCTCGTAGAGACGGAGGGTGTCGGCGCCGTAGCGCTCGCACATCTCGTCGGGGGCCACCGCGTTCTTCAGTGACTTGCCCATCTTGCCGAGGTCACGGGTGACGGGAGTGTCGCCCACGAACCACTGGCCGTCACGCTCCACGGCCTCGGATGCTTCGGCGTAGAACCCGCGCTCGTCCTTGAAGGCGTAAGCCTGGACCATGCCCTGGTTGAACAGGCGCCGGTAGGGCTCCTTCGACGAGACATGACCGAGGTCGAAGAGGACCTTGTGCCAGAAACGGGCATAGAGCAGGTGCAGCACCGCGTGCTCCACTCCACCCACGTAGAGGTCGACGCCACCGCAGTCGCCGTCGAACGCCGGACCCATCCAGTAGGCCTCGTTGGCGGGGTCGACGAATGCCTCGGCGTTGGTGGGGTCCAGGTAGCGCAGTTCGTACCAGCACGACCCCGCCCAGTTGGGCATGGTGTTGGTCTCACGGCGGTAGGTCTGCTGGCCGTCGCCCAGATCGAGGTCGACGGTGGTCCAGCCGGCCACTCGACCGAGCGGTGGTTCCGGCTCGGAGTTCTCGTCGTCGGAGGTCTTCGGGGAGAAGTCCTCCATGGGTGGCAGCACCAGCGGTAGGGACTCGTCGGGCAGCGCCTGCGGCTCGCCATCGTCTCCGAACACGATCGGGAACGGCTCGCCCCAGTAGCGCTGGCGGCTGAACAGCCAGTCGCGCAGCTTGTACTGGATGGTGCCCTCGCCGGTGCCCCCGGCCTCCAACCACTCGGTGATCTCCGCCTTGGCATCGGCTACGGCCAGACCGTTCAGTGAAATATCGTCGTTGGTGGAGTTGACGGCCACACCGTCGCCCACGAAGGCCTCGGGCCAGTCGCCCGCCGGGGTACCGGCAGCCACGCCGTGGTTGTCGAGCCAAGTGGCGTCGGGGCCGACCACTTCCACGATGGGCAGGTCGAAGGTGTGGGCGAACTCGAAGTCTCGGTGGTCGTGGGCGGGCACGGCCATGATGGCGCCGGTGCCGTAGCCCATGAGGACATAGTCGGCCACGTAGACGGGCAGGTCCTCGCCGTTGGCCGGGTTGGTGGCATGGGAGCCGGTGAACACCCCGGTCTTGGTCTTGGCATCGCTCTGGCGTTCGAGGTCGGACCGGTTGCGGGCCGCGGTCACATACGTGCCTACGGCTTCGGCCTGGGCCTCGGTGGTCAGGGCCTCGACCAGCGGGTGCTCGGGGGCGACCACCATGTAGGTGGCGCCGAACAACGTGTCGGGGCGGGTGGTGAACACCTCGATGGGCCCAGCCGGGCTGGCGAAGCGGACCCGGGCGCCGGTGGAACGACCGATCCAGTTGCGCTGCTGGCTCTTGATGGCATCGGACCAGTCGAGGAGCTCCAGATCGTCGATCAGTCGGTCGGCGTAGGCCGTGATGCGCAGCATCCACTGCTTCATGGGCCGCCGGTAGACCGGGAAGTTGCCCCGCTCCGAACGACCGTCGGCGGTGACCTCTTCGTTCGACAGCACCGTGCCCAGGCCCGGACACCAGTTGACCGGTACCTCGGCCAGATAGGCCAGACGGTGCCCGTTGATCACGGCCCGTCGACCCGAAGCATCCAGATCGGCCCACGCGGTGCCCTCGGGGTTCGTGCCCGGAGCCGGTTGACGGGAGCCGGCATCCAGCTCAGCTTCGAGCTCGGAGATAGGACGGGCCCGGTCGGCATCCACGTCGTACCAGGAACCGAAGATCTGCAAGAAGATCCACTGGGTCCAGCGGTAGTAGGTCTCGTCGGTGGTGGAGATCGACCGGCGGGGATCGTGGGCCAGGCCCAAGCGGCGCAGCTGGCGACGCATGTTGGCGATGTTGGCCTCGGTGGTCACCCGGGGATGGGTGTTGGTCTGCAACGCATACTGCTCGGCCGGTAGGCCGAAGGCGTCATAGCCCATGGTGTGGGCCACGTTGTGGCCGGTCATGCGCAGGTAGCGGGCATAGACATCGGTGCCGATGAAGCCCAACGGGTGGCCCACGTGGAGGCCCACCCCCGACGGGTAGGGGAACATGTCGAGCACGTAGGCCTTGGGCCGGTCGGCCACGGCATCGAACCCCTCGGCCAGGTCACCCACCGGGTTGGGCGTGTGGAACGTGCCCTCAGCCTCCCACCGGTCCTGCCAGCGGGCTTCGATCTGCTGGGCCAAGGCGGCGTCGTAGCGGTGGACGGGCAGGTCGGAAGCCTGGTCGGTGGAGATCGGGTCGGCCATGGGATCGCACGGTAATGCCCCACCTGGGGTTGCCCCGAAAGAGGTAACCCTCCTGGCTCCCCGCGGGTCGGACCGCTCGTGACAACGATCTCCTCTCGCATCCAAGACCCCGCCCGCCGAGACGGGACCGTGACCTTCATCGAAGGTGACGATGCCCATCCCGTGCGCTGGTCAGAGGTTCTCCACGATGCTCGGGGCCTGGCCGTGGGCCTGAAGCGTCTCGGCGTTGCTCCCGGCGATCACGTAGCCATCCTCGGACCGACCACCCGAAACCTGGTGACCACCATCCAGGCCGTCTGGCTGGCCGAGGCCACCGTGGTGGTGCTGCCGCTGCCCATGCGCATGTCGTCGATAGAGGAGTTCGTGAGCCAGACCCGTGGCCGGATCCTCGGAGCCGACGCCAAGCTGCTCGTCGTCGACCCCGAACTGGCCCCGTTCATCGATGCCCACCCGTCGGACCCGCTGACCGTTGGCTATGGCGACCTTCACGCCCGGGCCGATGTCTCTGCCTACACGGCCCCGCCGGCCGATCCCGACAGCCTGGCCATCCTCCAGTTCACCAGCGGCTCCACCTCCGATCCCAAGGGCGTCATGCTGCCCAACCGCACCGTGCTGGCCAACGTCGACGGCCTCACCGCTGCCCTCGAGCTCGACCCCGAGACCGACGTGGCCGTGTCCTGGTTGCCGCTCTACCACGACATGGGCCTGGTGGGGATCCTGGTGTCGTCCATGGTGTTCGGTGTCGATCTCGTGCTGGCCGGCCCCCAGACGTTCATGGCCAGCCCGGCCCGCTGGATGCAGTGGATGTCCGACTACCGCGGGACCATCACCGCCGGTCCCAACTTCTCCTGGGTCCTGGCCACCCGGGCCCTCAACCGCCTCGACGGCCTGGACCTGTCAGCCCTGCGAGTCGGCCTCAACGGGGCCGAACCGGTCGACACCCGCGCCGTGGAAGCTCTGGTGGCCGCCGGGGCCCGCCACGGCCTACGTCCCGGGGCCGTTTTCCCGGCCTTCGGTATGGCCGAAGTGGCCATCGCCGGCACCTTCCCGCCGCCCATGGCCGGGCTGCGGGTCGATGCCGTCGATCAACGGGTCCTCGAGACCGAGCGCTACGCGGCCCCCGTCGACCCCGACGCTGAAGGAGCCAAGGCGTTCGCCCTGCTCGGCCGAGCCATTCCGGGCCTCGAGATCCGGGTGGTCGACGTCGACGACGGCCGCGTGTGTCGAGATCGCGAGGTCGGTGAGCTGCAGATCCGCGGGACGTCGGTCATGTCCGGCTACTACAAGCGCCCCGATGCCACCGCCGCCACCTTCGACGGCGACTGGCTGCGCACCGGCGACCTGGCTTACCTGCTCGATGAAGAGCTGGTCCTGTGCGGACGGATGAAGGACGTCATCATCGTGGCCGGACGCAACGTGTTCCCCGAAGACGTGGAACGCAGCGTGGCCGAAGTCGACGGAGTCCGAGCTGGCAACGTCATCGCCTTCGGCATCGACGGTTCCCGTCGCGAGAAGGTCGTCGTGGTGGCTGAAGCCCGCACCGACGACCCCGACGGCGTGCGCAGCAACGTGGCCGCCCGGGTCCGCCAGACCATCGGCATGTCTGCTGACGACATCGTGCTCGTAGACCCCGGCTCCCTGCCCAAGACCAGCAGCGGCAAGCTCCAGCGTTCGCTGTGCCGAGACCGCTACCTCGGCTCCGAGCTGGCTGTCTCCTAGCTCGCTACTCGGTCGGAGGTTCGCCTAGAAGGAGCTGTGCTGGGGCCAGGCGAGGGTCGAAACCTGGTTCCCAGGGCAGTGAACCGCCGGGGTCAGGCCAGGCCAACTGCACCAGCTCGAACTCGTCGGGGGCTTGGCCGGCCAGGGCGTGGTGCTCGGCCAGGGCCGGGACCATGCCGACTGCGGATGATGCATCCACCGGTAGGAACGCGCAGGCCTGACCATCGTCGAGCAGGCCGATGAACGCGGCGCCGATCGGGAACTCGGTGCCCCCGGCCAGGGCGTCGGCCACCATCCCGAACAGGCCCCGGCAGGCCACTGGCTTCAGGCCGAAGATGCACACCTCGGCGAACCCGAAGCGGTCCTCGAAGCCCACCGTGTACGAGTAGGTGGGGAAGGGCGGGTCGAGCTCGGGACGGGCTCGTACCGCATCCATGGCCCAACCCTCCTGCTCGAGCATGAACTCGATCTTGTCCCGGGGGCTCATATCTCGGTCGGGGAAGACGTCTTCGGTCATGGGACCCATCCTCGCGTTGTCAGAGGGGTTGCGTAGGTTGGCAGCATGCCTGTTCCCGGACCGGCCGTGCTCGGCCGCGGCGTCGTCATCACCCAAGGGGGAGCTCTGCCCGCCCCGTGGGTCACTGCTCCGGTGGTCACCATCGACGAATCCGTGCTGCGAGATCCGGCCGCGGTGGTCGGCCGACTCCACGGTCACTGGGCGGCTCGCGAGCCGGTGGTGGTGGAGTTGGCGGTAGACCCGGCCCGGTTCCGGGCCCCCGAAAACGTGGGCGATGCACCGTGGCGGCTGGCCCCCGACTTCGAACCATGGTTCGACCGGCTCCACTTCCTGGTGTGGGCCAACACCTACGACGCCCGCTCCGGCGAACCGATCTGGTGGTGGGGTCGCAAGGCCTCCCGCCTCGGAGCCACCGAGACGGCCGACGGCGATGCCGACGTGCTCAGCCCCGACGGCTCGCCGGCGTGGATCGACGGTGGCCCCCGACGGCCCATCGGCTCGGCCTACGTCGGTGGCCACGGCATCATCCACGCAGACTCGGTAGACCTCGGTCGCCTGCTGGTGGCCAACGAACCGTCCACCCCCAACGCCGAACTGGCCCCCGATCAGTTGGCCGCCGTCGCCCACCTCAGCGGCCCGGCCCGGGTGATCGCCCCCGCCGGATCCGGCAAGACCCGGGTGCTCACCGAGAGGCTGCGCCACCTGGTGGGAGACCGGGGCTGGGAGACCGGCACCGTCCTGGCCGTGGCCTACAACAAGGAAGCCCAGCTGGAGCTCGAACGGCGCACGGCGGCGTTCCGGCCCCGGGTCCGCACCCTCAACTCGCTTGGCTTGTGGGTGCTGCGCGAGCACCACGGTCGGTCCCCGGCGCTGTTCGAAGAACGGGAGAGCCGCCGGCTGGTGGAATCGCTGCTGCCCGGTAAGCGCCAGCGGCGGGCTAACACCGACCCCATCGGTCCCTACATCGAGGCGCTCGGCACCATCCGTCTCGGCCTCCAGAACCCCGGCGAGGTGGAAGCAGCCCGAGACGATGTCGACGGCCTGGCCGAGATGTTCCGGCCCTACCGGTCGCATCTGGCCGACAGGGGAGCGGTCGACTTCGACGACCAGATCTATGGGGCCATCGAAGCTCTGCTCGGCGATGGGGTCTTCCGACGCCGCATGCAGGCCCAGTGCCGGCACCTGCTGGTCGACGAGTTCCAAGACCTCACCCCGGCCCACGTGCTGCTCATCCGCCTACTGGCCCTACCCGCGCTCGACGTGTTCGGCGTGGGCGACGACGACCAGGTCATCTACGGCCACAACTCGGCCGACCCCGCCTTCCTGATCGACTACGCCACCCTGTTCCCGGGGGCCGCCGAACACCCGCTCACCATCAACTACCGGTGCCCGGTGAAGGTGGTCGACGGGGCCCGCACCCTGCTCGGCTACAACCATCGGCGGGTCCCCAAGGAGATCACCGCCGGCCCCGATGCCGACCCCGACCCCGGTGGCCTCACCGTGGTCCAGCACGGCCCCGACGACGCCGCCGAGTCACTGGTGGCCGTGGTGCAGCGTTGGCTGGCCGACCCCGACGTGGCCCCCAACTCCATCGCCGTGCTGGCCCGGGTCAACTCGCTGCTCCTGGCCCCCCAGGTGGCGTTGGCCGAAGCCGGCATCCCGCTCAACTCGGTGC
>JBDTBS010000297.1:0-4846 GCA_039924035.1 Aquihabitans sp. | reverse complement strand
CGTGACATCGGCCGTGAGGGCTTCGAGCTCGGTCTGGATCCGCCGGGCCCGGCCCACCACCAACTCACCGGCATTGGTGAGCTCGCCGGTGGTGCGATCGACCAGGGTGGCCCCGAGCTCGCGTTCGAGCCGGGCCACGTGGGTGGAGACGTTGGATTGCACCGTGTGCAGGGCCCGGGCCGCAGCGGAGAAGCTGCGGTGATCGGCGACCGCGGTGAGGGCAGCGAGCTGGCGAAGGTCCATCGCTGAACATGATGCCATGTATCGATAGCAACTGTTGGACAGATTGCTTGCAACTGTTCATCATGGGAACAGTTATACCGCCGAGACACCGGCCCCCTTCCGGGTCTCGAGCGACGGGTCGAACGGTTCCCCTGCCGTTCAGACCGATGGAAGGATCGGCCTCGTGCCGGTCCTTCCGCTTTTTTGGCCTGCTGTCCGAGGCTGCCGCGGTGGATGCCGCCGCTTTCTTCGACCTCGACCGCACGCTTCTGAAGGGAGCCAGCGGCCCCGTGTTCAGCACGATGCTGAAGCGAGTGGGACTGCTCCCCGATCGGGACATCCCCGGCGAAGCCCTGGTGTTCAAGTTCTTCGACGTGGTCGGCGAGACGCTGCCGAGCATGCTGGCCACCCGCCAGATGGCCCGGGCCGCGTCGGGGTGGGACCGGGAGTTGGTCCAGAAGGCGGGCCAACTGGCCGCCGAACGACTCGTCGACGAGGTCCCGACCTTCGCCAAGGCCCTCATCGCCCGTCACCAAGAAGAAGGCCGCCCGGTGGTGATGGCCACCACATCACCGTTCGACCTGGTGCGACCGTTGGCCGAGGCTCTCGGAGTCGACGATCTGATCGCCACCCGGTACGGCAGCACCTCCGGTCGCTACAACGGCTCCATAGACGGCTTCTTCGTGTGGGGGCCAGGGAAGTTGGCTGCCGTGCGGGCCTGGGCCGCCGAACATGGGGTCGACGTGTCCCTCAGCTACGCCTACTCCGATTCGGTCTACGACCTGCCGCTGCTCTCCGCGGTGATGCACCCGACGGCCGTGAACCCAGACCCCCGGCTCCGGGTGGTGGCCGCACTAAGACGGTGGCCGAGCCAGTACTTCGATGTGCCTGCTGGTGTGCCCAAGTTGGCCGGCATCGAGCCCCAACGGGCCCTTCAGATGCTGGTGCGCCCCGAACTGTTCCCATGGGTGCGCTTCGACATGGATGGCATAGACCAGATTCCTGCCGAAGGCCCGGCCATCATCGTGGCCAACCATCGGTCCTACTTCGACCCGTTGGCCATCGGCATGACCCTGGCCCGCACCGGACGGCCGGTGCGCTTCCTCGGTAAGAAGGAAGTGTTCGATGCCCCCATCGTGGGTCAGATCACGTCCATGCTGGGCGGGATTCGGGTAGAGCGGGGCTCAGGTTCCGATGAACCGCTGGCGGCCGCAGCCGAAGCCCTCGAAGCCGGCGAGATCGTGGCCATCATGCCGCAGGGCACCATTCCCCGAGGGCGGGCCTTCTTCGACCCGAAGCTCGAAGGCCGTTGGGGTGCGGCGAAGTTGGCGGCCATGACCAAGGCCCCGGTGATTCCCATCGGCCTGTGGGGCACCGAAGAGGTGTGGCCCCGCAACGCCCGCACGCCCAATGTCTTGGCCATCGGACATCCGCCGACGGTCCGAGTTCGTGTCGGAGCGCCGGTCGACCTGAAGTACCGCAGTGCCGATGCTGATACCAAGCGCATCATGGGAGCGATCACTGCCCTGTTGCCGCCCGAGGCTGCCATCGAACGGGAACCCACCGCGGAGGAACTGGCCCGCAGCCTGCCCGCCAACTACGTCGGTGACCAGAACGGCGAGACCGATCGCCGCCCGGGTACCGACTGACGGTCAGCCGCCGAGGTCCATCGGGTTGATCCCGCAGGCGTCGAAGTACGCCATCATGCCTTCGGGACTATCCAGATCGGCGGTGGAGTCGGCATTGAAGAGGTCGCGCCCGTAGGACTCGGCCAGGCAGGTGGCCTGACCCTGGGTGAGACCGGCCTCCATGAATCCAGCCACCAGTTCCTCGAAGAGTTGATCTTCGAAGCCGGGGGGCATGCCGGGCGTTGTGATCGGCCCGGACGGCTCCTTGGTGGTTGTTGACGGCCCGTCGGGTTCTGAGGTGGTGGTGCTCTCGGGCTCGGTGGTGGTGACCGGCTCATCCACGGTTGTACCCGGAGCCTCAGTGGTGGCGGGGGCGGCGTCGTTGGCAGTTCCTTCGACGCCGCAGGCCGTACCCACCGCGGCTAGGAGCATGAAGGCCAGGGCGGGGATGGCGCGGGAGGTCACGTTCATCCCGCAACCCTACGTGGCCGGTTCCTGTTCTTGCTGGTCGGCCTCGACTACCTCGGCCGGGTCGACGGGCACCTCAGGTTCGGCGGCAGCCTCAGGTTCGGTGGGGGCCGGGGCCCACGCCGGGGTGGCGCCGGTTTCGGTGGCCACCACTGCGGCCAAGGCCACCCGGTAGGCCTCGTCGGCCGCGGCCCGTTCCTCGGCCGACACGCCGGTACGGCTGCGCAGGCGCTTCACCTCGGCGGCGGCGGAATCTTTGGCCGTCACCAAGCTCTTGGCCTCCTCAGCCTTTTGTCGTTCGGCCCGGGCTGCCTTCTTGGCATCTCGTTCCTTGTTCTCTTCACCCCGCACGAACGATGCGAAGGCTGCTACTGCGGGATCGACCGTCTTGTCGCTCACGAGGCCTCCGCCGTGCGCTGACGGATGATGTTGAGCGCTCCGCCGGCCTGGAACCACTCGATCTGCTCATCGTTCATGGTGTGGTTCGTGTCGAAGGCGACGGTGGATCCGTCGGGCTTGACGATCTCGGCCTTCACGGGCCGGTCGGGGGCTAGGTCGGCCAGTCCGACGAAAGACAGGGTGTCGTCTTCGCCGATCTGGTCGTAGACCGCGGGGTCGGCGAAGGTGAGGGGCAGGACCCCCTGCTTCTTCAGGTTGGTCTCGTGGATGCGAGCGAAGCTGCGCACCAGGATCACCTTGGCCCCCCGGAAGCGGGGCTCCATGGCTGCGTGCTCACGCGAGGAACCTTCGCCGTAGTTCTCGTCACCAACTGCCACCCAGGACACGCCGGCCTCATGGAGGTGTTTGGCGATGTCGGGGAAGGCCCGAGTCTCACCGTCGAGGGGGTCCTTGCCGGTTCCGTCGGCATCGGTGTAGGCGTTGATGACGCCAGCGAACAGGTTGCCCGAGATGTTCTCGAGGTGACCGCGGTACTTGAGCCACTTGCCGGCCATGGAGATGTGATCGGTGGTGCACTTGCCCTTTGCCTTCAACAGGATGGGCAGCTCCACGAAATCGTTGCCGTCCCAGGCCTCGAAGGGCGTCAGCAGCTGAATCCGGTCCGATGTGGGCGATACCATGATATCGACACCCGACCCGTCGGCCGGAGGGGCCACGAACGTGTCTTCGCCGGGGTCGAAGCCGAGCTCGGGGAGCCGGATGCCGACTGGTTCGTCGAGGCGGACCTCTTCACCGTCGGGGTTGGTGAGGGTATCGGTGGCCGGGTTGAAGTCGAGCCGGCCAGAGAGGGCCATGGCGATGACCGTGTCTGGCGATGTGACGAAGCTCAGCGTGTTGGCCGAACCGTCGTTGCGCTTCGGGAAGTTGCGGTTGTAGCTGTTGACGATGGTGTTGACCGTGGATGGGTCCATGTCGGGGCGGGACCACTGGCCGATGCAGGGGCCGCAGGCATTGGCCAGGACCTCGCCACCGATTGCTTCGAGGTCGGCCAGCAGGCCGTCGCGCTCGATGGTGGCTCGCACCTGTTCGGAGCCGGGGGTGATCAGCAGCTTGGTCTTGGCCATCAGGCCCTTGGCCGCAGCCTGGCGGGCGATGGACGCGGCCCGGGTGATGTCTTCGTAGGACGAGTTGGTGCACGAACCGATCAGCGCCGCAGAGATATCGAGGGGCCAGCCCTTCTCGGTGGCTGTGGCCCCGACCTCTGACACCTTGTGGGCGTAGTCGGGGGAGTGGGGGCCGTTGATCAAGGGCTGCAGCGTGTTCAGGTCGATCTCGATCACCTGGTCGTAGGCCGACGCGGGGTCGGCGTAGACCTCGGCGTCGGGACGCAGGTGGTCGACCACTTTGGCGGCAGCATCGGCGATGGCTTCGCGACGGGTGGCCCGCAGGTACTCGTCCATGGTCTGGTCGTAGGCGAACAGCGAAGTGGTGGCCCCGATCTCAGCGCCCATGTTGCAGATGGTGGCCTTGCCGGTGGCCGAGATGGTCTCGGCCCCGGGGCCGAAGTACTCGACGATGGCCCCCGTGCCGCCCTTGACGGTGAGGATCCGGGCCACCTCCAAGATGACGTCCTTGGCCGAGCTCCAACCGGAGATCTCGCCGGTGAGGTGGACGCCGATCACCTTGGGGAACCGGACGTTGAACGGGAACCCGGTCATCACGTCCACGGCATCGGCACCGCCGACCCCGATGGCCACCATGCCGAGACCGCCAGCGTTGGGGGTGTGGCTGTCGGTGCCGATCATCATCCCGCCGGGGAAGGCGTACTGCTCGAGCACGACCTGGTGGATGATGCCGGACCCGGGCTTCCAGAAGCCGATGCCGTACTTGGCTGACACGGTCTGGAGGAAGTCGTAGACCTCCGCATTGGTGTCGATGGCCACGCCGAGATCGATGGCCGCGCCGACCTTGGCCTGGATGAGGTGGTCACAGTGCACCGTGGTGGGGACGGCGACCTCGGGAAGGCCGGCCGTCATGAACTGGAGCAGGGCCATCTGGGCGGTGGCGTCCTGCATGGCCACCCGGTCGGGGTCGAAGTCGGTGTAGCTGACGCCCCGGTCCATACCGCC
>JBDTBS010000296.1:0-9485 GCA_039924035.1 Aquihabitans sp. | reverse complement strand
AGGGCCAGCCCCGACGATTGGGCCACCTCCAAGATCGCGGTGTGGTTGGTCAGGCGCCATCCGGCAGCCACGGGGACCGCCAGCGGCCCGGTGACGACGCTGGTGCGGTTGGCGCCGCCGAAGGCCTCCAGGAACCCTTCGCCACCATCGCTCAGGGGAACCTCGATGGCTTGGTGACCGGCAGCGCGGCAGGCATCAGAGATGGCCCGGGCCATCTCTGATGCCGTGGCCGTGCCCCGGAACTTGTCCGGGGCCACCAGGATCTTCACGAGCGGGCCGCAGCCAACTGGCCGGCCAACCAGTGGGCTGGCCCCTGGGCAACAGACGCCGCCTTCAGAAGCGCTGATCGCCGTTCCCGTTCCTGCGGGGCGGCATCCAGGGCCGCAGCGATGGCCGAGGCCGTCTGGCCGACGTCGAAGGGGTCCACCCGCCACGCTCCTTCGGCCAGTTCCTCCCACGCTCCTGCCTCTGGCGACAGGAGCAGTTGGCCGCTGCGCTCGTTGATGACCATGGCTTCCTTGGCCACCAGGTTCAGTCCGTCACGGATGGGGTTCACGAGTACGGCATCGGCTCGGGCCAGGGCAGCCATGGACCGGGGGTAGTCGTCGTGCATGTCGAGGTCTATCGGCGTCCAGTCATCGGTACCGAAGCGGTCGTTGATGGCCGCCACTCGTTCGGCCACCGCATCGCGGTAGTGGTCGTAGGCAGCCACGCCGCTGCGAGACGGGTACACGTAGGCCCCGAACACCACCGTCCCCTGGCGCTGCGGCTCGGCTTCCAGCAAGGCCTCGAACGCTTCGAAACCCCGCAGGACGTTTTTCGAAAGCTCGATGCGGTCCACCCGCACCAGGAACGACCGGTCGCCCACCATCTCGTCGAGGTCGGCCAGTGCCTGCCGGCAGCCATCGGAACCGACGGTGGTGGCCAGGTCGTCGGGGTCGGGGCCGAGCGGGGTCACGAACGTGGGCGGCACGGTCACGCCCTCGGACGCACACGATGCCGTGAAATCGTCGGCCCAACGGGTGGTGTGGAAACCGCAGGCATGGTGAGCGGCCAAGCCGGCCATCAACTCAGCGCGGGCCGCGGCCGGCAGCATGCGCAGCCACAACGGTGTGGCGAAAGGGGTGTGGGAGAAGTGCACCAGCCGCAGATCGGGGCGGGTCGACCGGAGCCGGGGGGCCATCAGGCACAGGTGGTAGTCCTGGATGAGAACCACGGCCCCTTCGGGGGCATCGGCGGCCACCGCATCGGCGAAGGTCTCGTTGACCTCGCGGTGACGGGCCCATGGGCCATCTACCCAACCCAGCGGCCAGGCCGGTGCGTAGACCGGGTCGAACAGGCCGTGGTGGGCGAACCACAGGGCCTCGTTGCACACGGTGTCGTAGTGGGCATCGAAGGTTTTCTCATCGAAGGCCAACAGCCGGACCCGGAAGCCCTCGGCTTCGGTGACCCCTGCCTCGGCCACCGCCGCGTCGCCGTCGGTCATTGCTGCCGCCACCCACAGCGTGGGTGTGTCGCGCACCAGCGGGCCGAGACCCGAAACCAGGCCGCCCGCTCCCCGCTTGGCCACCGGCGTGCCGGTCTCGTCGAGCGTGAACGACACCGGCCCCCGGTTGGAAACGATCACCATCGGTCGGTCGGCCAAGTCTTGTGCACTCATCGCCGTCACCTTATTGAACCCTGGCGATCTCGTGACCGAGCGGCCGGTCGTCGATGAAGAGACGCCCGAATTCAGGTTGCCAGCAACTGGTCGAGCAGGTCCCGCAGCCCGTCCTGTCCGGGGACCACCAGGTCGGCGGCGGCCCGTACGGCATCGGGTAGTTCCGGGCTGTCGACGGCCACATTCACGCCAATCATCCCGGCTTCCCGTAGCTCAGCTACGGCTTGCAGCGCAGGCAGATCCCCGAGGTCATCGGCGGCATACAACACACCGTCGGCGCCGGCGGCCAGCTCGCGCACCACCGTGCCCTTGTCGGCAGCCACCGGGATACGGAGCTCGACCGACTGCTTGGCATCGTGGACCACCAGCCCCGTAGAGGTGGCGAGATCGGCGACCAGCGACCGCACGAGCGTTTCGGCAGCAGGGTTGTGCCGATAGTGCACAGTGATCGACAGGCCCTTGGGCTCCACCCAGATGCCTTCGGTCCCGGCGGTCTCGGTGGTGACCCGGTCGACGGCATCGGCTACGACCTCGCGCCACTGTTCCGCTCCGGATCGGATGGTGGTCCGGCCGCCGGTGGCCGACTCCAAGCCGTACTGGCCCGACAGCAGCAACGTGTCGGGCAGGCGGGCTTCCAGAAAGGCCACAGGCCGACCGGAGATCACCGCCACGGTCCGGTAGCGCTGGTCGAGGGCAACCAGGCGGTCGACGAGACCATCAGCGGCCTGAGCCTGCTCGGGGTCGGGCACCGTGGGCGACAACGTGCCGTCGAAGTCGAACAGCAGCGCCGAGGTGGACGCACGCTGACGGAGGAGCTCGAGGTCGTTCACGTGAAAGCCGGGTTGAACCGGGTCAGCCGGGCACGGTGCTGGCCGTTGGGTCGGCGCCCACCGGCGGCGTGTCCTTGCCCAGCACGACAACCACGTTGGCCGACTCGATGCCAGCCCCGGGGGGCGGGTCGGGGAGGGCCTCGACGGCGTCATCGGCCTTGCCGAGCAGACCGGCCACCGCTGAGGCCTCAGCCTGGTAGCCCTCGGCGTAATACACCTTGGTGGTATCGAGTTGGGCCACGCCGGGGCTGGTGTTGCCCACCGTTCCGGCCTGGTAGCCCCGGTCGACGATGGTGGCGCTGACGGCTCCCGCGGCACCGGCCGGGCCGCCACCGTTGAGGACGGCGACGGTGACGTCGCCGGGCTGACGGTCTGGTTCGGAGGTGTCGGTTTCCGTGTCTTCGGTGGTGGTGGGGCCTTCCACCTCACCGGGGAGGGTGGTGGTGGCCGCGGGGTCGTCGTTGACGCCCGAGATGTCGACGGTGGTCGACGGGCCATCGTCAGATGCCGTGTCGCTGGTGGCTCCGCTACCGCCGGCATTGAGCAGGAGCAGGAAACCCACCACCACTGCAACCACCAGAACGGCGATGCCACGGGAGTTGGCGTCGATCCCACCGGGGCGGGGGTTGGAAGAAGTCATCGGCTGCGCCATTCGGTCGCGGGGCGGGGTTCGAACCGTTCCCGGCGGCGCCGGTCACGGTCTCTTCGTAGACGACGAACCAGAAGCGGGTCGTAGTCGAGTGATGCAGGATCTTCGAGGATCTCGGTGAGCAGGGTGTAGTAGCGGGTGGTGGAAAGTTCGAATCGGTCACGGACCGCGTCGGCTTTCACACCTGTTTGGGACCACCACGACTGTTCGAAGTCGAGGATCGCCTTGTCACGCTCGGTGAGACCCATCCGGGCAAGCGTTGTCGGCCGGTACCCCCAATTGCAAGCACCCCCCTGCAATAGACCCAGTTGGGGCCCAAGTCTCGGACCTGGTCTTGGTCGGCCCTATGGGGTCGGCCGGTAGGCTGCCGAGGCCATGACGTGCCCGCCAGCCGCCTGCCGACTTGCGGCACCGATGACGCCGTGACCGGGCTATTGCTGGCCCATCTCGTCGTCGGAACGGTCATCGTGGGCTTCGGTCGACGGCTGGGCCGGTCGGCCGCTTGGTTCGCCCTGGCGGCTCCGATAGCCACCTTGACCTGGCTTGCCGTCCACTCCAGCGATCTTCTCGACGGGCAGGCCCTCAGCGAGCAGGTGGCCTGGATACCCGGGCTGGGCCTGAACTTCGACCTGCGCATCGACGGCTTCTCGGCCCTGATGATCCTGCTGGTGGCGGGCATCGGCATCCTGGTGTTGACCTATGCCGCCCGCTACCTACCGAGCTCCGGTCCGGCCGTCGGTCGACTGGTCGGGCTGCTGGTGCTCTTCGGTGGAGCGATGCTTGGTGTGGTGGTGGCCGACAACCTCCTGGTGCTCTACGGGTTCTGGGAACTGACGTCCGTCACGTCTTTCCTGCTCATCGGCAATGACCATCGCAAGCTCGAAGCCCGCGCCGCCGCTCTCCAGGCCTTCCTCGTCACCGGTGCCGGGGCGCTGGCCATGCTCGGTGGGTTCCTACTGCTCGGCCAGGCTGCTGGCACCTACCAACTCAGCGCCATCCTGGCCGCTCCCCCGAGCGGAACCGTGGTGGGCGTGGCCCTCGGACTGATCCTCCTCGGGGCGTTCACCAAGTCTGCGCAGTACCCATTCCACTCCTGGTTACCGGGAGCCATGGTTGCTCCCACCCCCGTCAGCGCCTACCTCCACTCGGCCACCATGGTGAAGGCCGGCGTGTACCTGATCGCCCGACTGTCTCCGGCCTTCGCCGGCGACATCGCCTGGTGGCGACCGGTGGTGATCTCCGTCGGACTGATCACGATGGTGGCCGGCGGACTGCGGGCCCTACGCCAGCACGACCTGAAGTTGCTGTTGGCCCACGGCACCGTCAGCCAACTCGGTTTCATGGTGGCCCTCTTCGGCATCGGTACCCGAGCAGCCATGGGCGCGGGCGCCGCGCTGCTGGTGGCTCACGCGCTGTTCAAGGCCACTGCTTTCATGACCGTCGGTATCGTCGACCACCAGTTCGGCACCCGAGACCTGCGCTGCCTACCTCGCCTCGATCGGTCCTGGGCCCTGCCTGCGGGTGCTGCGGTGGTAGCGGCGGCATCCATGGCCGGCCTGCCCCTGACCTTCGGCTTCGTGGCCAAGGAGGCCGTGCTCGAAGCCTTCCTCGCTCCCCATGGTGGAGCATGGGCCGTGGCCTCCACCGTGGTGGTGATCGGGGCCGCTCTTACCGTCGCCTACAGCATCCGCTTCGCCTGGGGGATCCTCGGGGGAGACCAGACGGCTCCGGTCGACGTTCGACCGTCCGAAGTAGCTCCCCATTCGCTCCTCGTCGGCCCGGTACTCGTCCTGACCGCAGGCACCGTCGTGCTCGGTCTGCTGCCCGGCCTGGCCGACCGGTTGGTGGGCGCCGCACAGTCGGCTCTCGAACCGGCATCTCTCCCGCTCCACCTGGCCATCTGGCACGGGCTCAACCCGGCCCTGGCCGCATCGGCGGTGGCCGTCGCCGTGGGCTCACTCGTGTTCTGGCAACGGGCCCGGGTCCGTCCCGTGCTGGCCCGGGGCTCCGCCATACCCGAAGCTGGGCAGGCCTACGTGGCCACCTTGCGGGGTCTCAACGCGTTGGCCGATCGGGTCACTGCCGTGGCCCAACCGGGCTTCCTGCCCATCTATGCCGCGGTCATCCTGTTCACCGCGGCCGCCCTACCCCTCTGGGCTCTGACCACGGGGCCGGGCTGGTCGGGTTTCCCTCAACTGGTGGACTCGCCAGCCCACCTACCCGTTGCCATCGTGCTCTTGGGATCGGCCCTGGCCGCGGTCGTGGTGCGCCGCCGGTTCTCGGCCGCGCTGTTCCTCGGGGTCGTCGGCTACGCCATGGCCGCTCTCTTCGTTGTTCAAGGGGCACCCGATCTGGCCCTCACCCAGATCGCCATCGAGACGCTCACCACGGTGCTGTTCGTGTTGGTGCTGCGACGCTTGCCCGACCGGTTCACCTGGGCCGGCCCCAGCAGCGAGGGGCCCGTCGCCACCAACCGAGCAGGCGACGGCACCGAAGTGTTCGAGCGGCCATCGGAGTCGGTCATGACCGGCCGCAAGCGGGCCGGTCGGTTGCTGGTGGCTGCCGCGGTGGGAGGCTCGGTGTTCGTGCTGGCCCTCACCATGTCGGCACCGCAACCCGACTATGCGGTGTCCGACGAAATCGCGGCCCGGTCCGTCCCCGATGGCCACGGCCGCAACGAGGTCAACGTCACCCTCGTCGACTTCCGGGGCTACGACACCATGGGTGAGATCACGGTGCTGGCCTGCGCAGCCATTGGCACCGTGGCCCTGGCCCGGGCCGGCCGTCGACCTGCTCACGTCCCTCCCCCGGTCACCAACGGAACCGGCCCCGAACCCGACGCCGAACCCTGGGACCGGGTGGCTCCGGCCGTGCCTCTCGGACGGCTGGTGAACCTCGACGTGTCGGTGCGGATCATCTCCGCGGTAGTGCTCGTCGGGTCGGTGTACCTGCTGTTCGCGGGACACAACCAACCCGGTGGTGGGTTCGTCGGCGGCAGCATCGCCGGGGCCGCGGTGGCCCTGCGCTACGTGGCCGGCGGTATCGAGAACGTGCGGGCCCTCTCTCGGGCCCGACCCTGGACGGTGCTGGGCGTGGGGCTCACCGTGGCCATAGGCACCGCAGCCATCCCCCTGCTGTTCGGTGATGCCGTGCTGAGCAGCGCCTACCGGGTGGTCGACGTGCCCGCCATCGGCTCGGTGAGCCTGGCCTCGGTCCTGGCCTTCGACATCGGCGTCTACCTGGCCGTCCTCGGCTTGGTGCTCATGATGTTCGAATCCTTCGGTGACGATCCGGTGGTGGGTACCGAACCGGCCGACATCACCGACATCGACGTGATCACCGAAGCCGACGTGGAGGTCACAGCATGAGCGTGCTGCTGGCCTTCACCGCCGCCTCCCTGTTCAGCATCGGCACTTACCTGGTGCTCCAACGCAAGCTGTCCCGGGTGATCATCGGCATCGGTCTCCTGGGCCACGGCGCCAACCTGCTGCTGATAACCGCCGGTCGACGGGGCCGGGCCCCGATCATCGGTACTGGCGACCCGGCCTCGTTGGCTGACCCGCTTCCCCAGGCTCTGGCCCTCACTGCCATCGTCATCAGCTTCGGCGTCACGGCTCTCTTGCTGGCCCTGGCCTACCGAAGCTGGTTGCTGACCCACGACGACGAGATCGCCGACGATGCCGAAGACCGCGACGTGGCCCGCCCCGGCCACCTCGACGCCGAACTGGTGGATGCCGCAGCGGTCGCCCCGGTGGTCATCGACGGCGACCCCGACCCTGCCGCAGCCCACGAGTCCGAGATCGAACCCCTCATCGAGCGGGATGGCCGGTGAACGCCATCCTCACCATCCCCGTCGTGCTTCCCCTGTTGGGTGCCGCGGTGTCGATCCTGGTGGGTCGGTCACGGCGGGCCCAACGCATCGTGGCCATCAGCGTGCTCACCACAGTGGTGGGTACCGCCGTGGCCCTCCTCGTGGAAGTCGACCGGCACGGTCCGCAGGCCACGCAGGCCGGCGGATGGGCCGCCCCCCTCGGCATCACCCTGGTGGCCGATCGATTGTCGGCCCTCATGGTCCTGGTGGCGTCATCGATGCTGCTGGCCGTACTGATCTTCGCCATCGGGCAGCCCGGAGCGGAACGCAACCACGTGGGCTTCCAGTCCGTGTACCTGGTGATGGCCGCGGGCGTGTCGGCCTCGTTCCTCACCGGCGACCTGTTCAACCTGTTCGTGGCCATCGAGATGATGCTGACGGCCAGCTATGTGCTCATAACCCTCGGGGGCCGGCTGGAGCAGGTGCGGTCGGGCATGACCTACATCGTGATCAGCCTCCTGGCCTCCATGCTGTTCTTGGCCGCGCTGGCCTACACGTACTCGGCCACCGGCACCATGAACTTGGCCGACCTGTCCCAGAAGATCCCCGAGCTCCCCTCGGGGACCCGGGCCGCGTTGGCCGCACTGCTGCTCGTGGTGTTCGGCATCAAAGCCGCCCTGTTCCCGCTCTACTTCTGGCTACCCGACAGCTACCCGACGGCCCCTTCACCGGTGACGGCCATCTTCGCGGGGTTGCTCACCAAGGTCGGCGTCTACGCCATCATCCGCACCCAGATCCTGCTGTTCCCCGGGGACCTGCCCGCCGGCCTCTTCTACGGAATCGCGGCCGCCACCATGGTGGTGGGGGTACTCGGCGCCATCGCGCAAGAGGACGTGAAGCGGATCCTGTCGTTCAACATCATCGGGCAGATCGGTTACATGGTGGCCGGCATCGGCCTGTTCAACGTGCTCGGCCTGGCCGCGGTGATCGTGTCTCTGGTGCACCACATCGTGGTGAAGACGGCCCTGTTCCTGGCCGGCGGGCTGATAGAGCACCACAGCGGAAGCAGCCGCATCAACCGCCTCGACGGATTGGTCCGCACCGCGCCCGTCATCGCCGTGCTCTTCGCAGTACCGGCGCTGGCCTTGGCCGGAATCCCCCCGCTGTCGGGCTTCTTGTCGAAGTTTGCGCTCATGGCTGCCCTCACCGATGGACGGGAGTGGTGGGTGCTGGCCGTCACCCTCGTGGTCAGCCTGCTCACCGTGTTCTCGATGATGAAGATCTGGATCGGCGTCTTCTGGGCCCCTGCCACCCGTACCTCGTCGGGCCGACCGGTCAACCCGGAGTTGGCCATCGAGGTGGCGCCCCTTCGGGGTCTCGGCGCACCGATGCTCATGATCGCCCCCACCGTGGTGTTGGCCACCGGGACCGTCCTCATCGGGGTGTTCGGTGGACCGATCTACGACTTCGCCGAACGGGCAGCCGCCAACCTCATCGATCCCCGCCCGTACCTCGACGCGGTGGCTGGACGATGAGCGGCGCCGGGCTCATGATCCTGCTGTTGGCCATCTGGCTGCTGCTGTGGGGCTCATTGACCGTGGCCAACGTGGTCAGCGGCATCGCGGTGGTGCTCGTGGTGGTGGCGATCCTGCCTGATGCTCGGATCTGGCAGCGGCCTCCGCCGATGCGGCCCGTCGCCACCGCCCGGTTCGGCCTCCGCATCGCCGTCGACCTGTTCAAGGCCAACTGGGTGGTGACCCGAGAGATCCTCACCCCCGCGTCGTCGATCAACACCGGCGTGGTTGCCGTTCCCGTTCCCCACTGTTCGGACGGGGTACTGACGCTGGTGGCCAACGTCCTCGCCCTCACGCCGGGAACCATGCCCCTCGAGGTCACCCGCACCCCGCCGGTGATCTACGTGCACATCCTGCACCTGCACGATCTGGAAGCGGTCCGCCACGACGTGCGCACGCTCAGCGATCTGGCCATCCGGGCCTTCGGCAGCGCGGCGGCCGTGGCCGCTCTCGACAACGACGTTGCCGAAGGCAAAACCCTCGCCAACGACAACGACATCCCGCCCGCCGACTCGGAGGCCAAGCCATGATCTCGGTGACCCTGGCCCTGCTCACCGGGGCGTTCTTCCTCTACTTCCTGCGACTTCTCCGGGGGCCGTCGCTCACCGACCGAGTGATGTCCATCGACGGCATGATCCTGTGTGGCATCGCCGTCATGGTGGTGCGGGCCGTCGACACCGGCGACGCCGACTTCCTTCCGGTAGCCGTGCTGTTCACGCTCATCGGGTTCGTCAGCACCGCCGTGGTCGCCCGATTCATCGAAGGGCAGGACGGATGAGCCTGGCCGGACTGATCATGATGGCCGGGGCCTTCTTGGTGTTCGTGTCGGCGGTGGGTGTCTTCCGCTTCCGTGACGTACTGGCTCGGATGCATGCCCTGTCCAAGGCTTCGACCATGGGCTTCGTTGGCGTGATGGTCGGAGCGGCCATCGGCCTCGACGACCGCCACGACATAGCGCTCG
>JBDTBS010000295.1:0-4406 GCA_039924035.1 Aquihabitans sp. | reverse complement strand
GGGCGTTTGGGCCGGCTCCTCAACGAAGGGCAGTACCGTTGCAGACCACTAGGCCATAGCGGCCGTTCGGAGGCGAGGATCCCGTGGTCGTCCAAGGTCGAGCCGAAGACTTCACCGTCACCCGCCTCAACGGTCATCCCGCGTTCGCGGCCGCCGACCGAGTGGAGTCGGAGATGTTGCGGGCCGCTGGGCTCGACGAAGAACACCGGCCGTCACAGGATCGGCTCTCGCCCACCACCTTCCACGTGGCCGTCGACCGGTCGGGACGTCCGGTGGCTGCCGCGTGTAGCACCGTCGGGTCGTTGCCCGAACTACCAATCGGCCTGGCTCTACGGTCGGTGGACATCGAGGTGACCGACCAAGAACCGGTTCCCGGCCCGGTCTGTGAACTCGTTTCCATTGCGGCCGATCGTTCGGCGGGCGGTCGGGGCGTGACCGAAGCCCTGTACCGGTCCTTCTACCAACAAGCCCGAATCGATCAGGCTCGGAGCCTCGTGGTGGGGGTGGATCCGTGGCTCAGCGATCTGCTGATAGAGCAGTACGGCGTGCCGTTCACCATCTTGGGCCCGTCGTTCGAGTTGCTCGGCCGGGAACTGCTGGCCATCGGTGGCCGCCTCAGCCACCTCGAGGCCGGTATCGCCGCCAACGCGCCGGAGTTCTTCTCCTTCCTGCGCGAATCCGACGCTCACCTCAACTGGCGGTGAGCGAAGGGATGTCCGCCGACCCCTGGGAAGCCGCAACGGGGGTACCAGCCGTAGAGCGCTCGTTCTACGAGACGCAGTTCACCGGCTCGTCGCTGGTGGTGGCTCTGACGAACCCTGACGCCGATGCCGTCGAACAGGTCCGGCGGGTGGCGCTATCGCTCGATCGGGCCCGGGCCCATCTGGTCCTCGTGGTCGACGGCCACCTTCCGCCCGGGGGCTGGGCTTCGGCGCTACCTGCCGAACCGCTGGTGTTGGCCGCTCCCGCCGGTCCCATCGATGTGGGCTGGGCGGCTGATCTCTGGATGGCCGTAGGTGTCAGCCCGGTGGTGGTGGTCGTGGAGACCGATCCGGGGACGGCAACCACCGTGGCCGGTCGGGTGGCCGCTTCTTTGCGAGCCCTGAAGCTGGTGCTCACCGATCCCGACGGAGGGTGGGGGGAGCCGCCTCGCAGCTTCGCCGACGTGCAGCAACCGGCGAAGGGGTTCGCCCAGGATCTGGCCAGTCGACAGGGTGGTCAGGTGGTGCCAGCCATCGAAGAGGCCTTGGCCGGAGGGGTCACCAGCGTCAACCTTTGCCGGGCCGGCGACCTGGATGCCGAGCTGTTCACCTTCGACGGCACCGGAACTTTGTTCACCAGCGGGGGCTACATCCGCTTGGACCGTCTACGGGCCGTGGATCTGCCCGAAGTCCTGCAGTTGGTGGAGCAGGGAACGGCCGATGGCCTGCTGCGGCCCCGGTCCACCGAAGAGGTGGCCCGTCTGGCCGTCACCGGCCTTGGGGCCCGCGTCCTCGGGTCGGACCAACTGGCTGGAATCGTCAGTCTCGAAGTGGATCGCTATCGCGCTGAGGCCATGGGCGAGGTGGCCTGTCTGTACGCGGTCAGCCGATTCTCAGGGGCTGGAGCCGGCGGACTGCTCATCGACGGGTTGGTGGAACGGGCTGCGGCCGACGGGCTGAAAGCCGTGTTCGCGGTGACGGTCTCTGCGGCTGCGGCCGGGTTCTTCACCCGGAAAGGTTTCCGCGAAGTGGAACAGAGCGAGCTACCGGATGTGAAGTGGGACGGTTACGACGACACCCGTCGCTCGCTGGCCCGAGCCTTCCTGCGTTCGACCGCCGACAGTTTCTGACGGTTCGTCAGGTAGCGGTAGGGTCCGGGCATGGATCTGCGGTTCTCGGATGAGGATGAGGCGTTTCGGACCGAGGCTCGCGCCTGGTTGACCGCCCAACTCGAGGGTGACTTCGCTGGGGTCCGGGGTCGTGGTGGTCCCGGTGACGAACACGCGCTGTTCGAAGAACGGCTGGCCTGGGAGCAGCACCTCGGTACCCACGGCTGGACGTGCGTGGGGTGGCCAGAGGAGTTCGGCGGACGCGATCTCAGTCTCCACCAGCAGGTGATCTGGTTCGAGGAATACGCGCGGGCCGGTGGGCCCGGGCGGCTCGGCCACATCGGTGAAGGGCTCGTCGGGCCCACGGTCATGGCCTTCGGAAATGCCGACCAGCAAGCCCGGTTCCTCCCCGGCATCGTCGCGGGCACGGAACTGTGGGCCCAGGGCTACAGCGAACCCAACGCCGGCTCCGACCTGGCCAACATCGCCACCCGGGCCGAACCCGACGGTGACGACTGGGTGATCACCGGCCAGAAGGTGTGGACGTCTTTGGCCCACTGGTCCGACTGGGTCTTCGTCCTGGCCCGCACCGACCGTGAGGCCACACCCAAGCACCGCGGCATCTCCTACTTCATGGTGCCGCTGCGTCAGGAAGGCGTGGAGATCCGGCCCATTCGTCAGGTCACCGGGACCAGTGAGTTCAACGAGGTTTTCTTCGAGAACGCCCGAGCACGGGCGGTCGACCTGATCGGAGGGGTGAACAACGGCTGGAAGGTGGCCATGGGCACCCTGGCCTTCGAACGGGGAGCCTCCACCCTCGGCCAACAGATGGCCTTCCGCACCGAGCTCGATGATGTCATCACCGTGGCTCGGGCCAATGGCCGCATCGACGATCCCGCAATCCGTCAACGACTCGTTGAAGCTCACGCCGGGCTCGAGGTGATGCGGTGGAACACGCTGCGGGTGCTGTCGGGACCCGACGGCGCCACTCCGCCGCCGGCAGCCATGATCACCAAGCTCTACTGGTCCGAATGGCACCGGAACCTCGGCAACCTGGCCATGGATGTGCTCGGCGCCGAAGCGCTGCTAGCCGACCAGGCGGTGTCCCCTGGAGACGGCTACGAGCTGACCGCCCTACAGCGGCTGTTCTTGTTCACTCGCTCCGACACGATCTATGCCGGATCGAGCGAGATCCAACGCAACATCATCGGCGAACGGGCCCTCGGCCTGCCCCCAGAACCCAAGGTGGCCCCCAAATGACCTCTGTGAACAGTCCCGACTACGTACCGGGCCACGGCCTGCTCACCGACAAGTCGGTGGTCGTCACCGCGGCCGCCGGAACCGGCATCGGTTCGGCAGTGGCTCGCAAAGCCATCGAGGAAGGGGCCCGGGTCCTCATCTCTGATTTCCACGAGCGCCGCCTCGAGGAGACCGCCGACCGCCTGGCCGAAGAGACCGGTGCCCGCCCCGACACCCAGGTCTGCAACGTCACCGACGAGGCCCAGGTCCAGGCCTTGGTCGATGCTGGCGCCGAACGGTTCGGCGGGATCGACGTGATGATCAACAATGCCGGGCTCGGCGGATCGGCGGCCATCGTCGACATGACCGACGAGCAGTGGAGCACCGTGCTCGACGTGACCCTCACCGGCACGTTCCGTTGCACGCGGGCCGCCCTACGCCACATGTACGAGCAGGGGAGTGGCGTCATCGTCAACAATGCCTCGGTGCTCGGCTGGCGTGCGCAGGCCGAACAGGCCCACTACGCCGCGGCCAAGGCCGGCGTGATGGCCCTCACCCGGTGCTCGGCCATCGAGGCCGCACCCCACGGGGTACGCATCAACGCGGTGGCCCCGAGCTTGGCCATGCACCCCTTTCTGGCCAAGGTCACCACCGATGAGCTGCTGGCCGAGCTGACCGAGCGGGAGGCCTTTGGCCGCTACGCGGAACCGTGGGAGATCGCCAACGTCATGGTCTTCCTGGCCAGCGATTACTCCAGCTACATGACCGGCGAGGTCGTGCCGGTCAGCTCCCAACGGGCCTGAGCCTACCGGAAGGAAACGACATGAGCGACGCGGTCACCGTCTTCAACGGCATCGACGAGGTGAGGGCTGCGGTGGGCACCCACCTCGGCCACTCCGAGTGGGTTGAGATCACCCAGGAACAGGTGAACACGTTTGCCGATGCCACCGGCGACCGCCAGTGGATCCACGTAGACGTCGAGCGGGCTACCGCCGAGTCACCCTTCGGAGGGCCGATCGCCCACGGCTACCTCACGCTGGCGCTAACCAACCTGTTCCTCCCCCAGGTGGTCGACGTGCGCGGCGTGTCACTCGGGGTGAACCGAGGTACCGGCAAGGTCCGCTTTCCGGCCCCGGTGCCGGTGGGATCTCGACTACGGGCCGGGGTCGAATTGGTGGCCGTCGACGAGGTGGCCGGTGGCATCGACACCACCATGCGCATCACCGTCGAGCGCGAAGGTGCCGACAAGCCCGTCTGCGTAGTCGACAGCCTCAGCCGCTACCTGGCCTGACCGGCGCTTCCCGCCCAACTGGACTCGAGCCCCAGCCCAAAACCCTGCAGAATTGCGTAGATTTTG
>JBDTBS010000294.1:0-9089 GCA_039924035.1 Aquihabitans sp. | reverse complement strand
GACGACCAAAATCTACGCCATTTCGATGGTTTTGGTGTTCGCGGTCTGCCCTGGGGCAGCAGGTCGGGGTCAGCTGTCGATGCGGGTGGGATCGGCGTCGGCCATGAGGGCTTCGCGGTCCTCGGGGAGGACGAAGCCGGCCTCGATGACGGCATCGGCGGCGGCCTCGTACTGAGCGAGGTAGTCGTCGGCCGATTCGTAACGGTCGCCCAACGTCGCGGCCGGCAGCGGCACCGTGGAGCCGAACAGCATGCAGGCGATGGAGGCCCCTGCGGCCGGATCTCCCGACAACACGTCGACGGGAACATCGACCTGGGGGGTGCGGATACCACCCTCGACGATGCCGTCGGCGTCGCGCACATAGGCCGGGCCACCCTCGGCATCGGGGTCCACGGTGAGGGGATCACCGCTGGGCGGCAGTTCGTCGTTGGCCACCCATCGGTCGAGCGAGCGCAAGGCGGCCTTGACCACAAAGTGGTGAGGACCGGCGTTGATATCGGTGGGACAACCGGCGAGGCCAGCGACGGGCCCGAGTAGGTGGGCATCGGCGTGGGCCGTTCCGGCCACCTCCCACACCCGAATCCGGTCGGTGTCGGGCTGGCGGGCCGGGTAGAAGTTGAGGAACGAGAGCACATCGCTCTCACTCTCCAGGATCAGCACGGGCACATCGAGGTCGGCGCGGATGATGGTGGGTTCACCGGCGATGGCCCCGGCGATGTCGATCACATCAGCGGATCCCCGCAACGGGGCGGCGGCCCCGCCTCGGCTGTGGATCAAGAAGCCATCGAACTGTTCGGTGAGTGGCTGCACCCCGTTGGCATAGGTGGTGAGGGTGAACCCCGACTGGGATTCGCCGACGGCCAGCATCCGGTCCATCTCGACGTCGCCGAGCAGCGTGCCGTCGTCGGCCCGCAGGGCTCGGCCGACCTGCGTGAAGATGTCGTAGGAGTACGCGTCGCCGGGATGGGAGAGGTCGCCGTAGCGGTCGGCGTTGAAGGCCTTCAGACCGACGCCGGCCAGGCTTTCGGTGCCGGGGAGGGCCACCGCTGTGGGGCCACCTTCGACCCCGATGAGCTGGGCTGATACGCCAACCCAGGTGTAGCCGCCCCGCACGAGTTCTTCGGCGGCGAAGGCATAGTCGGGGTTGGCATCGAGCCCCCCGCTCACGTTGAGCCACTCGACCACCACGGCGCCGTTGGCCTTGGCCCCATCTTCGGGGCGGCGGACCACGACCCGGGTCTTGTAGTCGGCCTGGTCACCTTCGGTGAGCTCGTAGGTTCCGTCGCCGGGCAGTTCGTCGGCCTCATATGAGGTGGCGGTACCGGCCACCGCGAACTCCTGTTCCACGTAGCCGGCCTCGTCGAGGTCGACACTGGCAGTTGCTGCGGCCAGGAAAACTCCGCCCTCGCCGGTGATCTCCTCCACCGTGGGTGCCGGCCCGTCGGGGCGTTGCCGGGCTTCGGTGGTTTCGGGACCAACAGCCGTGGTCGTGGGCTCTCCCCGGTCGTCGCCGGCATCTGAACCGTCCGAGGAACATCCGGCCACGGTCAGCACGGAGACAGCCACCAGTGCTGTGATGGTGCGGGCGACGGTCATGGGTGGCCTCTCAGGGAACGCAGACGGATGCTCGATAGTAGGTGGCGTCAGATACCAAGCGAGGCCGCTACCCGGCGACGGTGCCAGCCAGCATCACCCCAGGCTCGCACCAGCGACTCGGCCCGCTTCAGATACAGGTGGAGGTCGTACTCCACGGTGTACCCGATGGCCCCGTGGCACTGGAGTGCGGTCCGAGCGGTGAGCCGGGCGGCGTCGGAAGCCAAGGCCTTCGCGGTGGACACGGCTCGGGCCGCGTCTTCGTCGTCGACGGACAGAGCCCACGCAGCGCCGTATACCGCGGGAGCCGCGAAGCGAAGCTGCTTGGCCGCGTCGGCCAGTTGGTGCTTGACCGCCTGCTGAGACCCGACGGGCACACCGAACTGCCTACGTTCACTGACGTACTCGACGGTGAGGTCGAGCATGCGGCGTCCGAGGCCGACGAGTTGAGCTGCGGTGGCCAGAGCACCGCGGTCGAAGGCCCTCTGCGCGACGGCAGCATCGGCGAAGCCGGCATCGGTCGACCACGCCCCCAACTGCACCACGTGGCGGCTGGAATCCATGGTGTCGGCCTGAGTGCGACGGCTGTCGGGCTTGTCACCGACGGCGATACCGCCTTCCACCCGGCGAGCCACCCACGCGGGGTCAGCGATGGAGCGGTGATCTAGCGACACCAGGTAGGTGACGGCATTACCCCACGGGACCAGCGTGGAACCAAGAGGAAGGGCCCCGGCCTGACGGGATCCGTCGACGAGCGCACCGAGTACCTCGTGGGGGTCCCCGGTGTCGTCGAGCAGCGGGGCGACCACGCAGGCGGTCTCCACGAAGGGGTGGGGTACGGACGCGTAACCGGTCTCTTCGGCCAGCAGCACCCAGTCGAGCTCGCTGAGCCCGAGGCCGCCGTTGGCTTCGGACACACCCACACCGAGCACGCCCATGTCGGCCAGGGCCGACCACACTGCATCCACGCGGCTCTCGTCGGCTCGGGAGCCTTCACCCTTGCGGGCCCCGTGGGCATCGGTACCGTCGGGCCAGGCGGCCCGGACCACCTCGGGGGTGCATTCCTTGGCCAACAGGTCGCGCACGGCATCCCTGAAGGCCACCTGATCATCGGTGAAGGCGAAGCGCATGGCGTTACTTCCTGGGGAGGCCGAGGACGCGCTCGGCGGCGATGTTGCGCTGGATCTCGTTGGTCCCGGCGTAGATAGGACCCGACAGGGCGAACTGCCAGCCCTTGCTCCAAGGACTGTCGAGCTCGGCATCGGGGCCGAGGATGTCGAGGGCGGTCTCGTGGAGTTTCACGTCGAGCTCGGACCACCACAGCTTCACGAAGCTAGAGCCGGCCCCGAGCGGGCGGCCTTCGGCATCGTCGGTCACCGTCTGGAGGGTCTGGAGCCGGTAGGCCTCGGCCTCCATCCACCCCTGGGCCACCTGGTCTCGGAGCACGGCATCTTCGCCACCGTGGGACGCTCGTTGCCGGTACAGATCCACGAGGCGGTCGGCGGTGGCGGTGAACCGGCCTGGCGAGCGCAGGGTGAGGCCCCGCTCTGAGGAGGTGGTGGCCATGGCCACAGACCAGCCCTGACCGACCTCACCGAGCACGACGCCACCGGGGAGCGCATCGTCGGGCACGAAGGTGCCGTCGAAGAACACCTCGGCGAAGCCCTCGTCGCCGTCGAGACGACCGAAGCCCCGCACGGTGATGCCGTCGAGGTCGAGCGGAACCAGCAGGTAGCTGATGCCCTTGTGTCGTTCGCTGCCCGGTTCGGTGCGAAACATGCCGAAGAGGTGGGTGCAGAAGGCTCCCCGGGTGGTCCAGGTCTTCTGGCCGTCGAGCACCCAGCCGCCGCGCTCGTCGTCGCGGGTGGCCTTGCAGGTGAGCGAGGCCAGGTCTGAGCCCGCGTTGGGCTCGCTCCAGCCCTGACACCACAGGTCTTCACCGGAAGCCATGCGAGGAAGGATGTGGGCCTGTTGTTCGGGAGTACCGAACTCGAACACGGTGGGGGCCAGCAGGAAGATGCCGTTTTGGGTGACCCGTTGCGGACCACCAGCTCGGTAGTACTCCTCTTCGAAGATGAGCCACTCCCAGCGGCTGGCTTCGCGTCCGCCGTAGGCCTTCGGCCACGACACCACAGCCCAGCCAGCATCGAACAAGGTTCGTTCCCAGTCGAGGTGCTGGGCGAAGCCCTCGGCGGTGTCGCCCGAGAGGATGCGGTCGTCGTGGCGAGTGCGCCAGGCCGGCAGCTCGGTGTCGAGCCAGGCTCGCACCTCGTCTCGGAAGGCGTGCTCGGCGGCGCTCCAGGTCAGGTCCATACGACGGTCGAGCGTATCTGACGGCCCGTCAGGTGCCGAACCCGGTCGCTCGTGGCTGCTCGACCACCAGCTACAGGGCCAACCGGGCGAGAGTGGCGCGGGCCTCGGTCATGATCGCCTCGACCAGTTCGGCCACCGGCGGGTACTCATCGATCACCCCGGTGACCTGACCGGTGGGGAGCACCCCAACGGAGGCGTCACCGTCGACCAGTGCAGCTTTGATGAGCATCGGGGCGTTGGCAGCCATGGCCAGCTGAGCCCAGGTGAGGTTCTGGCTCTTGCGCATGGCCAGACCCTCCTGCACCAGTTCCTTGAGCGGTGTGCCCGTCTGCTTGCGGAAGGCCAGGGCCCGCCTGAGGGCGGCCGGCAGCTTGAGGGCGGTGGGGGCCTTCTCGAGTCCGTCGATCATGTCGGTGCGGATCACCCGTTGCGGCGCTCCGTCGAGCGACGTGGTGACCACCGTGTCGAACACGGTGGCCGCGGTGTAGCGGCCCTTGATGGCGTCGGGGACCCGGCTCTCGGCGGTGAGCAAGAAGCGGGTGCCCATGGCGATGCCGTCGGCTCCGTAGGCCAGCGCGGCCACCAGGCCCCGGCCAGAGTGGAAGCCACCGGCTCCGAGCACCGGAATGGAACCACCCACGGCATCCACCACCTGAGGTAGCAGCAGCGAGGTCGGTACGGTCCCGGTGTGGCCGCCGCCTTCGCCGCCTTGGGCGATGACGCCGTCGACACCCCACTCGAGCATCTTCTCGGCGTGGCGACGGGCTCCGACGGTGGGCATGACCAGGCCGCCGGCGTCGTGCACGAGCTTGATGGCATCAGGGGTGGGCGCTCCAGCGAAGGACACGAGCCGGACACCGGCCGCCGTGACGGCCTTCAGCCGTTCGGTCAGGTCGGGCTGGTCGGCCCGGAAGTTGACGCCGAAGGGGGCATCGGTGCGCTCCTTCACGCCCCGAACTGCCTCATCGAGTTGGGTCGGGGTCATGGTGACCGCGGCCAAGATGCCGAAACCGCCAGCTGCGCTGGTGGCCGCGGTCAGGTTGGCGCCCGATACCCAGCCCATGCCGGTCTGGACGATTGGGTACCGACACCCGACCAGGTCGCAGAACCGCGTGTGGAGCGGGTCGGTGTTCGGCGTTTCTGATGGGGCGTCAGACATGCTCGGATCGTATGGGTCAATTGCCACCGCTGGCGAAGTGACCAGCGATCCGACTGGTCATCCGACCGACGAGTCGGACCAGAGAATCAGAAGGACAGGCCGAACAACACGTCGTGGCCGTCGCCCTGCACTGCACCGAACTTGCGGTACAGGTCTATGGCCAACCGATTGGCCTCGTTGGTGATCACGAACCCACGGTCTATGCCCATGCGCCGAGCCTCGCCAGCGAAGGCATCCAGGAGCAGTTCGCCGACCCCGCTCTTGCGGTGGTCGATGTCGATGCCGATCTCGTAGAGACAGATGTGCTGGAGCCGGGTGTGGCGCCGGTTGAGCACTCCGCCGTAGACGAACCCACCGATGTGGCTGGTCTCCATGTGGATGGCCACGATGGCCACCGTGTTCGGGTCGTTCACGAACCGACTGGCCTCGTCGCTGCCGAGCGGTGGCTGCCAGTCTCCTTCGCTGCCGTCGCCGAAGCGGGCGTTTCCACGCGCCAAGGTACCGAGGACCCATTCGTCTCCGGCCCGCAGGCGGTGCATCCGGTACTGATCGCTGACCACCGCCGGACTGTAGGCGCTCTAGGACCCTCCGTGGGACGAACAAGGGTCCTTTAGGCTCCGGGGGTGACCAACCCCCACCCTCTTCGGCGCCGGCCATGACCCGACGAATCGGCTGGCTCGCGTTCGCGGTGTTCGCTCTGCTGGGCTTCGTGGGCAGTGCAATCGGCGGGGCGTGGACGATCGGAATCGAGCTGGCCGACGGCTCACCGTTCACGATCCTGATGGCCGCCGGTACGACGATCGCGTGGCTGTTCTTTTGGCGGTGGGTCGGGTTGGGGGCATGGCTACGGGCCCACCCGCCCCTCGGTGAAGACGGCCTGCCGGTCCGCGCGCTGGAGCCGGTCGGCCCGTGGGGCATCGTCGGCCGTGTGATGTTGAGCCTGATGGTGATCGGGTTCGTGACCTTGACCGTGTGGGGAGCGGTGGACAACCAGCGGGTCAACGAAAGAGCCGAGCAGATCCGCGTCAAGGCCGAGCGGATCGCCCGCAGCAACGAACTGACGGTGGCCGACGTGCAGACCGCCGAGAAGGCCTATGGCATCTGGTCCTGGTCCGCCGGCAGCAAGGCCCCCGGACCGAACCCCTACGACGAGTTGCTCACCGTCAGTGACGCCCAAGTGGTCGACGTTTCGGTGACCAGCGACGGGGCCGCCGTGCTGATCCATCCCGATGGCGGCACACCCCCCTGCGTGGTGGTCACCGTCGATGAGGATGAACTGATCCGGTCGCGCCTCACCGAAGACTGCAAGACGATCTGACCGTCCCTCTGTTCCGACCTCACGTAGGCCTCAGTTCGGGTCGGGGACCTCACGATTGCGGGTACCGGTGGGGTCGATGACCTCGGTGAGCAGCCGGAGCTCCTCAGGCGTGGGCAACCGGCTCACGGGGATGTCGTCGGGTATGTCGAGCTCGAAACCGGTGGCCGTCACCACCTCTTCGATGGTGACGCCAGGGTGCAGCGACCGAACCCGCATGCGGTGGTCAGGGGTCTCGAAGTCGAAGACCCCGAGGTTGGACACGACCCGGCGGATCTCGTGGAAGCGGGCGGTAGGCCCGAGCTTGGCCGCTCGGTCGTAGCCGATGCCGGTCACCACGTCGACAGCCTCCACGAACACGCGAGGGCCATGAGCGGGCACCCAGTAGGAGGTGGTGTTGTTGATGGTGTTGCCGGGAGCGCCACGGAACCCGAGGAGCTGAACCTTCGGGCGATCGGCAGTGCCACCGAGCCCGGCGATGTTCTGGTTGCCATAGCGGTCGACCTGAGTAGCGCCCATCATCACGTGACGGCGTCCCGACCACACCACGTCGAACATGCGGCGGTAGGGGTTGTAGGTCTCGAACTGACGGTCTTCGGAGGCAGGTATGGCTTCGTCGTTGGCGATGAGCGCAGCTTCGCCGTCGGTCATCAGCAGGTCTGGTTCGAAGGCGGCCCGGGCCAGCCGGCCACCGATCATGGGGATGGTACCGATGGGGTTGGCCAGGATCTCGCCGTCACCCCGGAAGCACTCAGCTACGGCCACCGCGCACACGTCGGCACGGCTGATGAGATCGGAAAGGTCGGTGGCGCTCACGAGGCGTCCTCCACAGCGGGTCGGGCGGCCAGGGCGGCCTGGTATTCGGCTTCGGTCGGAAACGAGAGCCAGTCACTGCGGAACGCGTCCCACAGGGCCTGGTCCTTGGCGGTGCCCAGGTAGGTCTTCTGGAAGGCTTCGTCGCGTCGGTAGTCAGGATCGCACGAGGTGGGGTGGGCACCGTTGGGTGACTCCACCAGACCGTCGACGAACATTCGACTCACCCGCAGACGGGTGACATCACCGGCGGCCTCGGCCAACTCGCCGGAGGCCACGATCCGTTCGGTGGACACGAACCGATGCTCGGCTGCCTCCAACATCAGGTCATCGAAATACATGTCCGGGCCGGTGAACGCGGCGTTGCCCCGTTCGTCGGCCACGTTGAGATGCACGAGCGCCGCATCTAGCGGCAGCGCGGGTTGGGCGTAGAGCTGCTCTTGGACGCCGTCGGGTCCCGGGTAGGGGGACCGCACCGTCTTCAGCTCGGGGTTGACCAGCGGCAGGTCGGAGCCGAGACCCACCCGGGTGGGCAGGAACGGCACCCGCCAGGCTGCGGCCATGAGGCCGAGCTGGAGCATGCCTTCGTCGAGCTCGGTGCAGCTGATCGCACCAGATTGTCGGGCCGCACGAAAGTGCGGTTCGAGCACGGCTGCGGCCCCGACGTCGGGGGCCACGAAGGCGAACGTGAGGTGGGAGACCTTGCCGGCCGCGCACAGCATTCCCACCTCGGGGCCGCCGAAGGTGACCAGGTGGAGGTCGGTGAGGTCGCTGCGCAGGATGGCCCGCACGAGCGACATGGGCTTGCGGCGGCTCCCCCATCCGCCGATGCCGATGGTCATGCCCGGACGAAGCTGGGCCACCACCTCATCTTCGGTCAGGCGCTTGTCCCGGGGTTGGGGACGAGTCTCGCTGGTTTCATCGGTCACTTGGTCACATCCGTCTCTCGCTTGGCCACGAAGGCATCGCGGTGTTCGTCGGCCACGCCCGACAGGTTCAGTTCGAAGGTGAAGCCTTGTTCGAATCGGTAGGAGCGCTTCACGTCCCACAAGTCGATTCCGTTGAGGCATTCCTTGGCCGCCCGGATCACCGTTGGGGACTTCTCGGCGATCACCTCGGCCACTCGGAAGGCAGCGTCACGAAGATCGGCTTGAGGCACGACCTCGAGCACCGATCCGAAGGCATGCAGTTCCTGGGCGGTGGCGGTGGCCGAGGTGTAGACCATGGCCCTCATCTTGTGCTGGGGCACCAGGCGGCTCAGGTGGGTGGCGGCGCCGAGCGCCCCGCGGTCGACCTCGGGTAGGCCGAAGGTGGCATCGTCGGCAGCCACGATCACGTCGGCATTGCCGATCAGGCCGATGCCACCGCCCACGCAGAACCCGTTGACCGCCGCGATCACCGGCACCTTGCACTCGTAGACGGCGGCGAAGGCCTCGTAGCACCCGCGGTTGGCCCCGATGAGGGCCTCGTAGCCTTCGCTGACCTGCATCTCCTTGATGTCGACGCCAGCATTGAAGCCTCGACCTTCGGCCCGTAGGACCACGACCCGCACCTCGGGCTGCTCGCCGAGACCTCGCACGATCCGAGCCAGTTCGAACCAACCGGCCACGTTCAGGGCATTGACCGGCGGATTGTCCATCACCACTTCGGCGATGCCCCGCTCGTCGACGTTGGAGGAGATCCCCATGCTCAGCGAACTTTCTGATAGGTCGTCAGATTCGAAGCTGACCGTAGCCGAGGGGCCCCCAGGATCCGCCACCGATGGGCCCCTGTTCGACCGGGCATCGGGCTTTCGTGAAGGTGGCGTTCTCCCGAAACAGCCACGAAACATCGTTCCTTCAATCTGACGCTCGTCCCACCGGCCATACGACGAAGCGGAGTGAAGATGGATTCAGG
>JBDTBS010000293.1:0-4973 GCA_039924035.1 Aquihabitans sp. | reverse complement strand
GCTGGCATCGATCCGGCCCGGCCCGCCGGTGGCCTGGACCCCCAGGAGCAGGAGATCCTTCGTCGCTTCATCCGATCCACAGTGCGGACCTTGTTCCGACGAGGTGGCTCCCACACCGGTGACCTGCAAGCACAACGCCATCGTGACGGCATCTGCCCCCGAGACGGGGCCGCCCTGCAACGCCGCACGATCGGCGGTCGCACGACCTACTCGTGCCCGGTCCACCAACGATGAGCGCGCCGGATGGTCGGTCGTCGGGCCAGTACCATCTCCGTGTCGTGAACTTCCACCGAACCCCACTGGCGCAACCGGCGCCCAACGGCTCCGGTCGCCGATGGTTGGCCATGCTGGGAATCGTGGTGGCCCTCACGGTGCTCGGGGCTGGGGCTGCCGGTGTCGCAGAGGCATCGGGCGCCCAAGACCCGGCAATCTCCACCACCTCGGGGGCATTCGGTACCGAACCCGCGGTTTCCCCTGGAGCGTCGACCACCACGGCCCCGAGCTCCGACGAAGAGACACCTACCACTTCTGGCCGTTCTGCGGAGATCGACGAAGAGAACCGCCGCATCGTGGCGATCGTCGGCGGGTTGGTGGTGGTGGCCATAGCGTTGCTCCTGCTGACCATCCGCTATTGGCGCACCACCCGTCCCGTCCAGGGTGCAGCCGCTGCGTCGGACGTCCAACCGGTGCTCACCTCTCGCTCTCGGACCGATGCTCGTCGAGGTCGAAGGTCACGGCGTGCCATCGCCGGCGCCGACCATGCCGGAGCCGACGAGACATGGGAGCCCCGGGCCACCGGCGAGCAACCACGGATCGATCCACCATCCTCGGTTCGTGCGGTGCGACCGTCCAAGGAGCAAAGGGCCTCTGCTCTTTCCGGCGACGGAAAGTAGCCGTCGTCGCTGCCAGGCGGGGGTCAGAACCGGGCCTGCTGGGCGACGTGACACCAGCACGTCGATAGGTCACCTACGATCAGCAGACCCCAACCATCTGGCGAAGGATCGATCGATGCAGTGTGCTGCTTGCGGAACCGAGAACGACGCAGGATCCAAGTTCTGCATGACCTGTGGTGCGCCGCAGGAGGGGGCGGCAACCGCTGACGCCACCCCGCCGCCATCGGGTGAGCCCGAGGCATCAGCCATCCCGTTGCACGAACTGTCCACTGCATTCGCGGAGAACCCGAGCGACCAAGCTCCTGCTAGTGAGGGACCGGCCGACGCCCCACCCGCCCCTGCCGCATGGGGAGCGCCGGACGCATCGCCGTCATCCGACCACACGCCCCCGCCGGCATCGCCTCCGCCGTCTGCCGAGATGCCGCCTCCTCCTGCTCAGCCCCCAGCAGATGCAACGCCTGCTCCTGGTGGTTACCCGCCACCGCCCGCTGGAGCCCCTCCGGCGCCGGCTGGGTTCGCGCCGCCCGCTCCTCCTGTGGCGCCACCATCGGCCCCCGGTGGATTCGCGCCACCTCCGCCTGCTCAGGCTCCAGCGGATGCAACGCCTGCTCCCGGTGGTTACCCGCCGCCGGGCGCCGAGCAGGCCTGGGGTCAGGCCGCCGCACCAGCACCGGCATGGGGAGCGCCTGCCCCTGGGGCACCTCCTCCCAGCGCTCCGGCCCCTGGTGGACAGGCCCCGGCTTGGGGACAGCCCGATCAAGCGGGTCCCCCCGGACCTGGTTACGGCCAGCCTGCCGGCGCACCGGGGTACGCCCCTCCGGCCGGTCCCGGCTTCCAGCAGCAGGCCCCAGCCGCCCCTGCTGGCCCACCCGACCCCAACGGACTCGGCGTGGCTGCCGGCCGTCTGGGCAACAGGCCCCGCAAGGATGCCCGCTCGGCCTTCGCCGTGGCCGGTGCCGTGCTGCAGGACGGGGAGATGGTCGAGGCGTTAGCGGCCGGCAAGTTCGAAGGCAACGCGGCCCTGCTGGTTCTGACCGACCGGGCGCTGATCCTGGTCGACGAGCGCCCGTGGAAGCCGACCGTCGAGCGGGTCACCATAGATGCCGGTCTTCAGGTGCAGGGTTGGCAGGACGATCGTTCGGCCAGCCTCACGCTTATCACCGGCAGCCGCCAGATGGTCTTGGAGTCGATCGCCGATAAGCCCCTGGCCGTCGAGATGGCGCAGCGGATCCGATACCGCACCGGTACTTGATCTCGGGTTGGTGACTGCAGAATTTCCCTGCCGGATGGGCCGATCTCGGTTCGTCGGAAGGGGAGGGGTGCGCTATAGTTGCCATCTCACGCGGACGTGGCTCAGTTGGTAGAGCATCACCTTGCCAAGGTGAGGGTCGCCGGTTCGAATCCGGTCGTCCGCTCAGGAAGGAAACCCCTGCTCAGGCAGGGGTTTCCTGCGTTTTTGGGCCAGGTCAGAGGCCACGTTTGACCTCCCGATCTGTGCCAGGCCATACCAGTGCTGACCAGGGCATACGCGTTCGTCCCTCCCAGATTTGTGCCCAGATTGTGCCCAGACATTTCGGACTTTAGTGACATCGCGTGTGGCGCTGTAGCGGTTTCTCCCCGTTCGACCGACTGCCCCCTGACCAGGGTGTCCCGAGTCGTCGCGGCGGCCTGGCGCCCGGAGGGGACTGCTGCATGATCTGGTGGCAGCTGATCTGTGACTGCCGGACGGCACATGGCCTGACCGCTGAGACTGGGTGGGATCTACCCGTTGTCGTCAATCTCGTAGATCGCTCGGTACGCGCCTCGGCGTGCTGAGTGGGGTCCGGTGAGCTCTCGATGTAGGCGGCCGACCAAACTGGCGTGCAATGAGTGCGGCAGCGCACCTATTATGTGTATATGGAGTTGTTACCACTTGCCGATGTAGCGGCACGGCTCGGTGTCAGTGGGGCACAGGTCCGCCGTTTGATCGCCAACGGTGAGTTGCGTGCGAGGAAGTTCGGGCGTGCCTGGGCTGTCGATCCTGCTTCGGTGAACGAGCGCCTCGCAGCGAAGCCGGACCCGGGACGCCCGCTTGGTCCGAGGTCTGCTTGGAAGATGCTTGGCCAAGCACAGCAGGCTCCCCTCGATGCCGACGACCTTCCCCGAATAGCCGTGCAGGTCCGTCGACGAGCGGTCGAACATCGATTCCGAGTACTGCCGTTCAAACTCGACGCTGTTCGATCCGACCCCGACGTCGTGCTGTCTGGTGCGGCAGGGGCTGCGGAACAGGGAGCGGCCGTCGCAGCAGACGGAGCCGATGTCTACGTCCGTCAGTCCTTGCTGGACGAGGTCCTCAACCGCCATGACCTTCGTGCGAGTCCCGATGAGGCAAACGTGATCGTTCGAGTGGTCGACGATGACTCGTGGCCTTTCAAGGATCACGAACGGGTTGCCCCGCTGGCCGTCTGCGCCCTCGATGCCTTCGAGCGACTCGATCGCCGTGCCGCCCACGAGGCGCTCGCCCAGGCCCGCCCGTGACCGCCATCCCCTTTCTTGGAGAGGTCGATCTCGGGCGACTGCTGGGTCCTGAGGCTCGTGCCTCGTGGCAAGCGCTTGCTGAGCTCTCTGAAGCGTTCGATATTCAGACCTGGATGGTCGTCGGCGGGCAGATGGTGCTCATCCACGCGGCAAGAACTGGCGTCGCGATGCCGAGAGTGACCACAGACATCGACGTTGTCATAGATGTACGAGCCGCCCGCCGCGTCCACGCCGAACAAGTCTCGGCTTGGTTAGTCGAACAAGGGTTCGCGATCGAACGTAATCGTGAGGGCACAGACCGGTACCGGCGTGGCCATGCCCGAATCGACCTGCTGGCCCCGGACAACCTCGGTGGGCGACCGGTGGGCACGATCGACGGCGGCCAGATCCTCGCCGCACCGGGCTCCACCAACGCGTTCAAGCGAAGCGTGACCGTCCGGGCAGTGTTGGGCGATGGTCTCGTTGCCATGGTGAGGTGCCCGACGGCATTCGGCGCGCTGATGGCCAAGGCCGAAGCGTGCGTGCAGATTCGAGAAGCCGAGTCACGACGGTTGCGCCATCAGCAAGACATCGTGTCGCTCGCAGGTGCTCTGGCGGTGGACGGATACGAAGACGACCGGTCGGCCCGCGAGCGCCGCAGTTTCAACGAGGCCCTAGCGCCGCTGTTCGACGACGCGGCGCATGAAGCCTGGGCCGCCGCTTCCGAGGATGCCCGAGAGGTACTCCGAATACTTCGAACCTGACCAAGACCCGAAGGGACGCATCGGGGTCGGAGCTGGCGCGCCTGCTCGATGCGGTGGCGAGCACGAATCCGTTGCTTCACCTGTTCTTGGTCATGGCTGCCACCACCGGTGCCCGGCGCGGTCAGCTACTGGCCCTTCGGTGGTGCGACATCGACCTTGACCGCGGAGCGCTCCACTTCCAACGGGCGCTGGTCGAGGGACCCGAAGGGCCCGTCCTGGTGCCCACCAAGACCCGGCGCCCTCATCAGGTGGCACTGGACCCCTCGACCCACGCCCTAGTCATTGACCGCTACGCCCAGGTGCGGCTATCCGTTGCGGGGTCACCGGGCGCGTTCGTTTTCACGTCCGACCCGACAGGGGAGCGTCCGTGGTTGTCGAACCGGGTGACCAAGCAGTTCATCGACGCACGTCGTCGAGTCGGGCTCGGGCACTTCCGGCTGCATGACCTTCGGCACTTCATGGCCACGGAGATGCTCAACGCAGGAGTCCCCATCCCGATCGTGTCGGCACGACTCGCCCACGCCCGAGCATCCACCACCCCCAACGTCTACGCCCACGCCGTGCCAGGCGGCGACCAACACGCGGCACGAACGATTGCTGCGATCCTCGCCGCACAGGGCGTACCGCTAGGCCAGGGCTAACGCTTGTCGTAGGTCCACACGATGGGATCGGGATGGAACGGTCTGGTTGATAGGTGCCCGACCGAAAGCAACAGACGACCGGCCTCCTGCTCCGAGGCGATCCAAGACGTATCCCACGTCTCCTCGTTGACCTGCCGAAGCCGATCGAACTGCTCGTAGAAGTGCTCGCCAGCAACCAC
>JBDTBS010000292.1:0-12950 GCA_039924035.1 Aquihabitans sp. | reverse complement strand
GCCTCATCGTGGGCATGGGGGAGACCTTCGAGGAGATGGCAGCCACCCTGGTAGATCTGCGGGCCATCGGTACCGACATCGTCACCATCGGCCAGTACCTACGGCCCACCACCCACCACCTGCCGGTGGCCCGGTGGTGGACACCCGAAGAGTTCGCAGCCCTCAAGGAGTTGGGTGAAGGGCTGGGCATAGCCCACGTGGAGAGCTCGCCGCTCACCCGGTCGAGCTACCACGCCCGCCAGGCGGCCGACGCCGCCGACGTGAGCAACGTGGTCGTCACCTGAGTCGAGTCCGGGTGCGCTCAGCCGGCGAGGACCAACTCGGCCAGGTCGGCCCGAAGAGCCATAGCGTCCTCGCTGCTCATTTCCAGACCCTCGGCTGTGATGCGTAGCGGTTGGCTGCTTTCGTCGACCAACAGTTCCTCGCCGTTGTCGAACGTGGCGTACTCACCGATGGATGACGCTTCGTAGGATGCGGTGAACGTCGAAGATTTCTTGGCCTCGACCCAGTCGTCCCACAGCTCATCATCGGCCATGCTGATCTTGACCTTCATGCCGTCGTCGAGTTCGAAGGTGCAGGTGTCCCATTCGATGTCGACATCGTCGATGGCTAGCCCGCCGCCACCGCTGCGGGTATCGGAGACGGGGCCGAAGATGTCCTCGACCGGTGCGGCCGGGGCGGTGCACAGGACCTCGGAGTCGGAGAGGTCCATGTCTGCGACGTCGGCGGCCAGAGCATCGCGCTGATCGGCGGTGTCCTCATCGTCGGGATGGTCGACCTCGACGAACACCATGGTCTTCCCGCTGCGGTACACCAGGATCTGACCATCGAGGTAGGCATCGTCACCCAGACCTTCGACCGCGTTGAACCCCGACTCCTGAGATTCGGCTTCGGCGGCCTCGGCCAGTAGGTCGAACGCTGAACCGTCATCGCCACCCTCGATGGTGACCCGGGTGATGCCGTACGTGTTGTCTTCACCGTCGTAGGAGCAGCCGTCGTAGGAGTACGAGAGGTCCAAGGTCCCCGACCCGCCGCCGGCCATCGCCTGCTTCACGTCGTGGCCGACCACCTCGGCCACCTCGTCGGCCGACGGGCACCATTCAGTGCCGGTGGCGTCAGACGGCTCGTCGTCGGCGGAGTCGATCGTGGTGGTCGGAGCCACCGTCGTCGTTGGGGCTGCCGTGGTGGTGGTCTGCGCCGCGCCGCTTCCCCCGTCGGTGCTGCATCCAGCGGCGGCGACAGCGATCACCGCTGCCATCGACAATGCCCGACGTAGGGATCGATTGGTGGAAGTGGCCGAACGAAACATGACATGCCTCCCAGAGCCCGGCAGCGCTTGCCGGCGTGCTGGCTGACCATAGAGCAGCTCTTCGCTCCGGGGTCACCCAGGTGGTTGCCGGACGCTGGCCACCCCGGCGACAAACTCCTTGCACGCTACGTGCAAGAAGGTGTGGCAGGCTGTGACCCTCGACACCGAATGGGGAGGTGTCGTTAAGGGGATGACATGGACAGCCTGACACCAGCCGACGACTCCGACCCGGGGGTCGGAGTTCCCAGAAGCGAGGGCGAACCGGCGCCCCAGGGCCGACGGATCGCTCGGCGGTTGTCCATTGGTGTGCTCGGTGTCGGGTTGGCCGCGGCCGGCTACGTGGGTTGGACGCAGGTGAAGCCCGTCGTCGATGCCCAGCGCTACGCCAACGTGTCCGACGAGGTCCCGGTAGCCCCGAAGCTCACCGTCGGTGACGGCGAGACCCTGTACCGGATCGACCCCACGCGATCTTCGTTGACCTATGAGATAGACGAGAAGCTCGGTGGCCAATCCCGCACCGCGTCGGGCACCACCCAGGGCATCGCCGGCGACATAGCGCTCTTCGAAGACGATCTGGCCGAGAGCCGGGTTGGTTCCATCGTGGTCAACATCGAGCAGTTCAGGTCCGATAACAACCTGCGCGATGCCCGCATCCGCCAAGACTTCCTCCAGTCGCATCGCTATCCACTGGCCACCTTCGACATCGAGTCCATCGACGGTCTCACCGGGACCCTCGAGGAAGGCCGGAGCTATCCGTTCACCATGGAGGGCAAGGTGACCGTCAAGGGCACCCGGGCTCCCGCCACGTGGGCGGCTACCGCGGAGATGAACGACGGGGTCCTGAAGGCCGAAGCCACCACCACGGCCAAGCTGAGCCGATTCGATGCTGGCCCCATCTCCATTGCTGGTCTGGTCACCACCTCCGACGAGGTCGAACTGACCATGTCCCTCACTGCCGTCGACCCGGCCACCAACGACATCGCCACCGTCGTCGAGCAGCAGGTCGAGGTCAGCGATGCCGACGGGCCGTCGTTTGCCCGTGAGGTGCAGCCCATCATCGAGAGCAACTGCGCGGTGTGCCACAACAGTGGCGAGATGGCGGCCCGTCACCTCCGTCTCGACACCGCGGCCGACATCCAGGCCATCTCCGACGGGGTCAAGACGGTGACCCAGGCCCGCTACATGCCCCCGTGGCCAGCCTCTGACGAGGGCGTGTCGCTGATGCACGATCCCCGGCTGTCCGACAAGGACCTGGCCACCCTGGCGGCCTGGTCCGATGCTGGTGGCCAACTCGACGTTCCTGCCGACACGAAGCTCACCATGACCGAAGAGAAGGCCGGGTTGCTACCTCGCAAGGACGTCACGCTGAAGGTCGACTCGTACCTCGGTTCATCCACCAACCGCAACGACTATCGCTGCTTCGTCCTCGATCCCGAGTTGACCGAGGCCCAGTTCATGACCGGCTACGGCTTCGAACCCGACCAGATCGAACAGGTCCACCACGCTCAGGTGTTCCACATCAGCGAGGAGCAGAAGGCCAACGCCGCGAAGATCTCGGGAACCGACGGCCAACCCGGCTGGGAGTGCTACGCCGGCCCCAGCCTGAGTGGCGAAAGGCCCGACAAGCGCTATCGCGCCGCAGGGGAACGTGATGCCGGATACGCCGGGCAGGCCAACCTGGTGGCTGGTTGGGTCCCGGGGCAATCGCCGTCCATCTACCCCGAACGGTCAGGCGTCCTCATGGAACCTGGTGATGCTCTGGTGCTCCAGATCCACTACCACTTCGCGGCCGACCCCGTGCCTGACGAGTCGCTCATGAACCTGCAGATGTCGCCGGTCGATGGGGCCACCAGTCGGCTACGAGTCGTCAACCCGTTGGCCCCCGTGGAGATCCCCTGCGCCCCGGAAGACTCGGATGCCCCGCTTTGTGATCGTGATGCCGCCCTCGCCGACAACGTCCGCATGTATGGACCGCAAGGGGCCAGCAACCAGAGCGGCCTGCTGGCCATGTGTGGCCATCGGTCCGATGATCTCACTGCCACCTTCGACGGGGCCGTCGCTTCGACGAACTGCAACCTCAAGGTCCCCGAAGACGGCACGATCGTGGCCGTCCAGGGGCACATGCACACCCTTGGTTCGTCGCTTCGACTCACTCTCGATGCCGACAGCGCCGAGGAGAAGGTCCTGCTCGACATTCCCAAGTGGAGCTTCGACTGGCAGATGAGCTACGGCCTGGTCGAGCCCTTGCGGGTGAAGGCCGGTGAACCGATCCGTCTCGAGTGCTCCTTCGACCGAGGCGCCGACCCCGGTCGAGATCCCAAGTACATCGTGTTTGCCGAGGGTACCGAGGACGAGATGTGCTTCGCCACCTACGTCCTCATCCCCGACAAGCAGTAGTAGCGGGCACTATCGAATCGATTCCCTCGCCACCGGGCGGGGAATCGATTCGAGTCGGTCAGACGGTGGCCATGTCCTCGTCGACGGAGGCCACGGTGCGGGCCGGCTCGCGACCTTCGGCCTCGGCCTTGGCCTTGGCTTCGGCCTGCTTGGCCGTGAAGCGACGACCGACGCGGGCGATGCGGCCCATCTGCTTGATCAGACGGGTGCGGGCCTCCTCGGCTTCAGGGTTGAGGCCCTCCAGGGATTCGACGTTCCAGTGGCGCATGAGCACCGGGACCAGCACCGAGTCGTGATGGACGGCGAAGTCGTAGATACCGGCCTTGGCAATGGCCAGTGCGTGGGCATCGAAGTCGATGATGCCGGTTCCGGGCATCTCGAACTCGCGCACCTGGCGTTCCATGGCCAACACCATCGCCGAGGGATCGAGTTCCAAGGCCGCGGTGCCGATATCTCGGTAGAAGAGGTAGTGGCGGTTCTCGTCGGCGGCCACCCGCTTCATCACCTCGTAGCCGGCCTTGTCGTCTAGGAGCTTGCCGGTGTTGTGATGGGCGATCCGGGTGGCCAGTTCCTGCAGCGTGACGTAGACGATCCCGTCGACAGCCAGTTCGGGCTCAGGAACTTCGCCCTTCTCGACCTGGGCCATGCGGGCCTGCTCCAGAGCCCGGGGATCGATCGTGCGGGTGACGGTCAGGTAGTCGCGCAGGACGATCGAGTGGCGACCTTCTTCGGCGGTCCACCGTCGCGACCAGGCCCCCCAGGCCGAGTCCCGTCCGAACATCGACTCGATGGTGCGGAAGTAGTACGGCAGGTTGTCTTCGGTGAGGAGGTTGACGAACAGGCTGGACCGCACGGCCGGGTCCAGCTTCACCTCGTTCGGATCCCAGTCTTCGTCGGGCTCGAAGTCCCGGCCTCGGCTCCACGGCACGAGCTCATGGGGGAACCACTCCTTGGACGAGGCCACGTGCTTGTCGAGAAGGGTGGCGACGACGGGTTCGAGCTCATCGATGAGGGCCTGCTGATCCATGTTCCTAGCCTACCTACTGGTAGGTAGGCTGAAAAGCGACCTGGCGGCGGAGGTGGCAGAATCCCGGACATGACACCGGGGGACCACGACCGACGATTGACGCTGCCCGCCATCGGGCGCCGACAGTTCCTTACCGGAGCGGCTGCCGCGGCAGCACTGGTGGCCGTCGGGTGCTCCTCGGACGATGGCGGGTCCCCGGCCACCTCGACGACTTCAGTCCCGGTGACCGCTCCCGACCCGGTCCACGCTCCCCACCTGAGCGCTGATCCGTTCACCCTCGGTGTCGCCTCGGGCGACCCCACCACCGACTCGGTGATCCTGTGGACCCGTCTGGCCCCCGATCCTTTGGCTGAAGATGCCAGCAGTGGGATGCCCGATGAGGATGCCGATGTGGTGTGGGAGTTGGCGGTCGACGATCGCTTCTCGACGCTGCTGGCCGCCGGCGTGTTCACCACCAACCCGGCGCACGCCCACTCGGCCCACGTGGATGTCACCGGCCTGGAGCCGGGCACTTCCTACGCCTACCGGTTCCGCTACGGCGACTGGACGAGCCCGGTCGGTCAGACCCAGACGTTGCCCGACGGGTCGCCGGAACGGTTCGCCATTGCCGTGGTCAACTGCCAGATGTTCGAGAGCGGCCGCTACGGGGCCTATGCCAACCTCATCGACGAAGACGTGGACCTCGTGATGCACCTCGGTGACTACATCTACGAGTACCCCTTTGGCGAAGGCGACCGTAAGCCCATGCCCGACCGCTGGCTGACCGAACTGACCGATTACCGGCTGCGCTACTCGTCCTACAGAACCGACGTGCACCTGCAGGCGGCCCACGCTCGCTTCCCGTTCATCCTCACCTGGGACGATCACGAGGTGGCCAACAACTACATGGGCGATGTGCTGCCCGGCGGCAACGATCCGGAGAAGGCCCGGGCCCGCAAACAGATGGCCTACCAGGCCTGGTGGGAGAACCTCCCGGTGCGGCTGGAACCGCCCGAGAACGGATCGCTGACCATCTACCAGGACCTGGCGGTGGGGGATCTGGCCCGCATCCACCTCCTCGACGAGCGGCAGTACTCCGACGAGCCACCGTGCCGGGATGTGACCGACGCGCTCAGCGACTACGGCGACTGCGAGGCCCGCGAGGGCGAGGATCGCAGCCGTCTCGGTGCCGACCAGGAAGCCTGGCTGGCTTCTTCGTTGGCCAAAGGCGGTGTCACCTGGAACATCCTCGGCAACCCGGTGGTGCTAGCCGGCGTCAACGGTGGCACCGACGAGGATGCCTATTACCTCGACGTCTGGGATGGGTTCCCTCAGGCCCGCAAGCGTCTGATCGACCAACTGGCCGAGGTCTCGAACCCGGTGGTCCTCACCGGTGACTACCACGCGGGGATGGTTCTCGACGTGCACGACATCCCGTTCGATACGACTACGGATGTGGTGGCCCCAGAGTTCATGGCCCCTCCCATCTCGTCGATTCTGTTCCCCGCCGATGTCTCGGCTCGCACGCCCCAACTGCGTCAGCAACTCAACGAGCATGGCTACCTGACGGTGGAGATCACGCCCGAACGCCTGACCACCGCGTTCCGGTGCGTGGCCGATGTGCAGGATGCCGACACGGCCATAGAGACACTGGCCACCTGGCAGGTCGACGCCGGCGACCCTGTCGCCCGACCGATCTGAAGGTTCTCGTAGCCGAACGCCGTTTCCGGTCAGACGGTCTCGGCGGCGATGCGGACTCGCCAGTCTTCGAGCAGGTCGGTGAGCGTCTGTTGGATCGGGATCTCTGGCTCCCAACCGGTGGCCGCGGTGATGCGGTCGTGGCTACCCCGTAGTACGGGAAGCTCCACCGGCCGCAGCAGCGATTCGTCGACCTCCAGGCGCAGCGGGACGCGAGCCTGGGCCACGAGTTGGTCGGCCAGTTCCTGCACGGCCAGGTCGACCCCAGAGCACACGTTGTAGACCTCGCCGGGGTCGCCGTTCTCCATGAGCAAGCGGTAAGCCCTCACCACGTCACGCACATCGGTGAAGTCACGGCGGGCCGACAGGTCGCCCACCCTGATGACCTCGCCGCCGTCGCGTTCGGCTCGGGCCACCCGTGAAGCCAGCGCTGGTGCGACGAACTTGTCGGTCTGCCCCGGTCCGAGGTGGTTGAAAGCTCGAACCCGAATCACGGGCAGGCCTCGGCCCAGCCAGGCTTGGAGCCCGAGGTAGTCGGCAGCCACCTTCGAGGCCGCGTAGGGGCTGGCCGGTCGAAGCGGAGAATCTTCGGTCAGCGGAAGCTCTTCCGGTTGCACGATCCCGTACACATCGGCGCTGGACACGGCCAGCACCCGCTGAACCCCAGCGGAGGAGGCCGCGCCGAGGACGTTGAGGGTGCCCTCGGCATTGGCTCGAAAGGCGGCAACGGGTTCTTTCCAGGAGCCACCCACGTCGGCCCAACCACCTAGGTGGTAGATCACATCGGGCCGGACGCGGCTGACCATCTCTTCCACCTGGGCGGCCACGGTGAGGTCGACACCGTCGGTGTCTCGGTCGCTACCCACCACCTGGTCCCCGGCAGCAGTGAGATGATCGAAGAGGTGGCGGCCGACGAATCCGGATGCGCCGGTGACGAGGGCCTTCATGGCGGACATGGACCCGAACTCTAGAGCGCGCTGCGAGGCAGCCGGTTCGTGGGCCTGTCGTGTTGTTCCTTGGGTCGGTGCTCAGGGAACTACCGTTCGGACGATGTATGACACGGGAGAGAACCTTGGGCTGTGACGTAACCGTGCTCATGCCGGCCTACAACGAGGCCGAGAACCTCGTCGAGGTCGTGCCGGCGGTGGCCAAGATGCTCGAGTCGCTCGGGCGTCCGTGGGAGATCGTGGTGGTCGACGACGGGTCCAACGACGGAACCCGCAGCGCCATGGCCGGACTCCGGTCCGAACAGGTCCGCTACGTGCGTCTTCGCCGCAACTCCGGCAAGTCAGCAGCATTGTCTGTCGGTTTGGAACACTCTCGCGGATCCAAGATCGTGCTGATGGATGCCGATGGGCAGGACGATCCCGACGAGGTGCCGAAGCTTTTGGCCGCCCTCGATGAGGGTGAGGTCGACCTGGTCACCGGACGGCGGGCTGTCCGCAACGATCGCTTCATCAAGCGCAACACCTCCAAGATCTACAACGGTGTCACCGCCAAGGTGACCGGAGTGCCCGGCAAGGACTTCAACTCCGGCCTCAAGGCCATGACCGACGAACTGGCCGAATCGCTGGAGATGTACGGCGAGCTCCACCGCTACATACCGGTGCTGGCCGTCTGGAACGGGTTCAAGGTCCAGGAGGTCGACGTGGAACACCACGAACGCCTTCACGGGAGGTCCAAGTTCGGCCGGGCCCGCTTCTGGCGAGGTTTTCTGGATCTCGTCACCGTCAAGTTCCTCACCACCTACACCGCCCGGCCGTTCCACCTCTTCGGGGGCATCGGCTTCGCCATCGGAGCCGTGGGTAGCGTGCTGCTGGGCTGGATGCTGGCATCGAAGCTCACGGGCCACGAGATCGGCACCCGACCGGCCCTCCAGTTGGGGGTCTTGCTCGTTGTGGTGGCCGTGCAGATGCTGTCGCTGGGCCTGCTCGGGGAGCTCATGGTCAACCTGCGTCGCCGACAACGGCTCGACGGCACGGTGGAGGGTGATCTCTGATGGCCGCCCCGAACGAAAGCGACGGGTCTCCGGCCCGGTCCATAGGTCTTGCCCCTGGGCTCGACCAAGAGGCCGCCGGCCAAGACGCGGCCAAGTACGGCACCAACAACCCCGTTGTTCAGAAGCTGCTGGCCCGCTGGATGGGACGCCTCCAAGAGGTGCTGGGTACCCCCAGCGGTGTCATTGCCGACATCGGTGTGGGGGAGGGCTTCGCCCTCGAGCGCATGTTCCCGGCCGAAACCGAGGCCATCGCCTTGGAATACCGCCAGGACAAGGCTCTGGTGGCTGCCGAGCGGCTACCTTCCGTGCAGGTGGTCCGCGGTGATGCTGGGCTTCTGCCCTACCCGGACCGGTCAGCCGACCTGGTCACGTCCATCGAAGTACTCGAGCACCTCCCCGGCTTCGAGCAAGCCGTGGCCGAGATGGCCCGGATCTGTCGTGGTCGGCTCGTGGTCTCGGTCCCGTGGGAACCGTGGTTTCGGCTCGGCAACCTCGGACGAGGCAAGAACATCGCCCGCTTCGGCAACGATCCCGAGCACGTCCAGTTCTTCACCCCCAAGCGTCTGGAACGGGCGCTGTCGGTGCACTTCGACACGGTTCGAGTGGTGCGGGCGTTCCCTTGGCTCATCGCCGAAGCATCCCACGCTCGCTCATCCACGTGAGACGTAGCTCTTCCCGTCGTCTTCGCCTGGTCATCGACGGAAAGCCGCTGATCGACGACCACTTCAGCGGCGTCGGCCACTACACCATGAGCCTGCTGCAGGCCTTCGACGATCTGCTCGACGACGAACCCGACCTCGACGTGCGCATCGCCGTGCCCGTCAAGCGGGTGGCGAAGCTGGGCCAGTACCGCTTCCGCAACATTCGTCCGTTGGCCATCCCCACCACCCTTTCGTTGTTTCGACGAGCCATGGTGGCTGGTCGGCTACCCAAGATGGATCTCATCCTCGGGCGAGCCATCTACTTCTTTCCCGACTTCGTGCGCTGGCCGCTGGCTCGGTCCCGGTCGATCACTGCGGTGCACGACCTGTGCTTCGAGAAGGTGCCCCACATGGTCGATGAGGCCAACGGGCAGTTCCTGCGCCGTGAGGTGCGCAAAAGCGTCGAACGATCGGACCTGATCACGGCGCTCACGTTCACCATGGCCGACGAGATCGCCGAGCAGTACGGCGTCGCCCGCGGAAAGGTGGAGGTGGTCGGCTGCGCGGCCGATACCCGTCACTTCTACCGCCGGTCCGACCGCGAGGTGGCCGAGGTGAAGGACCGCTACGGGATCTTCGGCGACTACGTGATCGCGGTCGGCAACATCGAACCCCGGAAGAACCAGACGAAGCTCATCGATGCTTTCTGTGACCTGCCTGCCGATCTGGCCGATCAGGTCACACTGGTGCTAGTGGGCGCCGGGGCCTGGAAGGAAGGCGAGATCCGTGAGCGGATCGATCAGGCGCTGGCCACCGGCCACAAGGTCCGACTGCTTCTCGGTCAGGTGAGCGATGCCGACCTTCCTGCCCTCTACACCGGAGCCCGGGCTTCGGCCTATGTGAGCGTCTACGAAGGGTTCGGCATGCCGCCGCTCGAATCCATGGCCTGTCGAACCCCGGTGGTGGCCAGCAACGTCTCGGTCATCCCCGAGGTGGTCGGCCAGGCTGCGGTGCTGGTCGACCCCCATGACCTGGGTTCCATGACCAGCGGTCTGGAACATGTGCTGCGGTTGAGCGACGAAGACCGTGACGACCTGGTGCAGCAGGGGTTGGCGAACGTCGGCCGCTACCGCTGGGACGATGCCGCCCGGTCTCTCCTGGCTGCAGTTCGAGCTCAGGGTGGACGGTGACATGAGGATCGGAATCGACTTTCGAGCCATGCAGATGGGCCACCAGTTCCGAGGCATCGGCGAAGTGGTCCGCCAGTCGTGCCGGCAGCTCGATCAACGGTCACCGGCCAGTGATGCGTTCGTGGCCTTCGTGGACCAGGGCGGCCCCACCGTGCAACCCATCCTCGACGAGGTGTTCGGACCCGACCGGTCGGTGCGCACCGTGGAGCTACCGGCCCCGGCCAACCCCAGGGTGGCCAAGCTGGCCGGGGCTCTCAGCCCCGAGCGTTCCGCCATCATCGGGGCAGAGGCCGATGTGCTCGTGCAGTTCGACTTCTCCCTAGGGGTACCCGAGGGTCTGCCCTCGGTGGTGGTGGTCTACGACCAGGTTCCCCTGCTGCTCGGCGACCGCTACCCCCGCAACTACCGCCCCACCTACGCTGGGGCTCGAAGGGCCGGGCTCGGCCGTCGCGAAGCCTTCTACAAGGCCGGGACCCGACGGGTCTACGAGAAGCACCTGGTGTCGGCCCTGGAGCGGGCATCGCGAGTCATCGCCATCTCCGAGCACACGAAGGCAACCACCGAGGCCTTCGCTGCCGAACACGGTGTGGGCAGCGTGACCACCAAGATCTCGGTGGCCCGCCTGGGTCATACGCCACCGGCAGACGAACATCCGTCGCTGAACGCCATGGAACAGGCCCGCGTCGAAGCCCTGGCCCTCCACGAGCACCCGTTCGTGGTGTTCATGGGCGGATCCGATGAGCGTCGTCGGGTGGATCTGCTCGTATCGGCCTTCAACGCGGTGCGGGCCGCTGGACTCGACCTCAAGCTGGTGCTGGCCGGGTACGACTTCAACACCATGGATGCCGTCTTGTCGGAGACAGCCAGGGCGGCCCTGCTGTCATCGTCCTACAAGCACGACATCCACCTGCTCGGGTTCGTTTCTGATGCCGAGCGCACCTGGTTGTACGACCGGGCCGAGGCCTTCGTGTTCCCGTCGGAGCATGAGGGATTCGGGCTACCGGTGATCGAATCGTTGGCGGCCGGTTGCCCGGTGGTGGCCTTCGCCAACACGTCGATCTATGAGGTGAGCGGCCCCAACTGCCTGCTGGTCGATGGCACGTGGGAAGACCTGGCCCGAGGTATCACCGAGATGGTGCAGCGCCCCGACGACGAGAAGCTCCAGGCCGTCGAGGATGGCCGCCGGTGGGCGGCCACCTTCACCTGGGACACCATCGGCGACGTCCTGCGCAGCAACCTCGAAGAGATCGCAACCAAGCGCTGACCGCTCGCTGATCACGAACGGACCGTTTCGTCGTCGGTGGTCTTTTCAGGAAGGAGCGGGCACTTCGCCGTGGAAGAAGTGGACCACGGTGGTGTCGAACGACATGGTTCCCCGCTGGGCGCCGGGTTGCATGATCTCGAAGGGGTCGGGCATCTCGACCTGGTCGTAGATCTCGGAACCAGCCCGGCTGGTGGCCGAGACGAGCACCCGGAACTGGCCGTCGAGTAGCGGTACCGACGGGAAGTCGAAGCACACCGCGCCCACGCCGTCCACGTCGACGATCGGCTGCGCCAGGATCTGGGTGTCGGCGCCGTACACCACCTCGCCTCGCGAGTTGAAGATGTCGAAGGCAAAGGAGATGTCGTCGATCTTCACGGGGGCCACGTAGTCGATGCGCAGGCGCATGGCCTGGTTGGGGAGCAGGAACCGGGCTTCCGGATCAGGGTACTCGGTGAGGACCCGGGTGATCTTCACCGGTTTGTCGATCTCGACCACCGGTACCGAGCCCGAGGGTGGGGCCGACCACCGTGGGCCAGCATCCTGCTCTTCGGCCGGCTCGTCTTCTTGGAGGGCCTCGGCCAGGGCGATGCCTCGGCGGGCCAGGGTCTCGCGCAGGGTGCGGATGGCCTCGCCCGGCTCGGCGATGTCGACCAGCTGCCCGTGATCGAGCACCGCGGCCCGGTCGGCGATCTGGCGGACCAGGTCGGCGGCATGGGTGACGAGCAGGATGGTGCGACCGTCCTTCTGGAGGTCGCGGACCCGGTCGATGCACTTGCTCTGGAAGGCCTCGTCGCCCACCGACAGCACCTCGTCGACCAAAAGGATCTCCGGTTCGACGTTGATGGCCACCGCGAAGCCGAGCCGGGCGTACATGCCCGACGAATAGTGCTTCACCTGGTTGTCGATGAAGTCGTGGAGCTCGGCGAAGTCGACGATGTCGTCGAAGATCACGTTGATCTGGGCCTTGGAGAACCCGAGGATCGAGCCGTTGAGGTATATGTTCTCGCGGCCGGTGAGATCGGGGTGGAAGCCGGCGCCGAGCTCCAGCAGGGCCGCAAGCCGACCCCGGGAGACGATGCGGCCACTACTCGGACGGAGGGTTCCGGCCACGCACTTGAGCAGCGTGGACTTTCCCGAGCCGTTGTGGCCGAGCAGGGCGAACGTCTCGCCCTGGGCCACCTCGAAGCTCACGTCGTCTAGGGCCTTGAACGTGTCGTAGGGGTTGCGCCCCAGCTTGATCATCCGCTCTTTGAGCGACGTGGGCTTCTCCCGGTAGATCCGGAACTCCTTGGTCACCGAGTCGACCTCGATGGCTGCGGTCGACATCAGATCTCCTGGGCGAAGTTGTCTTCGAGCCGGCTGAACAGCGCCAACGCGCCGTAGAGCAGTCCGAGCGACACCACCCCGGTGATGCCCAGGTGGGTGAGGTACCAGGTCATCGGGTGG
>JBDTBS010000291.1:0-16701 GCA_039924035.1 Aquihabitans sp. | reverse complement strand
GGGGTGAGGTCGACTTCGTGGTCGACGTGGCTGCGGAACTGCCCCTCGAGGTGATCGCCGAGCTGATCGGCGTGCCGAGAGAGGATCGACACAAGATCTTCCAGTGGAGCAACCGGTTGATCGCCGGGTCCGACGACCCCGAGTACGAGGTCGCCGAGGACACGCTGATGGAGGCGCAGGTGGAGATGTTCCTCTACGCCCAGCAGCTGGCCGACGCCCATAGGGCGAACCCGGGCCAGAACGCCATCATCGACAAACTGCTCAGCGCTGAGATCGACGGCGAAGCGCTGTCCGACATGGACTTCAACATGTTCTTCGTCCTCTTGTCGGTGGCCGGCAACGAGACCACCCGCAATGCCATCGCCCACGGCCTTCAAGCGTTCCTCGACAACCCCGACCAGTACGCGCTCTTGGCCTCGGACCCTGATCGCTACATGGCTACCGCCACCGAGGAGATCCTTCGGTGGGCCACCCCAGTGATGTACTTCCGTCGCAACGTCACCCAAGACATCGAGCTGCGGGGCAAGACCATCAAGGCCGGCGACAAGATCAGCCTCTGGTACGCCTCGGCCAACCGAGATGAGGAGATCTTCGAGGACCCTTTCCGGTTCGACATCACTCGCGACCCCAACCCCCACGTGGCCTTCGGTGGCGGTGGCGCCCACTTCTGCCTCGGAGCGCAACTAGCCCGCATGGAGATCAGGGTGCTGTTCGAGGAGCTCGTCCGCCGGGCCCCCAAGATCGAGGCCCTGGGCCCGCCAGACCGTCTGCGGTCCAACTGGATCAGTGGGATCAAGCACCTGTTCGTGCGGTTCGGCGAGCGATAGCCAGGGTGATGGGACGGCCGAGCTGTCAGTCCCTGTCTTTGAGCGCTTCGACCAGGCGGTCGGTCGAAGCCGTCTGCTCCCAGGCCAGGCGGGCCATCCAGAAGCGCAGGAACTGGGCCATGGAGTAGCGCACGAACAGCGCGCCGCCCACCACCGCCAACGTGAGACCGATCACCGCGATGACGATGGCATCGCGCTGCTGGAGGGCATTGGTCGTGCCGTGGCCGATCAGATAGGCCACCAGGCCAACCACCACACCCACCACCATCAGGGCCACGCCCACCCTGAGCATGGTGCGGTCACGGGAGCTGGCCGTGTCGGGGAGTCGCATGTCGGCGATCTCGGCAGTGAACTGTTCGACACGATCGGGGTTCTGGAGCACAGGGTTCTCCTCTTGAGGGTGATGCGGCACGGATCAGGCGCCGAGGTAGGCCTGGGACAGGCCGGCTTCGAGGTCGCGGGGGCGACCGGTCTGGACGATTTGACCCTGGACCATCACCGCGGCCACGTGGGCCACGTCCATGACGATCCGGGCGAACTGTTCGACGAGCAGCACCGAGGTGCCCTCAGCCGCCACTTGGGCCACGGTGGCGTAGAGCTCGTCGACGATGATCGGGGCCAACCCCATCGACAACTCGTCGAGCACCAAGAGGGCCGGGTCGGTGGCCAGACCACGGGCCATGGCCAGCATCTGCTGCTGCCCACCCGACATGGTGCCGGCGGTCTGGTCCATGAGCCGGGCCAGTTGTGGGAATCGAGCCACCGACCGCTCCTCCACCAGCTTTCGATCGGGGCCCCGATGGGTGACCATCCAGAGGTTCTCCCGCACCGTGAGGTTGGGGAAGATCCCTCGCCCCTCGGGGATGAGGCACAACCCGCGGCGGGCCAGGGCATCGGCTCGAGCGCCGTTGATGCGTCGACCGGCCAAGACCACGTCGCCAGCAGTGGGCTGGAGCAGCCCGGCCAGCACCTTGAGGGTGGTGGACTTGCCGGCACCGTTGGGTCCGAGGATGGCCACGACCTGACCGGCCTCGACGGTGAGGTCGATCCCATGAAGGACATCGATGCCGTCGTAGGCAGCACGAATGCCCCGGAGTTCCACCAACGGAGTGGGACTCGCCTCGGGGCGGTGACCGGTCATGGTGCGACCGCGTCGCTGCGGCTGCTCGTGCCCAGGTAGGCCTGGAGCACCAGAGGGTCGGCCTGAACCTGAGCCGGTGGGCCACTGGTGAGGACCCGTCCGAGGTCCAGCACGTACACCGAGTGGCAGACCTTCATGACCAGAGACATGTCGTGTTCGACGAGCAGCACGGTGGTCCCATCGGCTGCGAGATCGATCAGGAGCTCACCAAACCGTTGCGTCTCGGTGTCGTCCTGACCGGATGCCGGCTCATCGAGGAGCAGGACCCGGGGCCGACAGGCCAGAGCCCGACCCAGCTCCACCAACCGGCCCTGTCCCGTGGGCAGGACCGTGACCCGCTCGTCGGCCACGGCCCGTAGCCCCACCCGGTCGATGATGGCCTCGGTGGTCTGGGCCGGGTCGGCATCGATGCGGGACCAGCGCCGGTGAATGTCGGCCGCCACCCGGATGTTCTCCCGCACGGTCAGCATGGTGAACAGCTCCAACTGCTGGAACGTGCGGGCCAGCCCAGCACGCGCCCTCTTGTAGAGGGGGCGACCGGTGAGGTCCGTTCCGTCGAGTGTGATCGTGCCCGACGACGGGGTCACCAATCCGGTGATGACGTTGAACATCGTGGTCTTGCCGGCCCCGTTGGGGCCGATCAGTCCAGTGATCTCGCCGTCAGGGGCAACGAGCGAGGCCTCGTTCAGCGCGCGCTGACCCCCGAAGGTCACCACCAGGTCGCGGACTTCAAGGACGGCCATCGTGTGCCTCCTGGCGGTCATCTGACGGATCAGACCGCGAGTCGCGTGACGGCGATGGCGCGGCGGGAACGAAGACAGGTCCGTCCCGGCCGACCCCGTCGAAGGCCAGCGACGCGTTCATGGCCGAAAGATCGGCGGCGGTCCACGGGGCGGTGACCCCGGCCCACTTGATCCCCTGGTCGACGGGACCGGCAGACTCGCCTCCGGCGGGCGCAGGTGTCGTCCGCTGGTCCCGCACTCGCGCCACGGTGCTGGCCGCCAGGAAGCTCACGGCCAGGAGACCGACGAACGGCCAGTTGTCGATCACGTCGGCGAGTCGAAGCACGTAGGCACCGACCATGACCGCCACCATGGCCGCCAGGGCCGGGCGGTTGCGACGGAGCGGGCCGACGCTCTCGGACATGACGGGGATGGCTCCGCTCGGGTTGCGTCCCAGGCCAATGCCGACGAGGCCGGGCGTGACCGTGTTGATCTTGGCGAAGAGCGGTCCGAGAGCGGAGGTCAGCGGGATCAGTCCGTAGAGGCTGATCCCGGCGAACAGCGCACCACCCACCATCCCGGCCCCGGCCACGATCACCAGGATGAAGATGGGCAGGCCGGCGAGGAGGTCGTAACGGCCGGGCGTCACCGACCCGAGTTGCATGCCGTAGAGCGCACCGCCGAGTCCGGCGATGGCCGCCGAGAGGGTGAACACACCAACCCGGGGCCAGCGCAGGTCGAGTCCGAACGTGGCACAGGCGGCTTCGCTGTCGCGCATGGCCACCAGTTGCCGGCCGAACCGGCTCCATCGCAAGCCGGCCACCAGGACGATCATCAAGGCGAAGACCACCGCGGAGAGGAGTAGTTGACGGCCTGGCGTGTCGAACTGGTATCCGAACAGCGACAACGGTTCGATCTTGGTACCGCTGAGGCCGAACAGACTGATGTGGAGGGGGCCCAGATCGAAGTCGGGGAGGTTGAACAGCCACCTGTCCATGGCCACCGCGAACGCGGCAGTGGCCAGGGCCAAGTAGATCCCCGACAGGCGCATCACCGGAAGGGCCACGATGGCTCCGATGGCGGCGGCAAAGACCATGGCCAGCACCAAGCCGAGAGGTGAGCCCCCACCTCCGTGGTGAGCGACGGCGATGGCCCCGATCCCACCGAAGGTGAGCTGTGCCAACGAGATCTGACCGGCATACCCCACCAGCGGTACGAGCGAAAGGGCCACGATGCCGAGCGGAAAGATCGGGCCGTAGGAGATGAGGCTGGTGGTATCGAGCGTGGTGACCATGACCACGGCCAGGGCGATCACGCTCCCGGCCAGGGCGACCGTGCCCACCCGGGACGGCGACGGGAAGTACTCGCGCAGCTGACTGCGGGTCCGCAGCCGGGGGTTGGGAACGAAGAGCAGGGCCAGGAAGAGGATGACCACCGCCGCGGCAGGCCTGAGGCCAGCCAGATACCGGTTGTCACTCGGGAGATAGGCCCCCAGGTAGCCCTCGGACAGCCCGATGACGATGGCTCCGACGAAGGTCAGGGGCAGCGACCGCAACCGGCCGAAGATGGCTGCCGCGTAGGCGTTGACGATCAGCAGTGACAGCGAACCGGCTTCCAGCGACAACGACGGGGCGATGAGGATTCCTCCGACCGCCGCCAGGGCACAACCGGTGGCCCAACTGATCAGCGCTATCCGATCGGGTCGGGCTCCGTTGAGCAGGGTGAGCGAACGGTCGTCGACGTTGGCTCGCATGGAGACACCGATGCGGGTGCGGTAGAGCAGCCACCGCAGACCGATGGCCACGAGCACGGCCACCACGATCGTGATGGCCGCGTGATAGGTGATCGACGTGACGCCGAGATCGATGCTCTCCCCTTGGAAGAAGGTACGCATCGGGCGGCTCTGGCCCGGCTCCCACATGAGGTTGGCCAGCCCGATGAGACCCACGAGCAGGCTGATGGAGACCACCAACTTGGTGGCCTCACTGGTCCCGTTGAGCCCTCGCATTATCCCGCGTTCGAGTATGAGACCGAAGGCGGGGGCCAACACCCCTATCACCACCACCAGGGCCACGGGCGTGGGCCATCCCCAGTCGAAGCGAACCTGCCAGTAGGCGAAGGCCGCCAACATGCCGATGGCCCCGTGGGCGAAGTTGAAGATGCCCGTGGTGGTGTAGGTGAGCACGAGCCCGCTGGCGATCACCGCATAGATGGCCGAGAGGCTCAGGCCCACGATGGTGAAAATCAGGAATTTATCCACGGCACCTCCGGTGCAGTGTCGGCTCGGGCTCGTGCAGTACCGCTACTCAAGATCGTCGAGCGACTTCCCCACTGATTCGAGCGTGGCCCCGGTGCCGTAGTCGTTCTTCAGGATGAGGACGCCGGCGTCGGAGCAGGCGAACAAGCCATCAGTGGGCTCGAAGTCGTCGGGAATTCTGAAGCCGTCGGCATTGATCTCGATGACCATGCCGCAGCGGGGGAACTGATTCTGGCTGGGGTTGGAGGCCGAGTGGAGACCCCCACCGGTCCAGTCGGTGATGTTCTGGGCCGCTTCGAGCACGCACTTGCGGGTGACGTCGGATCCGCATTCCCCAGCCGCGGTGGCGAAGAGCAGCCAGGCCGAGAAAGAGTTGTACCCGAGCAGCGCTTCGGCCTTGCCCTCGGGCACGTACTCGGCGAACAGGTCGAGGTATTGCTGGGTGGCAGGGTTCTGGTCGGCCAAGAAGGCCGGCACCACTCCGGTGACGGCGAACACGTTCTTCACCGCGTCGCCACCGATGTCGATGAAGGACTGGTCGATCATGTTGGTCCCGCCGAGCACCCACTCGGGCTCGTAGCCGATCTCGACCATGGCTTGGAGCAGCTTGGCCAGGTTCTCGGGCTCACCGGTGTACACGAGGCCCTTGACGTCGGCAGTGCTCAACGCCTGGGCCAACGGCGTCCAACTGGCCTCGCCGAGTGAGTTGTACTGCGACTTGTAGACCGAGGTCCACCCGAGCTGTTCGGCCCCCTCTTGGAGCTGGGCATCGACGAACACCAGCGAACCCACGTTGCCGGTCACGAAGCCGACCCGCTCGGTGGAGCCGGGGAAGTTCGCTTCCACGAACTGCATGGCTCCCGCCGGCAGTTCGTTGAGCGCGGTGGGCAGAGGACGCACCGTCAGATCCGAGTCGCGGGCTTCCGGGGCCACCTGGAAGGCGGGGATCTCCGGCAGCATGCAGCTCAGTCGCTCTTCCTGGCCGGCGCCGTCGAATACCGCGCCGCTGCCGACGAGCATGAAGTCCTTCAGGCAGGCATCGGTTATTCGTTGCTTGTACTCGGTGACCTTGGCATCGCGTTCGACAAGCTCGATCTTGCGGCCGTTGATGCCGCCAGCGTCGTTGCACCACTTGGTGAAGACCTCGGAGGCATCGAAGATCTCCTGGTTGAGGCCGGCGCGGCCTACGAATCCGGGATCGGCAATGGTGCCGACCTGGATGGCATCGTCGGTCACCCCCTGGGCGGTGGCTCCCGACGCGTCGCCGGGCCCGCACACGCCCTCCAGGTCGCCGAAGTCGCCAGCGGCTGGCGCACCGTCGGCCGGCGGGGTGGTTCCGTTGGCTGCGGTGGTGGGCGGCGCACCCGTTTCCACCTCGTCCGCGGCTCGGGTGCACCCACTGGCCAGGAGCGCGGCACTGGCCAGCAAGGCCACTGCGATGGTGCTTCGTCGGTCCCTCCGGGTGCGAGGTGGGGTACCTATCCGAACGATCATGCGACTCCTCTTGTGTGTGACGGACGGCACCGTACTAGCGAGAACCTGTTCTCGCTGGGCAGTTGCCCTGACGACGCCACCGCGGACCACGAAGCGGCGAGTGAGTCCTATCAGCCCCGTTCAGGCCTCATCGTGTGACTGGTCGAGCCCCTCGAGAAGCCGCGAGGCAGGAGGCGACCCTACGTAACCCGGCCGAGCAGGCGGACCAGTCCCTCGACGTCGGCCACCGTCACCGTTAGGCCGGGGTGCCGCAGAGCTCCCATCGGATCCATGCCCCGTACCGGTTCCGCGAAACAGATGCAGACGCCACGTTCTCCGTTGGTGGCAAAGGTGAGGCCGCGGTCCGCAAACGACAGGTGGGCGGGTCCGATGACCTTGAACCACTGGTAGGGGCCGGTCGTCTCAGTGCCCACCACGTTGGTCAGCGGTGTGCGTACTCGCCACGGACCGAACTTCACTTCCAGGTGCTCTCCGCCGACCTCCACCCAGGCTCGGCTCTGACTGACCCCGAACGGCAGAGATGCCATCCGGTAGATCGGGTCGAACTCGAAGTCGAATCGCTGGGGCGAGACGGAAGAGGGAGCAGGGGCGACGGCCATGTACCTCCCCTACCCACGTTCGACCTGCTTCACGCTGGCGGACGTCGCCTGGATCGATCCGGTCTCGACCTCCCCTTCGGCTGGATGCCTGACGCACGGAACCGACGCGCCCTGGGTTGCTCCGCTGTCGTCGTACGATCAGTCCCCTAAGACCGGACGGACCAAGGATTTCTCAATGTCGATTGCCATCACCGATGACCACCGTGCTCTCGCCGAGACCGCGTCGAGCCTGCTGACCAAGCGCGATGCGCTCGGCGCGGCCCGCAAGCTGCTCGAAGCAGATGACGAGACGCTCCCCGACCTGTGGTCGGAGCTCGTCTCACTGGGGTGGCTCGGGCTCCACCTGCCCGAGCAGTACGGCGGTTCTGGCTACGGCCTAGAAGAGTTGGTCATCGTGGTCGAGGAAACCGGCCGAGCCGTCACCCCTGGGCCGTTCGTGCCCACCGTGATCGTTAGTGCCGTCATCGCTGCTCTGGGCGACGACGAAACCAAGGCTCGGCTGCTACCCGGCCTGGCCGACGGCTCGATCAACGGCGGCATCGCCCTCGAAGGATCGGTCACCATCAGCGGCGGCAAGGCTTCCGGTTCGGCCGGCACCGTCCTGGGCGGTGGCCTGGCCCACCTGCTACTGGTCGCCGCTGGAGACGATGTCGCGCTGATCACCGTCGGCGACGGCGTCTCGGTGGAAAACCCGCCCAACCTCGACTCGACCCGCCGCTCGGCTCGAGTCACCCTCGACGGCGCCGAGGCCACCGTTCTCGCTGGCGGCCGTCAGGTGTTCACCGACCTGTCCCGACTGATCCTGTCGGCCGAGGCCGTCGGCCTGGCCGGGGCCTGCACCGATAGCGCCGTGGCCTACGCCAAGGAGCGCGTCCAGTTCGGCCGGGTCATCGGTACCTTCCAGGCCGTCAAGCACCACTGCGCCAACATGGCTGTGGCCACCGAGCTGGCCACGTCTGCGGTGTGGGACGCGGCCAAGGCCGCCTCCACCGGGGGCGACCAGCTGACCCTCACCGCCGCGGTGGCCGCCACCCTGGCCGCTCCCGCCGCCGACCTGTGCGCCAACCTCAACACCCAGGTGCACGGCGGCATCGCCATCACCTGGGAGCACGACGCCCACCTCTACATGCGTCGGGCCACCACTCTGCTGAGCTACCTGCGTGCCGATACGGCCGCCGCCGACATCGTCGACCTGAACCGCAAGGGCGTCACCCGGGGCAAGCAGGTCGAGCTGCCGCCCGAAGCCGAGCCCATCCGCGCCGAGGTCCGGGCCTTCGCCGAGAGCATCAAGGATCTCTCCAAGGACGAGCAGCGCGCTCGCCTGATCGAGACCGGCTACGTGATGCCCCACTGGCCCAAACCTTATGGCCGGGCCGCCGGAGCCATCGAACAACTGGTGATCGAGCAGGAGTTCGGTCGGGCCGCCCTCAAGCGCCCCGGCTACGGCATCACCGCCTGGAACATCCTCACCCTGATCCAGTACGCCACCGACGACCAGAAGGCCCGCTGGGTGCTTCCCGCTCTGAACCAGGAAGTCATCTGGTGCCAGCTGTTCAGCGAGCCCGATGCCGGATCCGACGCTGCTGGCGTGAAGACCAAGGCCACCCGGGTCGACGGGGGTTGGCTGGTCAACGGTCAGAAGGTGTGGACCTCCGACGCGCACAAGGCTGGCATGGGCTTCGCCACCGTGCGCACCGACCCCGATGTGCCCAAGCACCAAGGCATCACCACCATGGTGATCGACATGCATGCCGACGGGGTCGAGGTCCGTCCGCTCAAGCAGACCACTGGGGCCTCAGACTTCAACGAGGTGTTCTTCGACGACGTCTTCGTGCCCGACGATGACGTGGTCGGGCCAGTCGACGGTGGCTGGACGGTGGCCCGGGCCACCCTCGGCAATGAGAGCGTCAGCATCGGCGGTGGCGGCGATGCCATGTCGTATCCCCCTGCCGCGCTCATTGCCCCCTTCGATGCCCACCCCGAACGGGTGGACGGAGGCGCGGCCCGTGTCGGCCGCTACTTCGCCCTGCACCAGGCCATGGGCCTGCTCAACCTGCGGGCCGCCAACCGGGCCGTGGCCGGAGCCGAGCCCGGTCCGGAAGGGGCCATGACCAAGCTGGTCCTGTCGGAGTTGGGCCACGAGGCTGCGGCCCTGCTCGTGGAACTGCTGGGGCCCGACGCCGCGTTCATCGACGGCGACGGAGCCATCAGCTACATGCTGCTGATGATGCACCGAGGCATCTCCATTGCCGGTGGTACCTCGGAGATCAAGCGCAACCAGATCGGTGAGCGAATCCTCGGACTCCCTCGCGATCCGCTGATCAAGTAGTCGCTCTGCCATCGGGGCGCTGTCGATCGAAGGTCGGCAGCGCCCCGCTCCGTTTTCACGTGGTTCGTGAGCGCTAGCGGCGGTCGCCGGGCACGTGACCGATGGCCCCGGGCGGCTGACAGCGGGGACACCAGTAGGTGCTGCGGTTGTTCACCCCGTGACGGATCATCTGGATCGGCGTTCCGCAGCGGGGACACGGACGACGGGCCCGCCCGTAGGCGGCGACGGAACCGGCCGGTCCGGCGATGGTGGTCCGTCGGGTGGTGGTGAGGTTGTGGAGCAGGAGTCGGTTGGCGGCGGCCAGCAGTTGGCGGCGCACTTCGACGGGAACAACTTCGACGGCGACGAACGGGTCCACCCGGCAGCGGTGGAGCAGTTCCGACTTGTAGACGTTGCCGATGCCCGCGGCGATCCGTTGGTCGAGGAGAGCATCAGCGATCGAGGTTCCCGGTTCGGGCACAGTGTCGAAGCGCGCCAAAGCCATGTCGAGATCGACGTCGGGCGTGCACAGATCCGGGCCGAGATGGCCGATCGGGTCGATGCCGGTTCCTAGGGCGCCACCGGGCCGGTCGGGTCGGTACGTCTGGATCTGCGGGGCCGAGAAACAGACCGCGTCCCATCCGTCGACACCTACCAGAGCCCGCAACAGATGGCGGTGCTTCCGCCACCGGGTGCCTTCGGCGTAGACGTGCCACGACCCGGTCATACCCAGGTGCGTGCGCAGCGTCAGGCCATCGTCGAAGTGGACCAACAGGTGCTTGCCCATTGCTTCCACGTCGCGGACCACCACCCCCAGAAGGGGTCGGTCGCCGAGGAGCCGTGGCGCCTCGAACCGCCGAAGAGTTGCCCCGGCCAGGGCCGGGCGCAGGCGGTTGGCCGCCCGGTGGAGGGTGTCGCCTTCAGGCACCACGTCAGGATACGCGTAGCCGTGAGCGTTGACCGATCGCCCCGGCCTAGCCCAGTGCGTTACCGCCAGATCGGCTACCAGTCCTGAACTTCGCGGTCAACGGGCCCGACTTCGGCGAGCACGGTGAGGGTCGGAATCAGGTTGAAGCCGTGGATAGCCTTCGCTACATGTCAGACCCTGATGTCGGCGCTTTCCGAGCCCGCCGCGAGCCGCCCGCGTTCCGGCTGCTCACGGTACAGCGCACCGAGGAACTGAGCCCTCGATTGATCAGGGTCACCATCGGCGGTCCTGCCCTGGAAGGATTCGAGAAGCCCGAGCTGGCGGCCAGCGTCCGGCTCCTGCTCCCTGCGCCCGGGGCCGAGACCATCACCCTGCCCACGTGGAACGGCAACGAGTTCCGCAATGCCGACGGATCCCGACCGGCACTCCGGACCCTCACGCCCCGGCACCACCGGCCCCTCGACCAGGAACTCGATGTCGACGTGGTGCTCCACGGGGATACGGCGCTGGCCACCTGGGCGGCCACCGCCGAACCGGGAAGCCCGGTGGCCATGTCTGGTCCCGGCCGTGGCTACGAGATAGATCCGCGGGCGACAGACTTCCTGCTGCTCGGTGACGAGTCGGCGCTCCCTGCGATCGCCCAACTACTCGAGCACCTGCCCGCTGCTGCCCGGGTCAACGTGTTGGTGGAGGTAGCCGATCCCACCGGGCGGCTGGCCTTTCCTGACCGTCCCGGCCTGGACGTCACCTGGCTCGATCAACCAGATCCAGACCAGCCTGGGGCCGTCCTCGTGGAGGCCGTGCACGCCGCCACCATCTCCGCCGACACCCACATCTGGGTGGCCGGCGAGGCCGCTGCCGTTCAAGCCATCCGGCGCCACCTCTTCGGAGAGCGATCGATACCTCGTTCGCGGGCCGTCGTTCGCGGCTACTGGAAGCTCGGGCGCAACAGCGCTAGCCCTGAGCCATGACGACCGCACCCCCGATTATCGTCCCCCGCACCGCGCATCCACCCGACCTCGACCAGGAGTTCCCTTGACCGACGAAACCGTCGCACCAGACGACCAGTCCGGTCAGACCCCGGATACTGCCGAGCTCACCTCGGCAGTGGTGGAGACGCACACGGCCTACGTGTTCTTCGTCGGCGACCGGGTGTACAAGCTCAAGAAGTCGCTCGACCTCGGCTTCTTGGACCACCGCACCCGTGAGGCCCGGCAGCAGGCCTGCGAGGACGAGGTCCGCCTGAACCGGCGCTTCGCCCCCGATGTATACCTCGATGTCCTCGACATCTCTGGCTCCGACGGCGAAGTGCAGGACCATTTGGTGGCCATGCGTCGAATGCCCGATTCACTTCGCCTCAGCCGCTGCATCGAGCGGGGCGAGGATCTCGACGACGCGTTTCGGGCCATCGCCCACGCCGTGGCCGGGGTACACGGAGCCTCTACCCCCGAACCGGAACACGACCGCAATGCCAACGTGGATGCCGTGCGGGGCCGGTGGGTCGATGGCTTCGAACAGCTAGGGCCCCTGGCCGACCAGGTGCCCGATCCGAAACGACTGGATCGGAGCGAACGGCTCGCCCTTCGCTACCTCGCTGGCCGAGGCCCGTTGTTCGCAGACCGCATCGCTCGGGGCAAGATCCGTGACGGACACGGCGATCTGCAGGCCGAAGACATCTTCGTGCTGCCCGACGGGCCTCGCATACTCGACTGCATCGAGTTCGGGGAGGAGTACCGGTGGGGCGACGTCCTGGCCGATGTGTCCTTTCTGGCCATGGACCTCCACCGCCTCGGCCGGCCCGATCTCGCCGATCAGTTCCTGCGCTGGCACGGTGAGCTTTCTGCGGACCGGTGGCCGGCGTCGCTGGCCCATCACTTCATCGCCTACCGGGCTCACATCAGGGCCAAGGTGTCGATCTTGCGTCACTCGCAACGGGGCGAGCCGGTTGGTCAGGGAGCCAGCGATCTCCTCGATCTGTCTCTGCGGCATCTCGAGGCCGGACAGGTCCGGCTGATCGTGGTCGGCGGCCTACCGGGGACGGGCAAGTCCACGTTGGCGGCTGGGATCGCGGACCAGTTGGGGGCCGTCGTGCTGCGCACCGACGAGGTCCGCCTACGCATGGAACCCGAGGGTGACCGCTACGGGACGGCGGCGGTCACAGCCACGTATCGACAGATGCTCAGCGAAGCCGAGGACCTCCTGCGCCTCGGAGAGTCGGTCGTGGTCGACGGCACCTGGAACGATGCTGCGTTGCGAACCGAAGCGAGGGCCGTTGCTGCATCCACGTCCAGCCTCTTGGACGAACTGCAGTGCACCCTCCCTTCAGATGTGGCCGCCGACCGGATCCGGCAGCGGATGCAGGCCGGCGACGACCCGTCGGAGGCCACGCCCGCGGTTGCCGATGCCATGGCCGAGACCTTCGCCAAGTGGCCCGAAGCCATCGACGTATCCACCGAGCCGGACCCGGTATCGGTGATCTCCACCGCGTTCGCGACCTTGGCCAAGGGCTGAACCAGACCCCGTGAAGATCGGATCCGTTTCGGCCACATGGGCCCGACAGCAGCCGTACCATGCGAGTACTGCCGCGGTTCCTCGACCGATGGCAGCCGGTACTCACAACCGGGGAGATGACCGTTCATGGACCGACTGAAGACCCTCGATGCGGAGTTCCTCTACCTCGAGGACAGCGTCGCCCACATGCACATCGCCGGTGCCTGTGTGTTCCCCAATCCGGCTCCCAACTACGACGACCTCGTCGGACTCCTCGCCGGCAAGATGCACAAGATCCCCCGCTACCGCCAGCGGGTCCGGTCGGTCCCCCTCGAACTCGGGCGACCGGTGTGGGTCGACGACCCTCACTTCGATGTCGGATACCACGTCCGGCATACGGCGATACCCGCCCCTGGTGACGATGCCACGTTCACCCGCCTGATGGGTCGGCTCATGTCTCAGCCGCTCGACCGCAAGCGCCCTCTGTGGGAGGCCTGGCTGGTCGAGGGCCTCGAGGATGACCGGTGGGCCCTGGTCTTCAAGGTCCACCACGCCATGGTGGATGGGATAGCCGGCGTTCAGTTGCTCACGGTCCTGCTCGATGTCGTGCCGGATACGAAGTGGGTCGAGCCGGAACCATGGACGCCGCAACCCGAGCCGACCGGGGCAGCCAAGATCGTGGATGCCTGGAGCGGCCTGGCCGAAGACGCCATGGCCACCACCCGACGTCTAGCAGGGGTGGTGCGTCATCCTGAGCGGGCGGTCGCGGTTACGAGAGCGACGGTGGGTGGTTTGACCCGGTACCTCGGCAACCTGGGCTTCACCTCCACCTCGGTGACCGAGGGGGCCATCGGGCCCCACCGCAGTTGGGCCCATGCCACCGCCTCGCTCGACGACGTGAAGACCGTGGGCCAGGCCTTCGGGGGGACGGTCAACGACGTGATCCTGGCCGCGGTCACCAGCAGCTTCCGGGAGCTGATGCTGACCCACGGCGAAGATGTGTCCACGGCAACGATCCGCTCGATGGTTCCGGTATCGACGCGAAGCGATGATGGACGTGGGGTACCCGACAACCGGGTGTCGGCCATGCTCTTCGATCTACCTGTCACCGTCGCCGACCCGATCGAACGGTTCATGACCGTCCGCGACGGAATGGCCGCCCTCAAGGAATCGAACATGATCGAAGCGGGCGAGGTGATCACCACCATCGGCGACCTGGCCCCACCGATGCTCATGGGGGCGCTCTCCCGAGCCGGCGTTCGCCTCATGCAGCGCAATCCGCAGCGGTCGATCGACACCATCACCACCAATGTGCCCGGTCCGCAGTTCCCGCTCTACTGCCTCGGCAGCGAGATGCTGGAGTACCGGCCGTTCGTCCCGATCATGCACGGCATGCGCCTCAACACGGCGATCCTGTCCTACAACGGCAAGATGTTCTTTGGCGTCACCGGCGACTACAACACCGGCGATGACGCCGACGTGCTGGCCGATGGTGCCGTCGAGGCCATCGACGAGCTCTACCGCCTAGCTGTGCGTTCTAGCTAGGCGGTTTCCTGCTCGGTCGGGTTCGCAGCGGTCCACCCGACCAGCGGTCAGAACGAGGCCGCCACGTCCTCACCGGCAGTATCGCCACCGTCGGCCACGAACTCGCTACCAGTCGAGTACGAAGATTCGTCCGAGGCCAGGAACAGGGCCATCCGTGCGATCTCGATCGGTCGACCGATCCGGGGAATCGGTTGGGCCGACGCACGTTCGTCGGCCGCGGCCAGCGCAGGGTCGGGGTCGATGGTTCCCGGGGCTGGAGGCTCACCGATGTGCTTGTCCAAGATCCCGGTCATGGCCGTTGCTACTCCGCCCGGGTGCAACGAGTTGATCCGGACACCGAAGGGGCCGAGTTCGATGGCTGCCGACTTCGTCACGCCCCGCAACGCCCACTTGGAGGCCACATACGCGTCGAGCATCGACATGCCGATCAGACCACCGGTGGACGACACGTTGACGATCGATCCCTGGCCGGCTTCGGCCATGGCCCCACCGACCACCTTCATGCCGAGCACCGGGCCCACGAGGTTCACGTCGAGGACGTCCCGCAGCATCTCGGCCGTCGTCTCGAGTAGCGGGGCCACCCGGAGGATGCCGGCGTTGTTGATCAGGATCTCGGGGATACCGAAGGTGGCGACACACTCGTCGAGCACCGCCGTCCATTCGGCTTCGTCGCGCACGTCGAGATGCACGTAGTGGGCACCATCGCCGATGTCGGAGGCAACGTCTCGCCCTTCTTGATCGAGGACGTCGGCCAGCACCACCTTTGCGCCTTCGGCCACGAAGAGACGGGCGATCGCCTCGCCCATCCCTTGGGCCGCTCCGGTGATGATGGCAACCTTGCCGTCGAGTCGCATCTGGGCGCTTCCTCTCGTCGTGGGAGCGAGCGGTTGGGCCGAACGTTTCCGTGGGGCTATCGGTGGATGGCGTGCTCACCTGGCCGAGGGCTCGTTCCCTGCGTGTCGGCACCGTACCCGTGAACGAGATGCGGCGAACTCCGAAGCTTCCCGGCCCATGGTGACGTCAGGCGAACGGCCGGCTGAGGACGTACTGGCTGGTGGGTAGGACGTCCAGGTCGGTCTCGTGATCGAGGAACGTGGCCGTGCTGGCGATCATGGCATCCACGTTGGCCGAGAACCGGGCATCGTCGCCCACTGCGTCGTAGAAGGCATACCAATCGGTGAGCGCTTCGATCGGGAAGCTCTCTTCGACGATGGCATCGACTGCGGGGGCGTCATCGTGGAGGGCGTCTACCACGAGGTTCTGTCGGTAGGCGAAGGTGCTCTGCGTACGGATGGCCACGTCGGTGTGATGGTCTTGCCAGCGTCCCAGCCAGGCGGTCCGGGTCAGTCGGGTCGGGCGCCGGAGGAACGCCACCTGGGTGAAGCCGTCGGTTCGTTCTCGGGGGCCAGTCGCTCGCCTGCTGCTCGGCAAGGGCTCGGACTCGACCACCAGGTAGCCCGCCGAACGCAATCCACGGTCGACGAACACGGCATCGATAGGAGCACGCGAGTGGCGTACCGCAGAGTCGATCCACACGCTGGCCACCGCGGCTATTGGTGGGTCCATCGTCGTCCTGCGCAGGCCCTTCGGCGCCAGGGCGGCACCGGCGGCAACGTCGCCGTCGATCACGTTCAGTTGCACACCGTGGGCCCCGGCCGCGGCCAACGCCGGGCCGACATCGTCGAGCAGACGAGCGGCGAGGCCAACGTCATCGGATCCTGGTGTCGACCAGAGCGCATAGATCACCTTCTCCATGGCTGGAAGGTAGCGCCCACCGGATCAGTTCGACGTGGTCGGTTCCGGTCGCTCCCAGGTGAACCCGAACACGTGCTTGGCCAACCCGGTCATCAACGTGGCGGCATGGGTCTTGGCCTTCTCTGCGGTAGGGCCCTCCCACCGGCCATCCACGCTGGCCACCCACAGCTTGAACCAGAGGTCGCAGTGAAGCGGCCGGATGGGTTCGATCTGGTGTACGTGGTCGTGCACCCCCATGATCGAGCCGCTGGGGTGGCCCTTGCCGAGGAGGATCCAGTTCCAGTAGTCGATCAGCTTCGGGATGTGCTCGGCCCAGTCGACCTCGGCCACTTCGCCGAACACGGGTTCTAGGTCTCCGTCGAACACCACCTCCCGGTAGAAGTGGATGACCAGGTCGTGGACGTGGGTGGGCGTGGAGATATCTTCACGCTCCTCTCCACCGGTCGCAGCGTCAGCGTCGGTGGGTGCGAGGTCGGGAAGCATCGTCGTCGCCTTCGGTGGAGGATGGGAAACGGTTGGAGCGCGGCCGAGGTCGTGCTGACCGGAACGCTAGGCCTCGCCAACCATACCTCTAGTGGCCGGTGTGTTTAACCCAGTCAGTCGGGCGGGGGCTGGCCGCCCCCACCCGACCGGAA
>JBDTBS010000290.1:0-2879 GCA_039924035.1 Aquihabitans sp. | reverse complement strand
CCCTCTTGGGTGCGGCCGGGTTGGGCGACATCGGCCAGATGTTTCCCGACACCGACCCTCAGTGGGCCGGGGCCGACAGCGTGGCCCTGCTCGCTGAAGCGACCCGTCGGGTGCGTGAAGCCGGGTGGCAACCGGGCAACGTCGATGCTTCGGTGGTCACCGACCATCCGAAGCTGGCCCCGGTGCGCGACGAGATGCAGTATCGACTATCGGCGGCGGTCGGCGCACCGGTGACGGTAAAGGGACGACGTCCTGAGGGCCTTGGCGCCCTAGGACGAGGAGAAGGCGTGGCCTGTTGGGCCGTTGCCATCGTGAGCAGAGGATGAGAGCCATGGATACGAGCACCGGTAGTAACAACCGATCGGCAGCACGGTGAGCGCCGCGGGTCGGGGCCGTGGCGCCCCCTCTGGTGGTCGTGGCGGTCGCAAGCCGACAACCGGTGGTCCCAAGTCCGGTGGATCGAAGTCGAGTGGACCGAAGCCCGGAGGTTCCAAAGGGGGCGCACCCCGTGGCGGGGGAGCCAAGGGCGGTCGCCCGGCCCGCCCCGGACGGGGCAAGGCCGCCAACGCGCTGAACCCCATGGGGCCGCAGGCCACCAAGCCTCGCCAGTCGGCCAAGAGCGGTCTGGGCGGCGAACAGGTGGAAGGCCGTCAGGCCGTCCGTGAACTGCTCCTGGCCAACCGACGCGACACCCGCGAGATCTGGATGGCCGCTGATCTCGACCCCGCTCCTGTCCTCGATGACATTCGAGAACTGGCCACCGAGGCCCGCGTGTTGGTCAAGGTGGTGGGCCGGGGCAAGCTCGATGCCGCCGCCCGCACCGATGCCCCCCAGGGAGTGATGGCCTTCGCCCGGCCGCTACCCGACGTAACCCTGGATTCCCTGCTCCGCACCCGTGAGGGGCAGCCGTCACCGTTCCTGTTGATCAGCGATGGCATCACCGACCCCGGCAACCTCGGGGCGCTCATGCGGTCGGCGGCATGTGCAGGGGTCACCGGTGTGGTCCTGCCCCAGCACCGGGCCGTCCACATCACCCCCGCGGTCACCAAGGCGGCAGCGGGAGCCATCGAGCACATCCCCATGGCCCTGGTCGGAGGCGTGCCCGCGGCCATCAAGGAGATGAAGGCTGCAGGCCTGTTCGTGATCGGCCTCGACGAGCGAGCCGAGAAGACCATCTGGGACCTCGACCTCGGTGACACGCCAGTGGCCCTGATCCTCGGCGCCGAAGGCCCGGGCCTGAGCCGCCTGGTCGGCGAACGGTGCGACCAGTTGGTGCAGATCCCCATGCGGGGACGGCTGGCCAGCCTCAACGTGGCCACGGCCGGCGCCCTGGCTTGTTTCGAGGTAGCCCGGGGTCGCTGACCCCTGCCTCACGATGGCAACCATCTCGGCCCGGGGCCTGACCTTCTCCTATGGGCCCGAGCGGGTCCTCCACGAGATCGATCTCACCGTCGCGCCCGGTCACCGGGTGGGTGTGCTCGGTCCGAACGGCACCGGCAAGTCGACGTTGCTGCGCCTCTTGGCCGGTCAACTCACCCCCGAGTTGGGCACGGTGACCTTGTCACCGGCCACGGCCACCGTGGGACTGCTGCCGCAGGAACCCGACCGGAACCCCGACGAGACGGTGCTCGACTTCATCGCCCGACGCACCGGCGTGGCTGAGGCCACCGCTCAGATGGAAGCAGCCACCGAGGCCCTGGCCGTCGGAACTCCGGGAGCCGACGATTCCTACGCCGATGCTCTCGACCGCTGGCTGGGTCTGGGTGGTCCCGACCTGGATGCCCGGGTGGGGTCCACCCTGGCCGACCTCGGCCTAGACGGCCGGCTGGCCGATCGTTCCACAGCGGTGCTCTCGGGTGGTCAGGCGGCCCGGGTGTCGTTGGCAGCCACATTGCTGTCGCGCTTCGACGTGTTCCTCCTCGACGAGCCGACCAACGACCTCGACTTCGTCGGCCTCAGCCGGCTGGAGGAGTTCGTGGTTTCGTTGCCGGCCGCCACCGTGGTGGTCAGCCACGACCGGGCCTTCCTCGAACGGACCGTGACCCACGTGTTCGACCTCGATGCCCATCACCACACCGGAAAGCTCTACGCCGGCGGTTGGACGGCCTACCTCGATGCTCGGTCCACGGCACGCCGTCACGATGAAGAGGACTACGCCACCTATCAGACGCAGAAGTCGAACCTCCAAGACCGGGCCCGCACCCAGCGGGAGTGGGCGTCGAAGGGCATCGGCAAGGCCAAGAAATCAGGTGAGACCGACAAGTTCATCCGTCATCACGACAAGGCCACCTCCGAGAAGCTGGCCGGCAAGGCCAAGGCCACCGAGGCAGCCATGCGCCGCCTCGACGTGGTCGACAAGCCGTGGGAAGCCTGGGAACTGCGCTTCGAGATAGGGACCGGCGAGCGCAGCGGAGACGTGGTGGCCGACCTGCAGGGCGCGGTGGTGGACCGTGGTGAGTTCCGACTCGGCCCAGTCGACCTTCACGTGGGCTGGGCCGAACGGATAGCGATCCTGGGGGCCAACGGGGCCGGCAAGTCCACCCTGCTCGACGTGATCCTCCAGCGCATCCAGCCCGACTCGGGCACTGCCCAACTCGGTTCAGGCGTGGTGGTCGGCGAGATGAGCCAACGCCGGGACCGCTTCGCCACCGACGAGACACTGCTCGACGTGGTGCTGGCAGCAACCGGTCTCGACCTGGCCGAAGCCCGGTCGCTCTTGGCCAAGTTCGGGTTGGGCAAGGACCAGGTCAACCGACCGTCGGCCTCGCTGTCGCCAGGGGAGCGGACCCGGGCCAACCTTGCCCTGTTCATGGTGGAGGGCGTGAACCTCCTCGTGCTCGACGAACCGACCAACCACCTGGACCTGGCGGCCATTGAAC
>JBDTBS010000289.1:0-2511 GCA_039924035.1 Aquihabitans sp. | reverse complement strand
CGAGCCGCCGAGGTCGAACCGGCGGCGGCCGCCGAGCGGGCTGCCGGTGTCGGTCCCGCCGACCGCAGCGACATCATCTTCACCTCGGGAACCACCGGTGCGCCCAAGGGCGCGATCCTCACCCACGGGGCCAGCGTCCGGACCTATGAGGCATGGAGCGAAGCCGTGGGTCTACGCCAGGGCGACCGCTATCTCACCGTGTACCCGTTCTTTCACACCGCGGGGCTCAAGTCGGCGCTGCTGGCCTGCGTGCTGCGGGGGGCAACGCTCATCCCCCAGGGTGTGTTCGATCCGGTCCAGGTGATGAAGACCGTTGCCCAAGTGGGGGTCACCGTCCTTCCCGGGCCACCCACGGTGTTCCAGACGCTCCTCGACCATCCCGACCGGGCCGATCACGACCTGTCGGGCATCCGCCTGTCGGTCACCGGCGCCGCCGTCGTGCCGGTGTCGGTCATCGAGCGCATGCGCAACGATCTGGGCATCGACGAGGTGGTCACCGGTTACGGCCTAACCGAGACCACGGGCACGGTGAGCATGTGTTCCCACACCGACCCGCCCGACGTGGTTGCCCACACGGTCGGTCGGCCCCTACCGGGCGTCGAGGTGCGCATCGTGGGAACCGACGGTGATGTGCTCCCCGCCGGCCAGGCCGGGGAGGTGCAGGTTCGCGGCTTCAACGTGATGGAGGGCTACTTCGCCGATGCCGAGGCCACCGCGGCCACCATCGACGGCGACGGCTGGCTGGCCACCGGCGATGTCGGCCTCGTCGACGACGACGGCAACCTGCGCATCACCGACCGGATAAAGGACATGTTCATCGTGGGTGGGTTCAACGCCTACCCGGCGGAGATCGAAGCCACCATCTTGCAGTTCCCGGGTGTGGCCCAGGTTGCTGTTGTCGGGGTCCCCCACGACCGCCTCGGAGAGGTGGGCGCAGCCTTCGTGGTTCCGACCGCGAGCCAGCAGGTGGATGCCGATGCTCTCCTGGCCTGGTGCCGGGATCGGATGGCCAACTTCAAGGTGCCGCGTTCGGTGCACTTCGTCGACGCCATTCCGCTCAACCCGACCGGCAAGGTCATGAAGTTCGTCCTGCGGGACGGCTTGCCCGAAAGCTGACCCTCAGACCACCTCGGCCACTTGGCGTTGTGGGGTGATGTCGGTGTAGTTGGCCACGTCGGCCTGTACGGCCGCGGTGCCGTCGACGGCCAGCGCCGAGTTCATGGCATCGAGCGAGTCGAAGAAGAAGTGGACGGCGGCGGTGAACGGACCGTTGACGCCCTTGTCGATCTCGTAGCGCTCCACGCCCCAGGTCTTGACGCACAACGGAACGTGGGAGTCCCGGTAGTAGTCGTGGTCGAAGTGGGAACCTTCGGTGGCGGGGTAGAACACGCTGAAGCGGATCATGGGTACTCCTGATGTGGTTGTTGGCCTCAACGGCCGTGGTGTTGGACGAGTTCGATCTGGTAGTCGTCGGGGTCGGCGACGAAGGCGATGCTGGTGTCCCACTGCTCCAGGTGCAGCGGTTCCATCGTGGAGCGGTAGCCGGCTGAGATCAGGCGGGCGTGGAGTCCGGCACAGTCGTCGGTGTGCACGTAGAGCTTCCACAGCGAGCCCATTCGGATGGGACCGTCCTGGTCCTTCTGCTGAGCCAGTTGGAGCTTGCCGCCAGACCCGGGGGCTTCGAGGATGGCCTCGAAGGCTTGGGGGATCTCGGTGCGACTCGTGCATTCGAGGCCGGCGGCTTCGTAGAACGCGATCGTGGCTTCGATGTCGGTGACGTTGACGCAGTACTGGCCCACCCACGGCCCGTCGGTGGGGGCCTCGGCGGACCACGGGTAGCGCTCCACGAACTCCACGAGGTAGCCGTCGGGGTCGTGCACGAAGCTCACCGAGACGGGCCACTGGTCAAGCCGCATCGGGGCCATCGACTCGGCCGCTCCCGCTTGCAGGGCCGCGGCGTGGGTACCGGCGATGTCGGGGGTGTTGACGTACAGCTTCCAGAGGCCCGTCCCCAGGTCGAAGGGTTCGGCTGGTTCCTTCTGCTGAGCCAACTGCATCTTGCCGCCGTAACCCTGGGAGGCGTGTTCGAGGATGGCCTCGAAGGCCTGAGGGATCTCGGTGCGGCTGGTGCAGGTGAGGCCGAGCGCTTCGTAGAACGCCACCGACCGGTCCAGGTCGGTCACGTTGATGCAGTACTGCCCGACGGTGCTGGTCATGAGGTCTCCTTGGTATGTGCGGTGAGACGTCGACGGCGGGGATCGTCGTCGTCGGAGCGAACTGCGTCGCTGCGGTCGATGGCTCGCTGGTCAGTGCCCAGATAGGAGGCAATGACCAGGGGGTCGACCCGCACCTCTTCGGGGGTACCGGTGGCAATCACCGCTCCGGCCTCCAGGCAGTAGATGCGGTCGCTGATGGACATCACCAGTGGCATGTCGTGTTCGATCACCAACATCGAGGCATCGAGCTCTTCTCGGATGCCGAGCAACAGAGGTCCGAAGGCCTCGGCCTCGC
>JBDTBS010000288.1:0-15139 GCA_039924035.1 Aquihabitans sp. | reverse complement strand
CCGCGTAGAGGTCGAGGTCGGGCCCGGTGCCGGCCCCGTCAACGTTGATCTGGGTGACGATCAGGGCTGCGAACCCGGCGTCGTCGAACTGCGCGGCCACGTCGGCCAGTTGCCGACCCGACCCCTTCACCCAGCCCCGCACGGCTACCTCACGACCCCGCACGTCGAGACCGAGCGCGACCTTCCCGGGATAGCGCTCGGCCAGCGAGGCCGCCCAGTCGGGGGCCTCGAGAGCGGCGGTTCCCACCACCACCCGAGCCACACCGGCCTCGATCAGGGCATCGGCGGCCTCGTCGTTACGGACACCGCCACCGGTCTGGATGGGGGCGGCCACAGCACCGGCCACCGCGGCGATCACCGGTCGGTTGACCGGTTCACCGGTACGGGCCGCGTCGAGGTCGACCACATGGATCCAAGCTGCCCCGGCGTCGGCGAACAGCCGCGCCTGGGCGACGGGATCGTCGCCGTACACGGTCTCTTGGGCGAAGTCGCCCTGGTAGAGGCGCACACATTGGCCGCCGCGGAGGTCGATCGCCGGGTAGAGGTCCATGGTGGCGATCCTGTCACGCGGTGGTGGCCACGAAGGCCTCCAGGAGTCGAAGGCCGTTGCTGGCCGACTTCTCGGGATGAAACTGGGTGGCCCACAGCCGCCCTTGGGTCACCGCCGCGGTGACCCACTCACCGTAGTGGCAGGTGGCGGCAACCACGGTGGGATCGGCGGGCTGGGCCACGTAGGAATGCACGAAGTACAGCCACGCCGGATCGGGCTGACCGGTGGCCATGGGCGTGGACGGAATCCAGTCGACCACGTTCCACTGCATCTGGGGACGCTTCACCCCATCGGGTAGCAGGCGGTTCTGACCGGCCAGCACGCCAAGGCCAGCCACGCCCGGGGACTCGTCGGAGCCTTCGAAGAGCATCTGCATACCCACGCACACCCCGAGGAACGGGGGCCCCTCCCCCGCTGCGGCAGCCGTTGCCGCGTCGCAGGTGATCTCGCGGAGGCCGGCTCGGTCCAGCGCTTCCATGCTGCGCCCAAAGGCTCCTACCCCGGGAAGCACGATTCCGGCCGCGTCAGCGATCAGCGCCGGATCAGCGGTGAGCCGGGCATCGGCCCCCACCTTCTCCAGCGCCTTCTGTGCCGACCGCAGGTTGCCGATGCCGTAGTCGAGCACGGCCACCAGCGGTCGGTCTGTCAAAGGGTTCCCTTGGTACTCGGTACGGCGGTGCCCTCGACCCGGACCGCGTCGCGCAGGCAGCGCGACACGCCCTTGAAGGTGGCTTCGATCACGTGGTGGGTGTTCTTACCGGCCCGCTTGGTGATGTGGAGGGTGATGCCCGCCGCAGTGGCGAACGACTGCCAGAAGTGCTCGGCCATCTCCGGGTTGAACGGCGGGTTGCCGAGGGGCAGGACCTCACCGAAGGGCAGGTCGATCATGCTGTAGGGGCGGCCCGACAGGTCGAGAGCCACCTCCACCAGGGTCTCATCGAGGGGATACATCCCCGACGCGAACCGACGGATCCCGGCCTTGTCGCCGAGGGCCTCGCGGAAGATCTCGCCCAGCAGGATGCCGGTGTCTTCGACGGTGTGGTGGCCGTCGACCTCGAGGTCACCTGTGGCCTTCACCACCAGGTCGAAGCCGCCGTGACGACCGATCTGGTCGAGCATGTGGTCGAAGAACGGCAACCCGGTGGACACGTCGACCACGCCGTCGGGGCCATCGAGGTCGATCGACATCGAGATGGTGGTCTCGTGGGTGTGGCGGTCACGCTGGGCAGAGCGGGTCATGTGAGGGCCTTCCGTAGGGCAGTGAGAAATCGGTCGTCTTCTTCGGTGGTACCGATGGTGACTCGCAGGCAGCCGTCGAGGCCGGGCCAGGATGCGCAGTTGCGCACCAGCACCGACTCGTCGAGCAGGGCCTGCCACACCTCATCGGCGTCGCGCTCCAAGGGCCGAAAGAGCACGAAGTTGGCGCTGGATGGCCACACGTGGATGGGAAGGTCCACCAGTTGGGCCACCAGCCGACCCCGCTCCTCTACCAAGGTGGCCACCCGCTGGTTCATCTCCTCGATGTGGTCGAGGGCGATGCGCCCGGCCGCCTGCTTAAGGGCATCCAGGTGGTACGGCAGCACCACCTTCTCCAGTTCGTCGACCACCCAGGTGGGGGCCACCAGGTACCCGAGGCGGGCCGCAGCCATGGACCACGTCTTGGAGAAGGTCCGGGTCACCACCAGCGGCGTGTCTTCGTCGACCAGCTCCAACGCCGACCACGGGGCGAACTGGGCGTAGGCCTCGTCGACCACCAAAAGACCGGGGGTCATGGCCAGTACGTCGAGCACCGTTTCGCGGGTCTCGATCATCCCGGTCGGATTGTTGGGCGAGCACACGAAGGTGATGGCCGGATCTGACTCGTCGATCACCCGCCGCACTTCGGTCAGGTCGAGGGACAGATCGGCAGCCCTTGCTCCTTCGGCCACGTCGGACCCCGCGATGCGAGCAATCTGCGAGTGCATGGCATAGGTGGGCTCGAACACGGCCACCGATCGTCCCGGCCCGGCATAGGTGAGCACCAGGGTCTGGAGCACCTCGTTCGATCCGTTGGCCACGAAGACCTGCTCGGGGGCGACCCCGTGGAGCTCAGCGATCTTCACCCGCAGATCCCACGCGGCCCGATCGGGATAGCGGTTCCAGTCGACAGTGGCCACCTCTTCGGACAGAGCGTCGAGGAACGCTTGAGGGGGCGGCAGCGGTGACTCGTTGGTGTTGAGCCGGACATCCACGTCGACCTGCGGCGAGTGGTACCCCGACCGCATGGCCACATCGGGTCGGGGCATGAAGCGTTCACCCATCGGAACGACCGCCCCGGTCGAGCCGACGCAGGACCGAATCGGCGTGGGCGGCGAGACCCTCCGCGTTGGCGATGGCCGCCACCGTGGGGGCCGCCTTGGTCAGGGCCTCCTCGGTCAGCGTGATCACGTGAACGTCCTTCTGAAAGTCGGCCACGGTGAGAGCGGAGCCGAAGCGGGCAGTGCCGTCGGTGGGCAGCACGTGGCTGGGCCCGGCCATGTAGTCGCCGACCGATGCCGGTGACCACGGTCCGCAGAACACCGCACCGGCGTGGCGCACCAACGGCACCAAGCCCTGCGGGTCTTCGGTGATGAGCTCCAGGTGTTCGGGGGCGATGGTGTTCGACACCGCGACCGCTTGCTCGGGCGAATCCACCAACACCGCATAGCCGCCCTCGGCGAACGTCGACTCGATGTCTTCACGACGAGGGGCCACCGCCACCTGGGCCTCGATCTCGGCACAGATCCGGTCGAGTGCGGTCTCGGACCAACTGATCAGCCAGGCCAGGCCACCGGGGCCGTGCTCGGCCTGGAGGATGACGTCGACCGCAGCCAGATCAGCAGGGGCAGAGTCGTCGGCGATGACGACCACCTCGGACGGTCCAGGGAACGACGACGGGACGCCGACCAGACCCGACACCTCCCGCTTGGCGATGGCCACGAACACGTTGCCGGGCCCGACGATGACGTCAACCGGACGCACCGATTCGGTGCCGTAGGCCATAGCTCCCACTGCCTGAGCACCACCGATGGCATAGACCTCGTCGACCTCAGCGATGGCCGCCGCGGCCAGCGTGGGGGCGGGCACCGATCCGGTCTTGTCGGGTGGCACGCACAGGACCACCTGGCCGACCCCGGCCACCTTGGCCGGGATGGCCGTCATCAGGACAGTGCTCGGGTAGATGGCCCGGCCCCCGGGCACGTAGCAACCGGCCCGGTCCACCGGGACCTTGCGACCCTCCACCACGATGCCGTCGCGTTCATAGGTGTGGTTCTCGATCACCTGGTGCTCGTGGAAGTCACGGATGCCCGCGGCCGCCGACTCCAGGGCCGTTCGCAACTCCGGGTCGATCTCGTCGAGGGCTGCCGCTATCGCCTCGGGTGACACCCTCAGGTCGGTGGGGCGGACCCCGTCGAACTTCTCGGTGAGGTCACGCACGGCCTCGTCACCACGGGTAGCTACGTCGGCCAGGATCTCCTTGACCACGGCCACCGGCCCCTCCGTTGCCTGAGCGGGCCGAGGCAGCTTGCCCCGCAGGTCTAGGCCAGCACCGCGGAGGTCGAGTCGTCGTAGCACGCACCGAGGCTACCGGCCGCCCGATCGGTCTCCGAAGCCGGTTCTCGCTGTTCCAGACCAGGTCAGGTCACGGCAGCATCACGGCAGAGCTTTGGCCGCCCGGGCCAGGGCTCGACCGGCCATGCGCAGCGAGCGCTCCGCTTCGTAGAGATCGGAGATGGCATCAGACGACAGGGAGCCGTCGAGCTCTCCGGCCAGGTCGACGATGCGCTGGCTGTTGTCCTCGACCCCAGTTGTGATGGCGGCGAGTTGGGCGTGGTGCAGCGAGGCCATGGCCGCAGTATCTCAGGCGGCCGGCAGAACGCAACCACCGCTCATGCCGGTCGTGCTGGGTCCAGGAAAAGCAGCGCCGCCGCCCCGAAGGATGGCGGCGCAGCGATACCAGGCGGCGAATCCCGATACCGCGAAACCAGGGACCGTATCGCGTTCAGACTTGGCCAGCAGAAGGACAGAAGTCGGCCAGGCAGCAGGTGTCGCAGGCCGGCTTGCGGGCGAAGCAGGTGCGTCGACCGTGGAGGATGATCCGCAGGCTGAAGGTGCCCCGCTGAGCGGCCGGCACCATGGCCCCGAGCTCGTGCTCCACCTTGACGGGATCGGTCTGTTCGGTGAGGCCGAGGCGCTTGGCCACCCTCAGCACGTGGGTATCCACGGGCAGACCGGGCAGGTCCTGGACCACAGACCGGACCACGTTGGCTGTCTTGCGGCCGACGCCGGGAACCGTCACCCAGTCCTCCATGGACGTGGGTACATCACCGTCGAATCGGTCGACCAGGGCATTGGCCATCCCGATGAGGCTCTTGGTCTTGTTCTTGTAGAACCCGGTGGAGTGGATGATCTCCTCCACGGCCGTGGGGTCGGCGTGGGCCAGATCCTCGGGTGTGGGGTAGGCCTCGAACAGTTTGGGGGTCACCATGTTGACCCGGGCATCGGTGCACTGCGCCGACAAGATGGTTGCTGCCAGCAGCTCGTAAGAGTTGGTGTGATCCAGTTCGCACAGGTCGACCGCAGTACCTGGATAGGCCTCGGTCAGCCGTTCGTTGGTGCGCCGGGCACGGCCAGCAGGAGTTCGGGGACGGGCCATGCCCGCAGGATAGGTCTCGCCGCTCGGAGCCGACCCACGCCCGGTCGGACCTGGGTCGCCAGGCTCCTTACCCCTGCCACCGAGAAGACGTGACGAAGCGAAGGCCAACGAGCGCAGTGTGTGCCCTCCACTCGCCGACCACGCCGCTCACGTTGCCCAAGGTTCAGCCAAGCCAACGCTCAGAGGCATCAAGCTGCCACCCTCAGCGTTCTGATGCATACGACCGACGATTCACGGAACGTGGAAGGCTTGCTTCGTGGCAGAGGAGGAAGTGGTGCTCCACGGTGGTGTCGCCAACGCAGGCGCCGTCGTTCGTCGTGGGCCCCATGTTCTTCGGCCTGCGAACGAGCACTCCCGCTCCATCCTGTGGTTCCTGTCGCAGCTCGAGGGAGTCGGGTTCGATGGAGCCCCTTCGCCAGTTGCCCTAGACCCCGATGGCCGCGAACGACTGCTGTTCGTTCCAGGTGACGTTGCCATACCACCGTTTCCGGCTTGGGCGCAGTCCGACCAAGCGCTTCAGTCGGTGACAAGGCTCATTCGGGAGTTGCACGACGCATCCGAACTTGTCGACGCCAGTGGCCTGTCGTGGAGTTCCGAGATGGCCGACCCGGAGGGCGGGCCTGTCATCTGCCACAACGACGTCTGCCTGGAGAACGTGGTCTTTCGCGATGGTCGAGCGGTGGCGCTGCTCGATTTTGACTTCGCCGCCCCGGGACGACGGTCCTTCGACGTGGCCTCGTTCGCGCGAATGTGCGTACCAATCGACGACGACATCAGTTCAGCCAGGCTGGGATGGCAACCAGCCGATCGTCCCAGACGACTGAGGCTGGTCTGCGATGCCTACGGACTCGATGTCGCCGGCCGTTCCGAAGTGATCGGCTCGCTGAGTACAACCATCTCAGCGGGTGGCCGCTTCGTCCAACGTCACGCGGAAGCAGGCGAGCCGGGATTCGTGAAGATGTGGGCTGAGATGGGCGGCATGGAACGGTTCGATCGCCGCCGCACTTGGTGGGCAGAGGCACGACCAGAGTTCGAAGCGGCGCTCCGCTGACGACACGTCTCCACCCCCAGGGCACCAAGCCGGCGGCGCTACTTACTTGCGATGAGCGACAGCGACAATGAGACACACTCCATCAGGGCGACGTGAGACGATCACGCCGTCTCAGACATGCGGGCGGACCACGTCGTAGCGAGCACAGGCGAACTCGCCGGTCTGGGGCACTCCGGTCAGCTCCAACTCCACGTGACGCGGCAACAACGGTCACCATCTCGGCATGGACCTCGGCCACCGGGTGCGGGTCATCGACCAATTCTGCGGCGCCCCGACCAGTTTGGGTCGAGGATGATGCCGGTAGCCTGCCTGAATGACTGGTACGCCGATGCTCACCGTGCACCGACGCGGTGACAGCACCGAGATCGAACTGGCCGGCCTGCTCACCGACAGCGAGGTAGCGGGCGGATCCCCGGAGTTGGAGGCTGCCGCCGTCACCGAGGTGACCGCCCTCATGACCAGCACCGATGTGGCTGGCACCACCCTGCACCTGGCCGCCGACCACCCAGCCGGTGAACTTTTGAAGCTGCCCGAAGCCGTGGCCGATGCCACCGGGTTCACCAACCGCCGAGACCTGCTGCAGCTACGCCGGCCGCTACCGATCCCTGCTGACCATCCGGCACGAGATGGCAAGACCCTGGCCGGCATACGAGCCTTTCAACCAGAGCGGGACCTCGAAGCCTGGATCCGGGCCAACAACCGATCCTTCGCCCAGCACCCCGATCAAGGCCAAGAGACGGCAGCCACCGTGGCCGACCGCATGGCCGAATCGTGGTTCGATGCCGACGACTTCTTGGTGCTCGACGACACTGCCCGGCCCGGCGAACTGGCTGGATTCTGCTGGACCAAGGTCCACCCGGCCACCGACGACGATCCGGCCATGGGCGAGATCTATGTGATCGGCGTCGATCCCGCCAATGCTGGCCAGGGTCTCGGCACACCCTTGGTGTTGGCCGGACTCGACCACCTGGCCGCGAAAGGGCTCACCGTGACCAACCTGTACGTCGAAGCCGACAATGCCCCAGCCCTGCGGCTCTACGACCGCCTCGACTTCGAGATCCACACTCGTCGTCGGGTGTACACCCGATGACGAGATCCCTCGAGGTGCGATCCGCACTCCCCCGATCCCGCTACGACTGGACCCGTCCCGAGATCGCCGAACTGCTCGACGGTGCGCCGCGCTACCGGGTCGATCAGGTCTGGGAAGGGCTCCACGAGCACGGTACCGAGCCAGAGGATTGGTCCAACGTGCCCAAGGGCATGCGGGCCACGCTGGCTGAAGCAATGCCGTCGGGCCTCACGCTGGCCACCGAATCGGTCAGTGACGACGGGTTGACCGTGAAGTGGCTGTGGACCCTGGCCGATGGCCGTCAGGTGGAGACGGTGCTCATGCGCTATCCGGAGCGGGCCACGGTGTGCGTGTCTTCGCAGGCCGGTTGCGCTATGGCCTGCAGCTTCTGCGCCACCGGCCAAGCCGGCTTCGACCGCCACCTGACCGTCGGGGAGATCGTGGAGCAGGTGGTGGTGGCCCGGCGACGGGCTGCAGCCGACGGCCAACGACTTTCAAACGTCGTCTACATGGGCATGGGCGAGCCGTTCGCCAACTATGACCGTGTCTGGTCCTCGGTGGAGCGCATCCACGACGACCTCGGTCTGGGAGCCCGCCACCTCACCTTGTCGACGGTCGGGGTGGTACCCGGCATCCGTCGGCTCACCGAAGCCTCGCTGCCGGTGAACCTGGCCGTGTCGCTGCACCTGGCCAACGACGCCGAACGAGACGTGCTGGTCCCCATCAACAAGCGCTACCCCTTGGCCGTGCTGGCCGAGGCCTGCCAGACCTACGTGGAGACCACCCGTCGACGGTTGTCGTTCGAGTGGGCACTGATCGATGGAGTCAACGACACGCATCGACACGCCGTCGAATTGGCCGAATACGCCCGGCCCCTTCGGGCCCACGTGAACCTCATTCCGCTGAACCCGACGCCCGGCTACGCGGTGCTCGGCACGCCCCCTGAGCGGGTGCAGGCCTTCGCCGACGAACTGACCGACCTCGGCATCAATGCCACCATCCGCCGCACGCGGGGAACCGACATCGATGCGGCCTGTGGTCAGCTGCGGGCCAACCAGGCCATCAGTTCGTCCAAAGCCCGTCGCTGAGCGAACCCGGCCCGTACCAGAAGAGGCCATCGCGACCACCGGTGGAGAACCGACCGACAAACGGTCGGTAGCCCTTGGGGGCGCTGATGGCCACCGAACTGCGCCCACGGGCCGACGACCAGCGAGTCCACAGGTCGTTGGTGCCATTGGGCGAGTACCAGAGGACATCGGTGCGACCATCGCCCTGTAGGTCGACGTAGATCGGATCGTAGGTGTCGTTGACCGTCAACGCCTGGGATGAGAAGTTGCCGCCCGGCCCACCGAACCACACGTATTCCGGCGCCGATCCAGGGGCGTACCACATGATGTCGTCGGCCCCGTCGCCATCGAAATCGCCCACACCGGGCCGGTAGGTACCGTTCACGGGACGCGGCACCGAGACATAGCCCCCAGCGGCACGGAACAGCCACACGAAGTCAGCGGCAGCACCCGGCGCGTACCAGAAGATGTCGTCACGATTGTTGTTGTCGAAATCACCGACGATGGGTTGATACACCCCGTTCACAGGCATGGACGTGCGGTTGAAACCCGAGCCGTTCCACTTCCAGAGGGCGTCGGGAAGGAAGCCGGGGCCATACCAGAAGATCTCATCGGAACCGCTCTTGTCCATATCGAGGATCAAGGGCTGCAGACCCCGACCGGGCACGTCGACGATCGACGTGAAGCTGCCGTTGCCCTGGGATCTCCAGATCACCGAGATCCCGGCGGAGGGGTGGTACCAGAGAACGTCGTCGCGTCCGTCACCGTCGAAGTCGAGGATCTCGACATAGGAATAGTTGCCCGCGATCGTCAAGGGCTTCGAATCGAACGCCCCCGAACCCCGGCCAGTCCACAGGTAGTCAGGGGCTGTTCCGGGGGCGTACCAGAGAATGTCCTCGATACCGTCGCCGTTGTAGTCGAGAGCTAGCGGTTGATAGATACCACCCACTGCTTGGGGGGTGAGAGTGATGCCGGCCGGCGGGGTAGGGCCGGACGGTGGCGGCGTAACCGAACAACTGCCGCGACCCATCGTGACGTCACACAACGTCGAGGTCCGGGTCCAAGTCAGCCCCGATCCGGTGTTCACCGAACCCGACCGTGGTCGGGCGTTCTTGCCGATGAGCCTCCGGGCCGAGATGTCGACGTTGTAGCCAGAGTCGGCCTTCAGCCAGTGGCGCTCCTCGTACCCGTTGCGCTTGACCACGTAGAAGGGCTTCGACAGCGGGGTCGGGCGGGTCCGCCAGTCGGGACCACCCGAGGGATTGAACTTCCAACCAGTGGCTCCCTGCGACAGGGCAGGGTCGATGTACCAACAGGCGGTATCCACGTCATCGATCCGGCAGGACCGGGCCACGCTGCCGCCGGCGGCATCGATGCCGTTGACCATCGAGATGTTGCTGAAACGAGGGAGGGCCATCATGGCCTGGAACTCGATCTCACACAGGTTGGCGCTGGCATTGCTGGTGGTACAGGCGGTACCCCACGGTTGCCAGGCCGCCCGGCGCTTGGCGAACCCGTCGGTGGACGACGAGGCGCAGTAGCGGTTGATCATGCCCTTGGCCACGTCGGCGCCGACGATGTTGACATCGATGCGCTCGATGGCGGTGTACGGAGCGCCGACGCCGGCACTGTCGTACTGCCAGATGCCGATCCCGGGGTGCCAGTAGGCCTGCTGGTAGGCGGTGTTCGGATCCCGGTTCTCGTAGAGGCCGTAGTTGGAGTTGAGGTTGGTGTTGGTGCTGAAGATGCCGGTGGTCCACTCGTCGGCCCGCGACAGCGTCATGGGCGACGGGGCGCTCGACGGGGTGGTGGCTGCCGACGACTCCTTGAAGACCGGCGACACCATCAGGGCCATCAGCCCGTCGTTCGACACGGTGCACGGCCGAGGGGCATTGGCCGCAGAGACGGCAATGGCCAGCCAAGGGCCGGATCCGAAGTAGCGCTGGGTGACGGCTCGGCGACCGGTGCGGGTGTCGGCCCGAAGTTCGGCATCGACGACGAAGCTGTCGTCTTCTTCGGGCCCATCCTCGCCACCCACCGGGATCCCGTCGGTGAACCCGACCGGAAGATCGGAGTCGGGTGGAACCACCATTGGTTCAGGTGAGGGGGCGGGAGGCTGTTCGGCGGATGCGATCGACGGTGTGACCACCGAGACCGCGCACGCGAGCAGCACGACGGGCAGAAGACGGCGCATGGCAGCTAGAGCCTACGCGCCCCACCCCTCAACGAACGAGGACCGTGATCGGCCCGGCACGCACCGTGTCCATCAAGACCTCGCCAGGCCACACCTCGCTGTGATCCCACACCACCGAACGTTCCACCACCGCGCCCTCACCTATGACCGCGGTGGGGTGGACCACCGAGTCCCCGCCCGACCACAGGAGGTTGGCGGTCAGATAGTCGTGCACGGTCCCGCAGTCGACGAAGCGACCGGGATGAACCACCAGATCCAGATGCCCGGCATCGGCTTCCTCCCGCCAACACACCTCGTAGAGACCAGAAGGTTCCGGTCGCAGCCGCGCCGCCATGACCGCTGGCATCAGAGCCACGCCGCAATAGCGCAGCGACCCGAAGTCACCGCCTCGGTCGACCTCCACGCACAACAGGCGAACCCGGGTGCGGTCCCATCCGTCGACGAAGTCGGTGAGGTCGAGCGCATCGGCGAACCAGGCATCAGCGTTGGTCACCAGGACGTCCCGCCCATCCACCCACGGCGCCATATGGCCGAGCGCCCCGGCCGTACCGAGGGCAACCGGCTCCTCGAAGGAACGGTGCACGTCGATAGGTAGATGGGCATCGAGGGCATCCCGGCCGTGGTGGATGTTGACGGCCAGTGCGCTCGTCTGGCTGCTGAGTCGGTCGAGGGCATGGTCGACGAGAGGTCGGTTGCCCACGGGGCACAACGGCTTGGGCCGCAGCCTGGTGAGCGGCCGGAGCCGACTCCCCGCTCCAGCGGCCAGCACCACCCCTGCCAGACTGTCGCCCATGCGCTTCGCCCGATGGTGGAATCCATCACTGCCCCAAACGCTTGCCATCTCGGTCATGTTGCTCTACGTGAACGCGGTCATGTCGCTGATCGTGATCCTGAACATCGGTTTTGGCGGTTCGGGCTACATGTTCCTGCCGTTGGCCCTGTGGCGATCGAGCGTCGACATCAGCAACCTGACCAACTCATATGGGGTGATCTCATTGGTCGCCGGCCTGGTCTACGGCTTCGCCGGCCTCGGCATCGCCAACGGCGAGAAGTTGGGTTGGAAGGTCGGCGTCGGCGTAGCCGCCGGAGCGGTGATCCTGCCGATCCTGGCCGTGGGCCCCGGCATCATCACCTCTGGCTACATCATCTCCTTCATCTTCGATTCGGCTCTGCTCGTGGCTCTGCTCCACCCACAGTCCCGAATCCACCAGCAGCGTTGGTTCAGCTGAGCCGTTGACCCTGGCCACATCGCGTCGTGGCATGCTGGGACAATGACCACCGTTATCAAAGGAATCGCCGGCCTCAAAGAGCTCGTGGGTACCCACCTCGGGTACTCCGACTACCTGGAGATCACCCAGGAACGGGTGAACACCTTCGCCGATGCCACCGGAGACCACCAGTGGATTCACGTCGATCCCGAGCGGGCCAAGGCCGAGAGCCCCTTCGGCGGCCCGATCGCCCACGGCTACCTCACGTTGGCCCTCGGCCCGGTGCTGGCCCCGCAGATCATGCGGGTCGATGGCATCAAGATGGGCGTCAACTACGGAGCCGGCAAGGTGCGCTTCCCGGCCCCGGTGCCGGTCGGATCCAAGCTGCGCATGGGTGCAGAGCTCACCAACGTGGAAGACATCCCCGGCGGCGCTCAGGTGTACATGACCTTCGTCTTCGAGGTGGAAGGTGCCGCCAAGCCTTCCTGCGTGAGCGAGATCATCTTCCGCTACTACGAGTGACCTCGTTTCGTTGTTGAGCTGGAACCTGGGCGACCTCTTCGAAGGCGTCGTCGATGCCGTGGCTCACCGCGAAGCCGTGGTGAGCGACGAGATTCGACTCACCTACGCCGAACTCGACGAGCGAGCCAACCGGCTCGCTCACGTGCTCGCCGGCCACGGCGTGGGCGTGGGCGACCACGTAGCCCTGGTGTTGCGCAACGGCCACGAATATCTAGAGGCCATGCTCGCCGCGTTCAAGCTGCGAGCCGTCCCCATAAACGTCAACACCCGGTACACCAGCGACGAACTGCGCGACCTGCTGGCCGATGCCTCTCCGAAGCTGGTCCTGCACGAACCGAACCGAAGCGCGCAGATGGGCGACATCGTGCCCCACCTGGTCAGGTTGGAGCGAGGTTCCGACTACGAGGCCGCGCTTGCGGCCGCGTCGCCAGAACGACCGAAAGTAGACGGCCGTAGCGGCGACGACCTCTACCTGCTCTACACCGGGGGAACCACCGGCCGGCCCAAAGGGGTCATCTGGCGCCACGAGGACCTGCTCTTCGCGGCGCTCGGCGGCGGCAACCTCGGCGGCGACCCGGTACAGACACCAGACCAGGTGGTCGTCAACGCTCTGGATGGACGGTCCCGCTGCTTGCCCGCCTCGCCGTTCACCCACGGCACCGCCCACTGGACAGCCTTGGCCACCCTGCTCAACGGCGGTCTCGTCATCGTCGACACAGGGTCCAACTTCGATGCCGACCGCCTGTGGGACCTGGCCGAACGGGAGAGGGCAACCGTGCTGGTCATCGTGGGCGATGCCTTCGCCCGACCGCTCTGTGCCGCGCTCGATGCAGAACCCGATCGGTGGATGCTCGATGATCTCCTCGCCGTGCTATCGGGCGGGGCAGTGCTATCGCCTGGCACCTGCGAAGACCTCCTGCTCCACCTCCCGTGGGCAGTGGTCGTGGACGGCTACGGCACCTCAGAGACCGGCGGCCAAGGCCAGATGCAACTGTGGGCTGGGCAGAAAGCTCCCCCGCTCCCCCGCTTTCACGTCGACGAGTTCACCGCCGTACTGGACGACGCTGGCCGACCGGCACCACCGGGTAGCGGGCTGATCGGACGTCTGGCCCGACGGGGACGGATCCCGATCGGCTACCACGGCGACCCCGATGGCAGCGCGGAGACGTTCGTGGAGATCCAGGGTCAGCACTGGGCGATTCCCGGAGATCTGGCCCGAGTGGAGGCCGATGGTTCGATCACCTTGCTGGGCCGAGGATCGTCGTCGATCAACACCGGTGGCGAGAAGGTCTTCCCCGAAGAGGTGGAGATCGTGCTCAAGAGCCACGCCACCGTGTTCGATGCCGTCGTGATCGGGATCCCCGATGCTCGGTTCGGCGAGCGAGTTGCCGCCGTGGTGCAACCCCATGCCGGTATGGGCGTGGACCTCGACGACCTGGAAGAGCACTGCCGGGCCCAGCTGGCCGACTTCAAGGTGCCCCGCCGAGTGGTGACCGACAACGTCCGTCGTCGACCATCAGGCAAGGCCGACCTGGGGTGGGCCCGCGACCGTCTGGTCGAGCCGTCGGACTGATCCAGTGAGCTCCTCAGTCGGCGAGAAGCGAACCTGAGCGGGAGACGACGGCAACGCAGGCCACATCGCGATCGGCGTTCTCCCAGCCATCCTGGGTCGGATACTCGATCCGGAGCCCGAGGTCTGCTGGTGCATCAGCGACCAGGCGGTCCAACGATTCGCGGCACCGTTCCATGGCATAGGCCTGGAGCTTGGCCACGCCCGGATACACAACATCGGCATCTTGGTTGACCCGGTAGACCCCGAGGACCTCCACCTGATGTTCGGCAGCGCAGTCGATGGCGCGCCCACCGATCTCCACTCTGGTGCTACGGCGGGGCTTCTCGTTGCTCTGAACCGTCCAACAGGTACCGGCATCCTTGGCGGGACGATGCCACCCGGCTTCCTTGATGGCCAGAACCCGCTGGTGGTTCCATCGCAGGATCTGGACCGAAGATTGATCCCCGATGCTGAGCGGAGCACTCGTGGCTGGTGCCGACCGGACAATCGTCCAAACCCCCAGGGTCAACACGACCGTGGTCGCCAGCGCCACCACGAGGATCCCGACGCTGATGATGAGGCCCCCGCTCTTCTCGGGATGGGTTGTGATTCGGTAGCGGGCTCGGTTCGCCGACACCAGAGCGGTTACCAACGAGACGCCCGCCAGGATCCACAGAGCGAGAATGGCCGCCGGGTGATCGATGAGATTGGAGCCGGCCAACGACCCCAAGGCGATTATCAACGCTATGAAAGCGGGACGAACCGAATGGTCGAGCCGACGGGCGGATGCCCCGCCGACATCGCGTTGCAAGGTCTTGGTATCCACCTCACCGGAGTTGTGGCCCCGTTGGAGATGAGGATCGTCGCCGGCAAAGGACCCAGCCCCGCCTGCAGTCGCAACGGTACCGTTAGCTTCGGCCTGGTCGGCGAAGCCGGGCAGCGAGCCCACCGCGGTGGGAGGCAACGGTGCCGGTTCGATGGGTGGGACCTGTTCGGCACGGTCTCGGCCCGCTCGTGGGATCAGGTTGCGGTCTACCAACTGCGAGCGCAGAGAGATCTGTTGGATCTCGGTGAGTTCGGTGCCGGCCCACGCAGCCTCTATGCCGAGCTGTTGACACTGGTCGAGCAGTGTTGAAGGCGCAACGCCGAGCTCTTTGGCCAGATCCGCGACGTTCACGTATTGCGTCCGTTCATTAGTCCCTCCCCGAATTCCCCACGTTCACCGAGGCGAACTGTAGGGGCCAGCGCCCC
>JBDTBS010000287.1:0-8490 GCA_039924035.1 Aquihabitans sp. | reverse complement strand
AGATCGAGTCCAAGACCGGGGCCTACGGGCTCAACGCCGCCACCGGCGAGTTCGAGGACCTCATCAAGGCTGGCGTCATCGACCCGGCCAAGGTGACCCGCGCCGCGCTGCAGAACGCAGCGTCCATCGCTGGTCTCCTCCTCACCACCGAGGTCATCGTCGCCGACAAGCCCGAAGAAGAGGGTGCTGGCGGCGGTATGCCGGGCGGCATGCCCGGCGGCATGGGTGGCATGGGCGGCATGATGTAATCAGCCGCTCGCAGCCCCGCTGCAAGCAGTGAAGTGAAAGAGCCCGGGCCTCACGGTCCGGGTTCTTTCGCGTCAGCGGCGAGGTGGTCTCGCTGTGGTCAGCGGACCCATCGGCGGCCCTGCCAACCACCGTCGTGCTCTGGGCGCCTATGCCGTGTCTTGTCGATGGTGCCGGAGGTGGACCGGGGCTCGAGCGCTCAGGCGTCGGGGTGGGCGGCTGCCACCCGCCGGCTGCGGTCTGGTGCCGCGAAGGCGGGCTTGACCACCACATCAGGGTCGGACCAAGCCGGATGGCTGGCATCGGGGAACTTGGCTTCCAGGTAGGCCAACATCACGTCGACGTACTCGCGGGCCAGCAGATGATCTTCCCCGGACTCGTCTTCGGCGGCCGCGGCCAACACCAGATGGGTGAGCGTCACACAGACATCGGCGGTCCGGTCGCGAGTCTCGACGGGGATCCCCGGGACCCGGAGCTCCAAGAGGTCCCGCACGTGTTCTTCCAGGCCCGCCCGAAGTCGTTCGCCAGCGGCCGACCGCCGGCCTGGGACCATGGCCGAGACGAGGAGTGCGGGGAGGGCCCGCTGGGACCTGGTCTCGGTCACCATCCGGTCGAGCACCCGGCCGATGAAGTCACCGATGCGCTCCTCGGGGGGCAGGTCTTGCAGCAGGTCGGCGTACAGGCCCACCAGGTGTTCCAAGTAGCGGTCGGTGAGAGCCTCGGCCAGGGCAGACTTGTCGGGGAACCAGCGGTACAAGGTTCCCACCGGTACCTGGGCCCGTGCCGCGACGAGGTTGGTGGTGGCGGCGTCATAGCCGACCTCTTCGAACACCTCGGCGGCAACGTCCAACAACAGCTCGACCCGAGCGGCCGACCGAGCCTGGCGAGGCTTGTTGCGCAAGTGTCCCTTGCTCGCTTCGGTCATTGCCCCATCCGCTCTTCGCCCGATTGTCCTCCACGGTACCTCTCAGGCCGCTGTGAACAGCTGATCGATGCCGTCGACGCCGGTAGGGTGAGGTGATGGAACGGCCTTCTGCGAGCCCTCGGCAACTGCTGATTCGGCCTGCCGATGTTCGCTGGTGGCTCCGGACACCGTGACCGGCGAAGACGACCGCACCATGGTGCGCGGAGGCCCCCAACCAATTCCCCGGCCACCGGGGACAAGGCCGGGCCACCCGGCTCCGTGGTCCACCGCGTCGGCCTCCGACCTACGGGTGGACACCGACCGCGTTCGCAGCGCCTTCTCGACCATCGGCCCGCCCGTGCGGTCACCTCGCGAAGGCGTGGTCACCGCGGGCGCTGCTGTCCTGGCCCCGCTGTACGACCATGAAGGCGAGACCTACCTGGTGCTGACCAGGCGATCATCGGCGTTGCGGGTGCACAGCGGCGAGGTCAGCTTCCCGGGTGGACGTCAGGACCCTGGCGAAGACCTGGTCCAGACGGCCCGGCGGGAATCTTTCGAGGAGATCGATCTCGATCCGGCCTCGGTGGAGATCGTCGGCGAGCTCGATCACCTGTCCACCATCAGCAGCAACTCGTTCATCGTGCCCTACGTCGGTGTGCTGAGGGAGCGGCCCTTGCTCATCCCCAGCCCGGCCGAGGTCGATGCGGTGCTCCACGTCCCCCTCTCGGAACTGCTGCGACCCGATGTCTACCGGGAGGAGCAGTGGCCCATCTTCGGTAGCGATCGGTCGATCTTCTTCTTCGAGCTCATGGGAGACACTGTGTGGGGCGCCACCGCGGCCATGCTCCGGCAGCTTCTCGGGTTTGCCACGGGGACCCTGGGACGCGGGGAGATCGCCCACGAGTGACCGGTGGGCTTCGTCTTGGCCCCTCATAGCGTGGAACCATGCAGGACGCGATCACCGGTCGGACGATTTCGGAAGGCTGGCCATGAGCCAGGCTGGCCGGCTGCTCGTGGCCACTCCGCTCATCGGAGATCCGACCTTCGAACGGACCGTTGTGCTGCTGCTGGCCCACGGTGACGGGGGAGCGTTCGGCGTAGTGCTGAACCGCCCCAGCGACACCGGCGTCTGTGAGGTCATCGATGGCTGGAGCGAGGCGGTGACGGCCCCGTCGGTGGTGTTCATCGGTGGACCGGTCAACCCTGAAGAGGTGATCGGCCTGGCCCGTAGGGGTGGACCCGATCACAACTTCGCCGGCCTGGTGGGTGAGCTCGGTACCGTCGATCTGCATTCGCCGCCGGAGCCAGGGGAACAACCCTGGCCCGGGTTGCGCATGTATGCGGGCGCCGCCGGATGGTCTGCTGGTCAGTTGGAGGACGAGATCGCCGAAGGGGCCTGGTGGCCTGTGGACGCGGCTCCCGACGACATCCTCACTGGCGATCCGGCTCGGCTGTGGGAGCGGGTGCTGCGACGGCAGCGGGGTACGACGGGGTGGTTCGCGAACTACCCGAAGGACCTGTCGGCCAACTGACCACGGCGGCCATGTCGACAACGCCGCCACAGACAGCGCTGCGCCGCTAGCGTCTTGTCATGGCTCAACTTTCGTTCGAAGGCGAGACTCACGGCGAACTAGTGGTGAAGGTACGACGCTGGCTGGCTTCGCTCGAAGGCGAGGAAGAAGGGGTCCTCACCACCCACGAAGCCATCGAGCAGGGTGCAGAGCTAACCAAGGAGGCGCTGAGGATCATCGCCTCAGCGGCCCCAGAGCCGGTGGCCCAGAGCGAGATCGTGAAGGCTCTCACCAATGCTGGTTACAAGGCCACCGATGCCACCAAGCAGGCTCTGGTCGATGGTCTCGACAGCGTCGAGGAAGTCACCGGAGGCAGCGTCGTGAAGCTGGCTCGGGATGCCTCCATGACGGCGATGTACCAGATGAACACGGCCGTGGCCCGGCAGATCTTGAAGACCCTCAAGCGCTGACCGCGGCGCTGGCATCGCCGGGTTGGAGCCACAACTTCCGTCGGCGGTCCATGGCCGATAGCCTGCGGCCACCACCTGCCGCACCGGGAGCCCTGATGGCTGACGCCTCCGCCGATCGCTTTGCCACCGAAGGCCTGACCTTCGACGATGTGCTCCTCGTACCTGCGTCGAGCGACGTCCTCCCCAACGATGTCTCCACGGCGTCGTCGTTGGTACCGGGCCTGCGCCTCAACGTCCCGATCCTGTCGGCGGCCATGGATACCGTCACCGAAGCCCACCTGGCCATCGCCATGGCCCGTATCGGAGGGCTCGGCATCGTGCACCGGAACTTGTCGGTGACCGACCAGGCCGCCGAGGTCGACAAGGTGAAGCGGTCCGAGTCGGGCATGATCGTCGATCCCGTGACCCTCGGCCCCGATGCGCTCGTGGCCGATGCCCTCGAGATCATGGCCAACTTCAAGATCTCCGGAGTGCCGATCACCGACGGCGATCGCAAGCTCGTGGGCATCCTCACCAACCGGGACCTGCGCTTCCACAACGACCCGAACTCCCGGGTTCGTGACCTGATGACCGCCGAAGGCCTGGTCACCGCGCCGGTTGGCACCACGCTGGAGGAGGCCCAAGAGATCCTCGGTCGCCATCGCATCGAGAAGCTCCCTGTGGTCGACAAGGCCGGCCGCCTCACTGGGCTAATCACCGTCAAGGACATCCAGAAGCGGATCCAGTACCCCGATTCCACCAAGGATGCCCAGGGTCGCCTCCAGGTGGGTGCGGCCGTTGGAACCGGCCCCGATGCCTTCGAACGGGCCGCTGCGCTCGTCGACGTGGGCGTCGACGTGCTGGTGGTCGACACGGCCCACGGTCATTCGGCCGGAGTCATAGACATCGTCGCCAAGATCGTGGCCGAGTTTCCGGTGCCGATCGTGGCCGGCAACGTCGCCACCTACGACGGCACCCGAGCCCTGCTCGATGCTGGAGCAGCAGCCGTCAAGGTCGGCGTGGGACCAGGGTCCATCTGTACCACCCGCGTGGTGGCCGGCGTCGGTGTTCCTCAGGTCACCGCCATCGCCGATGCGGCGCGAGCAGCGGCCGACTACGACGCCTGCGTCATCGGTGACGGCGGCATCCAGTTCTCGGGCGACATCGCCAAGGCCCTTGCCGCCGGGGCCGACACCGTCATGCTCGGCAGCCTGCTGGCCGGCGTCGACGAAAGCCCCGGCGACGTGGTGCTGTACCAAGGTGAACGGTTCAAGGAATACCGCGGTATGGGTTCCATGGGGGCCATGAAAACCCGCTCCTACTCCAAGGACCGCTACTTCCAAGGCGACGTGGTCGACGCCGACAAGCTCGTGCCTGAAGGTATCGAGGGGCGGGTGGCCTACAAGGGGCCAGTGCGCGGCATCCTGTTCCAGTTGGTGGGCGGTCTTCGCCAGGCCATGGGCTACTGCGGGGCGGCCACGGTGGCCGACCTCCAGAAGGCCCACTTCATGCGCATCACCGGTGCCGGGCTGCGGGAGAGTCACCCCCACGACATAACCATCACCAACGAAGCGCCGAACTACCGCAACCGCTGACCCAGGCTGTTGTGCCGACCCGGTTCGGCTTGCGATGGTCCGAGAGGCCGTGACGTAGGCTCGGACCTTTCCAATGCAGGGTTCGAGGAGCAGTAGTGCCTGAGATCGAGATCGGCATGGCCAAGTCGGGACGCCGGGCCTACGGACTAGACGACATAGCGCTCGTGCCCAGCCGCCGGACCCGAGACCCCGAAGACGTCGACCTCTCCTGGGAGATCGATGCCTTCCACTTCGACCTCCCGGTCATGGCCGCGGCCATGGACAGCGTGGTCAGCCCGACCACAGCCGTCACCATCGGTGAGCTCGGTGGCGTCGGGGTCCTCTCCCTGGAAGGGCTGTGGACCCGCTACGACGACCCAGAGCCCCACTTGGCCGAGATCGCCAAGCTCGGCGCCGGACCCGAAGCCAACATCCGGCTTCAGGAGCTCTACGCCGAACCGATCCGACCGGAGCTGATCCGCGACCGCATCAAGGAGATTCGTGGCGCCGGCGTGGTCTCGTGCGCGGCCATCACCCCACAACGCCTACCGGCGTTCGCCGACACGCTGCTGGCCGCTGAGCTCGATCTGCTGGTCATCCAGGGATCGGTGGTCTCCGCCGAGCACGTCACCCGAGAGGGCGACCCCCTCAACCTCAAGACCTTCGTGCGCCGCTTCGACATCCCCGTAATCGTCGGTGGCTGCGCCAGCTACCAAGCCGCCATCCACCTGATGCGCACCGGTGCTGCCGGCATCCTCGTGGGCGTCGGGTCCGGGGCCACCTCCACCACCCGATCGGTCCTCGGCCTCGGGTCCGCCCAGGCCACGGCCATCGCCGATGCTCGGGCAGCCCGCATGCGCCACCTCGACGAGACCGGCGTATACGTCCACCTCATCGCCGATGGTGGCATCCGTACCGGTGGCGACATCGCCAAGGCCATTGCCTGCGGTGCCGATGCCGTCATGCTGGGAGCCCCGCTCGCCGCCGGCTCCGATGCCCCCGGGCGAGGGGCCCACTGGGGCCTCAACGGTGGTCACGCCGACCTGCCCCGTTCCGAGGTGGTGGTGGCCGAGACGGCTGGCACCATCGCTGAGATCCTGACCGGCCCGGCCCATCGGAGCGACGGTCGCACCAACCTGGCTGGCGCTCTGCGTCGCAGCATGGCCACCTGCGGCTACCCCACGCTCAAGGAGCTCCAGAAGGCCGAGCTCACCGTCACCCCGGGATCCGCATGACCGACACGCTCGCCAACAACTCTGATCCCGCCGGCCCGATCCTCGTCGTCGACTTCGGGGCCCAGTACGCCCAGCTGATCGCCCGACGGGTCCGCGAGGCCCACGTCTACAGCGAGATCGTGTCTCACACCATCACCGCAGCCGAGGTGGCCGCCCGCCGTCCCGCAGGGATCATCTTCTCCGGGGGACCCAAGTCGGTCCACGTGGAAGGGGCCCCGGTGGTCGACCCGGGCATCTACGACCTCGGCGTTCCCGTCCTCGGCATCTGCTACGGCGCTCAATTGGTGGCCCAACAGCTCGATGGTGGCGTGGTGGCCAACACCGGTACCGGTGAGTACGGCCGCACCGAGCTCACCATCACCCACCGGGGTGTTCTGTTCGGAGCAGCCCAACCCGACATCCAGCCGGTCTGGATGAGCCACTTCGACTCGATCTCCGAAGCCCCCCACGGCTTCACCGTCACAGCATCCACCGCCGGAGCGGCCGTGGCCGCCATGGAAAATGTCGAGCGGCGCATCCATGCCGTGCAGTTCCATCCCGAGGTGGTCCACTCGCCCCACGGCCAGGCCATCCTCGAGCACTTCCTCTACGACGTGTGCGGTTGCGCCCCCACGTGGACCATGGGCTCGGTCATCGACACCCAGGTCGCACTGGTTCGCGAGCAGGTCGGCAACTCCAGGGTGATCTGTGCCCTGTCGGGCGGCGTCGACTCTGCGGTGGCTGCCGCGCTCGTACACAAAGCGATCGGATCCCAGCTGACCAGCGTGTTCGTCGATACCGGGCTCATGCGGCTCGGTGAAGGTGAGCAGGTGGTGGAGACCTTCCAGCGCCACCAAGGCATCGAGCTCATCCACGTGCGGGCCGCTGACCGCTACTTCGAGAAGCTGAAGGGCCTCACCGACCCCGAAGACAAGCGCAAGGCCATCGGCGAGCTGTTCATCCGCATCTTCGAAGATGTTTCGGGCGGCATCGAAGATGCCAAGTTCCTGGTCCAGGGCACGCTCTACCCCGACGTCATCGAGTCGGGTACGGCCAGCGCCGCGAAGATCAAAAGCCACCACAACGTCGGCGGTCTGCCCGAAGACATGCAGTTCGACCTGGTCGAGCCGCTGCGAGCCCTCTTCAAAGACGAGGTCCGCAAGGTGGGCACCGAGCTGGGCCTGCCCGACGAGATCGTCTGGCGCCAGCCGTTCCCGGGTCCTGGCCTCGGCGTGCGCATCATCGGCGAAGTGACCCCCGACAAGGTGGCCGTCCTCCAAAAGGCTGATGCGGTCGTTCGCGAGGAGATCCGCTCCGCTGGCCTCGAACGCGAGATCTGGCAGGCCTTCGCCGTCCTCCCCGACATCCGCACCGTCGGTGTCATGGGCGACGAGCGCACCTACGGCTACCCGGTGATCATCCGCGCTGTCACCTCCGAAGATGCCATGACAGCCGACTGGGCTCGCCTGCCCTACGACCTGCTCGAGCGGATGAGCAGCCGCATCATCAACGAGGTAGAAGGCGTAAACCGCGTTGCTTACGATGTGACTAGCAAACCCCCGGGCACCATCGAGTGGGAATAGCTCCTCCGCTCTGAACGGGCGCTGTCGGCGGTCGCCCGGAAATCGCGGTCGAATGGGTCTAGCGTCAGTGTGGCTATGGATGCCACGCGGGACAGCGACGGCGCGGTGGGCGCCGACCGGTTGGCCGATGACCTCGCCGCGCTACATCGGGTGGCCACCTTGCCCCCGACTCGAGCGGAAGGCCGGCTGCGAGATTGGATCGATGCAGGGCGCCAAGCGCTGGGAGCGCCGGTGGGCCTGGCTTTGGTGGCGACGGTTGAAGGGCTGACGGTTCGGGCGATCAGCACGGCCGGATCCACGTCGGGAGCGGGGCGAGAGGTCCTGGTTGGTGAGATCGTCGAAGACCATCGGGTCGATGTGGCCATCGCCCGGGCCGAAACCATCGCCACGCTTGGCATAGGAGCATCGGGGGTTGGTCCCCGTGGCCTGGGGGCGGCCTCGGTGGTGGTGTGTCCACTATGGGTGGCGGGTCGGGTGTCGGGGGCCGCTGTCTATCTGGCGCCGGTCGACGCCCCGGCCTTCTCCACCTGGGCGATGGCCTGCGCCGACATTGCCGCCGATGGAATGTCCCGGGTGCTGGAGCACCAACGTGACATCGTTTCGATGGACAGTGCCGGGTCGTGGGCCGACGCTGTACTTCGCCTCATTCCTGACCCGGTGGTCCGCCTGGACCCGAGCGGTCGCGTGCGTTCGGGACCGGTCGTGGAGGCACAGATCTTCGATCCCTGTCGGGATCTGCGTGAGCCTGGCGGTCGACCCGACAGCAGCGAGGTGGCAGCCTTCCAGAAGTTGGTGGCCACCACCGTTGAAGGATCCGTGGTCCGCACCGCGCACTTCACCGCCGGCCGGGCCCCCGATGACCATCGGGTCGAGGCCCGTCTCGTACCCACCGGGACCGGTGATGTGCTGTGCATCGTGCGCGATGTCACCGAGCTTCACCGCGTGGAGTCGGCTCTCGCCGAACAGGTGGCATTCGAGTCGCTCGTCGGTTCGGTGTCCGCGCGCCTGA
>JBDTBS010000286.1:0-6477 GCA_039924035.1 Aquihabitans sp. | reverse complement strand
ACGGCTCTTGTTGCCGTAGTACCCCTTTGCCCGCTCGAGCGTGGCGCGGCGGTGCTTCTTGGAATGAACAGCGCGCTTGACTCTGGCCATGGTGGCTCCTTTCAGAGAGCGTGAGTTGGAGTTATTTGCCCAGCATCCGCTTGATGCGGGCCGCGTCGCCAGGAGCGACCGTCACTTCGTCCTTGAGGCGACGCTTCACATGGGAGGGCTTCTTCTCAAGGATGTGGTTGCGGTTGGCGCGACGGCGCCGAATCTTGCCGGTGCCGGTCACCTTGAAGCGCTTGGCCGCGCCGCGGTGGGTCTTCATCTTTGGCATTGGTGAACAACTTTCCTTCGTGGTCTGCCGCCGCTTCGGCGGCGGGCCGGTTCAGTCCTCGGTTGCGGGGGCTTCGGCGACCTCAGCCTCAACGACTTCAGCTTCAGCGACTTCAGCCTCGGCATCCTCTGCCGGGGCGTCATCGGCCTCAGCGGAAGGTGCTTCTTCGACAGGGGCTTCGGTTGCTGGTACTTCGGTTGCTGGTACTTCGGTTGCTGATGCCTCGGCTTCGGGAGCTTCGGTAGCTGCGCTTTCGGCAGCCTCGACCTCGCTGAGCGCTTCGCTGCGAGCTGCTGCCTCGGCCGCGTCTTCCTCGGCCTGCTTGAGATCTGCTGCGTGGGCGGCCTGGGCCTTCTTGTCTGGAGCAAGGACCATGATCATGTTCCTCGGTCCATCCAGCTTCGGATAGACCTCGACCCGTCCGAGGTGGACGATCTCTTCAGCCACTCGGTCGAGGATCTTCTTACCAAGTTCTGGGTGGGCGACTTCGCGTCCCCGGAACATGATGGTGATCTTGACCTTGTGGCCTTCGGTGAGGAACTGCTCGACCTTCTTGGTCTTGGTTCCGAAGTCGCCGCCACCGATCTTGGGGCGGTACTTCATCTCCTTGACCACCACGTTGGTGCTCTTCTTGCGAGATTCCTTGGCCTTCTGTGCGGCCTCGTACTTGTACTTGCCGTAGTCCATGACACGGCAGACAGGTGGGTTGGCTCTATCGGCGACCTCGACGAGGTCGAGATCTAGCGCACGGGCGAAGTTGAGGGCCTCGGGCAACGGTTTGATACCGACCTGTTCCCCGTCGGGGCCGACTAGTCGGACCTCTCGGGCTCGGATGCGGTCGTTGATCCTCGGCTCGTGGTTTGGCGTTGGAGCAGCTATGGCTGGTGGCTCTTCATCAAGTGCGTAGGTCCTCCCTGACGCAGTCGCGTTCTGGTTTTCAGGATGAGCATCTGCTTCAAAAACAAGTGAAGCGGATGCCGGAAAAGCCGACATCCGCTGACACCCGGAGGTGCTTGCAGAATCGACCCGGGCGCATGATCACCCCGAAGGGTGGTGGCCGGGTGGGGGCGAGCCCCGCTTTGCCTGTTTGTTACGTGTCGTAGGGTACCAGGGGTCGTCGCCGGTTCTGCAAGTCTGGCCGTTCCGAAGATCGAACTTCTCCATCCCCTACTTCCCTGGAAGGCCAACCAAATGAGCTTGTGGACACCTGGCGGCGAGCACCCCGTCGATCGAGAGACCGGCGATCAGCCCCCCGAAGCGGCCGCGCCGGGCCAACAGCTCAGACCCGACCAGGAGGCCGAGGCCCACGAGATCGCCTCGGAGATGCAGCAGGTTCGGGATCAGCTGGCTCAGGTGCCGGCTGCGGTGGTCATCGCCAACCATGCCATGGGTTGCTACGAGTTGGCGGCCATCCATCTCTCCAACCAGCCGCCCCGCTTCGACGAGGCCCAGCTGGCCATCGATGCGTTCGCGGCCCTCCTGGGCTCCGTCGAAGGTCGCCTCGGCGGCGACGAGCACACGCTCGTGGATGCCCTGGCCCAGATTCGCCTGGCCTTCGTGCAGATCAAGGGCCAGTGGGATGCCTCCCAGGATGCCCCTGACGCCGAGCCCGAGTCCGATGGAGACGACCAAGACAGCTGACCGCCGAGGTGGCCTTGCCCGCTATCCGGGTTCGTCGTCGGTCGTGATCATGACCGCTTCGAGCCCGGAGGGTTGGGGCTCGACTCGAAACCCCACGGGTCCACCAACCTGGATCGTGCGGGAGCCGTCGGCGATGCGGGTGCAGTGGAACGGCCAGACGAACCCGGTGCTGGCATCGGTGATCGCCCCCAACCCCGCGTGATCGTCGTAGGCAGTGACCACTCCATGCCGGTGCGTGAACGCCGCGGCCGGATCTGGTGCAGAGGCCACAGGTTCGATGACCGTCAGTGGACGATTTTGGACAGCGGGAGCTCGATGATGTCGGAGGCTCCCGCGTCCTTCAGCGCTGGGATCAGGATGTTGATCTGACGCTTCGGCACCACCGTCTCGACGGCAAAGCCACCGTCACGGTGCAGCTTGGACACCGTGGGCGACTTCATCGACGGCAGCAGGTCGATGACCTGGTCGAGGTCGCCCTCGGCCACGTTGAGCTTCACCACAACGTTGCCGCGGGCCTCGAGGACCCCTTCCAACAGGGATTGCACCTGACGCATGGCGTGCTGCTTGGCCGGGTCGGCGAAGGACGCCGGGTTGGCGATGAGCTCGGTGTAGGACTGGAGGATCTGGTCGATCACCTTGAGCCCGGCAGCCCGAATGGCCCGACCGGTCTCGGTGATCTCCACGATGCAGTCGACGATGTCGGGGATCTTGGCCTCGGTGGCGCCATAGCTGAGGCGAATGTCGGCGTCGATGCCCTTCTCGGCGAAGAAGACCTTGGTCACCTCGGGGTACTCGGTGGATACCCGTACGCCCGACGGCAGGTCGGCCACGCTCTCCCACGGTGAATCGCCGGCTACGGCGACGACCATGCGAATGGGCTTCGACGTGGCCTTGGAGTACTGGAGCTCACCGAGCGAAACCACATCGCTGTGGGTCTCCTCGATCCAGTCCCGGCCGGTGATGCCGATGTCGAACATTCCCTCGGCCACGTACATCGGGATCTCCTGGGGCCGCAGGATGCGGACCGAGTCGATCCGAGGATCGTCGATGGAGGCCTTGTAGTCGACCGTGGATGACCGGTTGACCGACAGATCGGCGTTGGCGAACAGTTCGAGCGTCGCCTTTTCGAGCGACCCCTTCGGCAGGACCAGGTTGAGCACGGAGGTGACGGTATCGGCCCAGTACCCCGTCGTGCGAAGCCATGAACGACAAGAGGCGCCGACCCGGTCCCGAGACCGAGTCGACGCCCCTCGCTGGCGGTCTCAGCCCACGCCGAGCAGGTCCACCACGAACACCAGGGTCTCGTTGGGGGCGATGACCCCGCCGGCTCCCTGTGCGCCGTAGCCCTTGTGGGGCGGGATGGTGATTCGACGGCGCCCACCGAGCTTCATCCCGACGACCCCTTCGTCCCAGCCGGCAATGACCTGACCGGCACCGAGACGAAACCCGAACTCGTCACCCCGGTCCCAGGATGCGTCGAACTGCTGCTTGGTGGACCACGAAACCCCGACGTAGTGGACCGATACCGGCTGGCCCGATGTGGCCTCGGTACCCTCGCCCACGGTCAGGTCTTCGAGCAGCAACTCTGCGGGCGGGGCTTCATCGGGAATGGTGATCTCTGGCTTCGTCATGGCCGTGACGTTATCGGCCACTCCAGCGGGTCAGGACTACGCCGGTGTCACTCGGCTGATCAGGTTGCACATCTCCACGACGACCTTGGCGCCGTCTTCGCCCACGTTGTGGCCACCGGCCGCCTCGGAGCGGGCCAGGGCCTGGTCGAGGTTCTCCACGGTGAGGGCGCTGAAGGCCACCGGAATGCCGGTATCGAGCTGTACCCGTTGGAGTCCGGCGGCGCACTCCCCCGCCACCGACTCGTAGTGGGTGGTCTCGCCTCGGATGACGCAACCGAGGGCGATCACCGCGTCGCAGCGGCCCGACTCGGCCCAGATCTTGGCCCCCAGCGGAAGCTCGAAGGCCCCGGGCACCCAATCGACGGTGACGTCCTCGTCTGCGACGCCAGCTTCGGTGAGCCCGCGCCTGACCCCGTCGAGCAGACGAAGCGTGACGTGGGAGTTCCAACGAGCGGCCACCACCGCTATGCGGAGGCCAGACCCTTCGAGCACCGGTTCTGGAGCGCCTGCGGACCGATGATCGCCGGCCACGTCAGACCTCCGTGTGGTCGGAGACCACGTCGTCCGCTGACTCGGGGGTCACGGCTCCCGCAGCGTCGACATCGAGGTCTTCCAGCCCTTCGAGCAGATGTCCCATCTTCTCGGCCTTGGTCTTGAGGTACCGGATGTTCTCCGGGTTGGGGGCGGTGATCGACGGCACCCGCTGGGTGATGTCGAGACCGAACCCATCGAGCCCGCCGTACTTGGCCGGGTTGTTGGTGATCACCCGCATGGAGGTGACCCCGAGGTCGACGAGGATCTGGGCCCCGATGCCGTACTCGCGGGAATCCACGGGCAAGCCCATGACCTCGTTGGCCTCGACGGTGTCGTGGCCTTCGTCTTGGAGCCCATAGGCCCGGATCTTGTGGCCAAGACCGATGCCGCGACCCTCATGGCCGCGCAGGTAGACGATCACGCCGCTTCCTTCGTCAGCCACCATCTTCATGGCCGCGTCGAGCTGAACCCCGCAGTCGCAGCGCATGGAACCGAACACGTCACCAGTGAGGCATTCGCTGTGGACTCGCACCAGCGTGTTCTCGCCGCCGGCCACGTCGCCACGAACCATGGCAACGTGCTGTTCGCCGTCGAGCACGGACTCGTAGACGTAGGCCGTGAAATCTCCCCACCCGGTGGGGATGCGGGCCTCGCTCACCAGCCGGACCAACTTCTCGGTGCGCCGGCGGTAGCGGATCAGATCGGCGATGGAGATCATGTACATGTCGTGCTCGCGGGCGAACTTCCGCAGTTCGGGCTGGCGAGCCATGCCCATCTTCGTGTCGTCGACGATCTCGCAGAGGATGCCCGCCGGGTAGAGGCCGGCCATGCGAGCCAGGTCGACGGTGGCCTCGGTGTGACCAGCCCGCTTCAGCACGCCGCCTTCACGCGATTCGAGCGGCAGGATGTGGCCGGGGCGGGCCAGGTCGCCGGGCCGCGTGTCGGGGTCGACCATGGCCAGCACGGTGGCCGCTCGGTCATAGGACGAGATGCCGGTGGTGGTGCCGTGGCGGTAGTCGATGCTCACCAGGAAGGCGGTGCGCATGCTCTCGGTGTTGTGCTCCACCATGGGGCGCAGGTCGAGCTCAGCTGCCCGTTCGGTGGTGATCGGAGCGCAGATGAACCCGGAGGTGTGGTGGAGGAAGAAGGAGATCTTCTCGGGGGTGACGAACTCGGCTGCCATGACCAGGTCGCCTTCGTTCTCGCGGTCCTCGTCGTCGACGACCACGATGATCTCGCCGCGGGCGAACGCTTCGAGGGCTACCGCTATGTCGGCGAGGGGACCGTCGTCGGACGGACCCCGGTTGGGTTCTGTGGTGGCTTCGGTGACGGTGGTATCGGTCATGCGGGTCGTCCTTCAGACGGTCGGATCGGTTCGAGTAGGGACTCGACGTACTTGGCGATGACATCGAGCTAGAGGTTGACGGGGTCGCCGGGGCCCTTGCGGCCCAGGGTGGTGACCTCAGCGGTGTGCGGAATGACGGCGATGGAGAAACCATCGGAGTGGACGGCGGCCACGGTGAGGCTGACACCGTCGACGGTGATCGAGCCCTTCTCCACCACGTAGCGGAGGTTCTCGACCGGAAGCGTCACTCGGAGGTCCGGTGCGGGGGTGACGATGGTGCCCACCGCGTCGACATGGCCTTGGACGAGATGCCCACCCAACCGGTCAGCGAGACGCACGGGGCGTTCGAGGTTGACCCGGTCGCCATCGGCCAAGGCCCCGAGACAGGTGCGGTCGTAGGTCTCGTCGACCACGTCGGCTTCCCACCAGTCGTCGCCCCAGGCCACCACGGTCAGGCAAGTGCCGTTGACGGAGATGGATGCCCCCATCTCGACGTCGGCGAGCACGGTGGTGGCCCCGATGCGGAGCTTCGGCCCGCGGCGGGAGACGACCGTGCCCAGTTCCTCGACGATTCCGGTGAACATCAGGTCTCTCCGTCAATGTGGGGGAAGGTGTCCTCGTCGAGGCGGACCACGGGTACGGGTCCGGTGACCGGCGACGGGACCACCGGGGATACATCTATGCGCAGGTCTCCACCGAGTTGGGTCACCTCGGTGATCGCCCCCCGCCAGACGTCACGGATCGTCTCGACCGACGGACCCGCGAACAGCGGCATGGCATCGTCGCCACCGAATATGGCGGGAGCGAAGTAGACGACGTAGTGGTCGACGAGACCTTCTCGGTGGAACGAGCCGGCCACCGTGGCCCCGCCCTCCACCAGCACCTGCAAGATGCGTCTCTCGCCCAGCAGATCGAGCAGGTCGGGCAGATCGCCCTCGAACTCGAGGGCCGGCAGCACTCGAGCCCCGGCCGGGGCCTTCCCGAGTACGACGCGGAGCGGGTCTACGCCG
>JBDTBS010000285.1:0-3624 GCA_039924035.1 Aquihabitans sp. | reverse complement strand
CCGCGTAGCCCGAGATCGGTTCACCACGGTTTTGGCACACTCGAAATCGGGTGGACGGCGTGGCCCGTATGGCGTCGATCAAACCGGACCGGTCGAGGGTCCAGAACGCGTCGAAGGCCAGGGCATCGATGGCCAGGACGGTGCGACGGTCGAGGCGACGGGCCCGGCGCAGGTGGTGTTGATGCGGATCTGATGGGAGCTCGTGGAGGTCGTGGCTGAGTAGGTGCAGGTGTTCCTGGACGGTGAACCCATTGGCCAGGAACGGGTCGAGCTGGGCGTGGTTGAGCGCGCCGGTGACGGCCCGCATTGTGCCTTTGGCTCGCAACATGTCGAGCTGACGGGCCACCGCGGTCGCCGATGGCGGCGGCCGTTCGGGCCGCGGGTTGAGTAGCGCCACGAGTTCGTTTCCGCGCCACGTCGACACCTGGAGGGCCCGGGGGTCGTCGCTGAGGGGGTCATCTACGGCCATGGGGCGCGGAGGGCATCGAGGTCGGGACGGTCACGCGTCCGCGACCCTACGACCTGGACCACGTTGCCTGCCGTGCGGCGGCGGTGACATGACGAGAACGACGGTGGGGGCCCGACTCTTCGGGCGGGACCGTAACCTGAGCACATGGCCGTGTTGTTCGCGATCCACCCGCGTTTCTTCGACCACGACACCGGCGCGGGTCATCCCGAGCGGCCGGCACGGTTGGTTGCGGTGGAGAAGGGCATCGACCAGGCCGGGCTGCGTGACGCTCTGGTGCCGGTGTTGCCGGTTCCGGCGTCACCGGAGGACATCCTGCGGGTGCATCCGGAGCGCTACACCCGGGCCATCGCCGAGTTCTGCGCCGCCGGGGGCGGCTACCTCGACGGTGACACCCATGTGGGTAGGGCTTCTTGGGAAGCGGCCTTGCTGGCCGCGGGGGCGGGTCTGGAGTCCATTCGTCGTCTCGATGCCGGCGAGGCCGATGCCGCGTTCTGTGCGGTGCGGCCACCGGGTCATCACGCCACCGCCACCCGCTCCATGGGGTTCTGCCTGATCAACAACGTGGCCGTCTCGGCGGCAGCATTGGCCGACCGCGGGGAACGGGTGGTGATCGTCGACTACGACGCCCATCACGGGAATGGCACCCAAGACATCTTCTGGAGCGACCCCCGGGTCTTCTATGTATCGATGCACGAATGGCCCATGTACCCGGGGACCGGGCGTATCGACGACGTCGGTGAAGGGGCCGGTGTCGGTACCACCCTCAACCTGCCGTATCCATCGCACACCACCGGCGACGTGTATCGCCGGGTGCTCGACGACCTGGTCCTTCCGGCCTTGGAGGCATGGCAGCCCACCTGGCTGATCATCTCCGCGGGGTTCGACGGGCACCTTCGGGATCCGCTCACCGATCTCAGCCTCTCTTCGGGCGATTTCGCCGATCTCACCCGTGAGTTGATCCAGTTGGTGCCGGCCGGTCGACGACTGCTGTTCTTGGAGGGTGGCTACGACCTGACCTCGTTGGCAGACAGCACCGGAGCGGTCTTGTCGGTGCTGGCCGACGATGGTGCCTACCGGCCCGAGACGCCCACCGCGGGTGGTCCCGGCGACGATGTGTCAGCCGTAGCCCTCAAGATCCGCCAACAAGTGGCCGACTTGTAGTCAGGGCCGGTCCCTTCTGATCGGCGCCACCCGACGAGGAGCCCCCGTGACGCGTATCGTGGATCTGCTGCAATACCTGCTCGAGGAGCGGGGGTCAGACCTGTTGGTGAAGGTGGGGTCGCCGCCGTGCATCCGCCGCAACGGTCGCTTGGAGCGCACCACGCTCGAACCGTTGGAGCCGACCACCATCGAACGGTTGGCCACCGAACTTCTCACTGCCGAGAAGGCGGCCGAGTTCCAGTCGATCGGTGAGACCGATCTGGCCTACAGCGTGGCCGGTCTCGGCCGGTTCCGGGTCAACGTGTTCCGTCAGCGGGGCTCGGTCAGCTTGGCCATCCGGCGGGTGGTGCCGGGGGCCCCGGCCATCACCGACCTGGGTGTACCACCGGTGGTGGCCGATCTGGCCAGCCAACGTGACGGTCTGATCTTGATCTCCGGTCCGTTCGCGTCGGGCAAGACCACCACGGCGGCGGCGATGATCGACCACATCAACGCCACCCAGGCTCGGCACATCATCACCATCGAGGACCCGATCGAGGTCCTCCACTCCGACCGCATGGCCGTGGTCAGCCAACGGGAGGTGGGCGCCGATACTCCGGAGATCGCCGATGCCCTGCGGCGGGTGGCCCGCCAGGATGCCGATGTCATCTTCGTGAGCGAGCTGCCCGACCCGGTGTCGATCACCGAAGCTCTGGCGGCGGCGTCATCGGGCCGTCTGGTCTTGGCGGTCATGAACACCTTGTCGGCCACCGACACCCTGGCCGCACTGATCGATCAGTTCGAACCGCACCAGCAGACCTCGATCCGCAAGACCCTGGCCCGCGTGTTGCGGGGCGTCATCTGTCAACGGTTGGTCGACCGGGCCGACGGCCGGGGCCGGGTGGCGGTGGTGGAGTCGCTGGTCGGCACCCAGAAGGTGCGAGATGCCATTGGGTCGGCTGCCGATCCTGCGGTGCTCGAGCGGTTGATGACCGAAGGCGATTACCACGGCATGGCCACGTTCGATCAGGCCCTGTTCCAGCTGTTCACCGATGACTATGTGAGCCTCGATGAAGCCATCGACCGGGCTGCCCACCCCGAAGACTTCCGCATTGCCGTTCAGCAGGCCGGATTGGCCACGCTGCACTGACCCGAGAGGCACGTCATCGGTGTCGAAACGGTCATGGTTCCGGTGTGCCACATGAGCGGTGCGGAACCGGTGTGGGCGCTGTAGGGATACTCGCGTATCGTCCGAGTGTGGTTCCCGAGCGCATCCAGCCCGTCCTCGACGAGGTTCAGCCCCTAGCCGATGCCTTCGTCGATGCCGGGTTTCCCCTTTTTCTGGTGGGGGGAATCGTCCGTGACCTGATTCTGGGCCGTTCGCTGGGCTCCGGCGCCGACATAGATCTGACCACGTCGGCTCGGCCCGAGGAGATCAAGGCCATCGTGGCTCCGGTGGTCGATGCTCTGTGGGCTCAGGGTGAGCGTTTCGGCACCATCGGCGTGAAGCTGGGCGACCGCAACATCGAGATCACCACTCACCGGGCCGAGTCCTATGCCCCGGATTCCCGCAAGCCCGAGGTGGCCTTCGGCACCGAGATCGTCGACGATCTGGAACGGCGAGACTTCACCGTCAACTCCATGGCCTTGCGCATCCCGGTTCCGGAGTTGATCGACCCGTTCGGCGGTGTCGCCGACCTGGCCGCCGGCCGGCTGCGCACTCCGTTGTCACCGGAGGTGTCGTTCACCGACGATCCGCTGCGCATGTTGCGGGCCGCTCGGTTCATCGCTGGCTACAACCTCGAACCCGACGCCGATCTGGTCGAGGCCGTGCGTACCAACGCTCACCGCCTGGAGATCGTGTCGGCCGAACGGATCCGTGACGAGCTCGACAAGCTGATCGTCGTCGACCATCCGTCCGACGGGCTCTGGTTCCTCGTGGAGACCGGGCTCGCCGACCAGTTCCTGCCCGAACTCCCGGCGATGCGTCTCGAGCACGACCCGATCCACCGGCA
>JBDTBS010000284.1:0-10372 GCA_039924035.1 Aquihabitans sp. | reverse complement strand
CCCCACCACCCAAGCAAACGGCCGCCTACGCTGCCCCACCCACAACCGGCAGAGACCCGGCCGAAACACCCCACCACCCCAAGGGCCGTGAACCGGTATGGGGGAGGGGGATGGAGAGGTGGATCAGTGGCGGGTCAGCGCCAGCGATGGAACGGTTGCCGAAATGCCGGTCGCGAGCCGGTGCCGATCGGGGATAGGTCACACGGCCGCGTCCATGTGCCATGTGAAGACCGGCGGGCAGGCGGAGCAGCCAGAACCGATCGAGAGGCTCGGGTGGCCAGAGCTTGTGCGCGCCCGGTCTCAAACCAGGCGTCGAGAGCCAGATGTCAAGAGCCAGACGTCAAGGGCCCGGCCGGAGGTGGCTACCTCGACGGTGCAGTCCTCAGGGTGCTGATCCAGAGTCGGTAAGACCAGTAGAGCGCGTATGAGCCGACGGCCAACTCGATCATCATTCGGGTGAAACCGCCAGGGATCTGCACTTCGCCACCGTCGAGGGTGGCAAGCACATAGAAGAGCGGTCCACCGATACCGAGAACCGCAACACAAAGAAGAGTCACGCCAACAACGGTTCGCACGGGTCCAGTTTGGCGTCCCCCTATCGACAGTTCCCAAAGAGACCACCCGGACACCTGTTGGCCTATTGGTCAGGCGTCCTCGACTTGGTCAGGCGTCGTCGACCAGAGCGGCGCCGCGGGCTATGAGTCGATCGAGGTCCTTGCGGGAGGGCACGCCGGAGAGGCGCTCGACCTCGTTGCCGTCCACGTCGAAAAGGGCGACGGTGGGGATCGACTGGATACCCACCATTCCGGCGACTTCGGGGCTGGCCTCGATATCGCAGCGAGCGAAGCGCACCGGGCCTTCGTGGTCATCGGCCGCGTGCTGGTAGATCGGTTGCAACACAGCGCACGGTCGACACCAAGCGGCCCAGAAGTCGACCACCGTGGCCCCGCCTTCGGTGCCCTTGTCGAACGAAATGTCGTCGAGTTCGATGATCTCGACGTGGCTGTCCTCGTCTGACGGATCAACACCGGACGCCGCGTCTCCAGGCTTCGAAGCGCCATGATCTGCGGCAGTGTCGACTCCAGCGGTGGAACCGTCGGTGGTCACGCGGCCCCGGCGGAACCAACCGCGGGGCCCACTCGGTTTGTTCATGGAAGTCATCGTGCGCAGCCTTTCAGTCGTCATCGAACACAACCGGCCACGTCAGCCTGCCATTCCGCTCCAACCGACCCACGGGGTGCTCAGGTTCGAGGCCGCGGTGTTGCGGGAACAATGGCCAGGTGACGAGTCGAACCAGACGACAGCCACCGAGCCTTCAACGAACTGCCGACCAGCTATTCGAAGCAGGCCGAATGCAGGCGGTTCGATGCCGTGGGCGTGGCATCCTGCGCCCTGACCTGACGGGTGACCGGCCGTTGTCCTGCCGCTCGGCGGCGAGGCGGAGAATTGCGGTGGGATGGAGCCCGCGGTCGGATTCGAACCGACGACCTGCCGCTTACAAGGCGGCTGCTCTGGCCAACTGAGCTACACGGGCCGGGCGGGGAAGACCAACGCAACTACCAGCGCCGTCGTCCCCGGTGGAGATGACGATGGTAGGCGCGTCGGCGCCCGACCTCAGAGCCGTCATGGTCTCCGGTCGGGGAGCCGCGATCCTCGGTGGCATCGCGCCGCCGGTCGAACGGCGAAGTCTCGGGCTGGAGGCTTCGAAATGGAGTCGAAGTCTTGAGCGGCGGCCACCGTGCGGCCCACGTCGGTCGGCAGGCCTCGCCGCTAGGGTCCGTCACGGCTTCGTCACACGTCGCGGTCACGTCGCTACAGCCAGATGAACACAGCCGCTCACACAGGGGTACAGACATGAAGAACCGTCGTTCCATCCGCTGGGGTGTGGTCTCACTGGCCTGTGTGGCCTCGCTCTTGGTGAGCTGCAGCGACGATGGTGGGTCGGACGGCAAGGCCGGCCCAACCTCCACCTCGGTCCCCGATGACCAGGTGCTGGGCTCGGGTACGCAGTACAGAGCCACCATCCGCCGGACCGACGGCGACGTACCTCACATCACTGGCGACACCCTGATCGATGCAGCCTTCGGCCAAGGTTGGGCCAGCGGCGAGGACCGCCCCTGTGACCTGATGGATGGGATCATCCGGGTCAATGGCGAGCGGGCCCGCTGGTTCGGTCCTGGCGAGGACGATGCCAACATCGACTCGGATGCCTCTTGGCTGGCTGTCGGCATCCGCAAGATCGCCGAAGCCGACTGGGACGCGGCCTCCGGTGACGTGCGCAACCTCATGACGGCCTACACCGATGGCTGGAATGCACAACTGGACAACGCCGGTACCGACGACCTGGCCGACTGGTGCGCAGGCGAGGACTGGGTCCGTCCGTTGGAGCCGGTCGAGCTCTATGCCTATGCCCGGTCCATTGCTCTGCTGGCCTCGAGTGGGGCCGTCATCGGCATGGTCGGTCAGGCCCAGCCCCCGGCCGTCGCACCGGCCGTCACTGACGAACCGGCCACCGAAGAACCAGCCGTCGATACCAAGCCCGCGAACCTCAGGGGTGGCGGCCCGGTGACCGTCAAGCCTGTCGGTCTCACCACGGAGCCCGCCAGCGATCCGGTAGCCGACGAAGAAGCGGCCATCGACTGGGACGAACTGGCGGCCATGGACCCGATCTTCGACTCCAACGACGGCCCCGGCTCCAACGGTTGGGCCATCGGCTCTGAACGCTCCACCGACGGCGGCGGCATGTTGGTGGCCAACCCTCACTTCCCGTGGGAAGGCGAGCTGCGCTTCTGGGAGGTTCAGCTCACCGTGCCCGGCGAGGTCGACATCTACGGCGTCCAACTCTCGGGCCTGCCCGGCGTGGGTCTCGGTTTCACCGAGAACTACGGATGGACCCACACCGTCTCGGCCGGCAACCGCTTCACCGCCTACCAACTAGATCTCGTCGACGGTGAGCCCACCAGTTACAAGTACGGCTCCGGCGTCCGCAAGATGACGTCGGAGGATGTCACCATCGAGGTGCTGGGCGACGACGGCGAGGTCACCGAGGAGACCCGGACCCTCTGGCGCAGCCACTACGGCCCGATCCTCGACTTCCCCGGCCTGGGCTGGAGCGCCGGGACCACCATCAGCTACCGCGATGCCAACATCGACAACGACGAGTTCATCGAGCAGTACATGGAAACCATGCGGGCCGAGGACCTCGACGAGTTCATAGACATGCAGAAGACCTATTCCGGCGTGCCGTTGTTCAACACCATCGCCACCTCGTCGGATGGCCGTGCTTGGTACGGCGACACCGCAGCCACCCCCAACCTGTCGAAGGAGGCGATCGCCGGATACGAGGAAGCTCTGGAGAGCGACGCGTTCGTGCAGATCGCCGCCGACAACGGTGCCGTGCTGCTCGACGGGTCCGACCCGATGTACGAGTGGGAAGAGGTACCCGGCGCCCGAGACCCAGGCCTGGTTCCCTTCGAGGCCATGCCCATCCAGGAACGGGCCGACTACGTCTTCAATGCCAACGATTCCTTCTGGTTGGCCAACGACGAAGAACTGTTGGAGGGCGACTATTCGCCGCTCCACGGTCGTCAGGGAACCGTTCGCAGCGCCCGTACTCGCGAGAACGCCACGGTGCTGAGCGACATGTCGGAGGAAGGCCCAGCAGGCGACGACGGAACCTTCACCCTCGACGAACTGGCCGATGCGTCTCTGTTGAACATGGGCTACATGGCCCGGGTCCTGCGGGCAGACGTGGTCGAGAGGTGCGCCGCCGCCGGACCCGTGAGCGTCGAACCACTCGAGGTCGATGGAGAAGAGGTGCTGCCTGGCGGTGACGTGGACCTCACCGACGCCTGCCGGGTGCTCGACGAGTGGGATGGCATCTACGACCTCGACCGGGCCGGTCCGGCCCTGTGGCGTGAGTTCCTGTCTCGCTTCGACGGGGTCGGCGAGCTGTGGGCCGATCAGTTCGACGCCGCCGATCCGGTGGGTACGCCCAACGGTCTGACCGACGCCACCGGCCAGGTGCTCACCAACCTGGCCCGGGCCGTGCAGGTTCTCGATGAGGGTGGCCTCAAGCCCAACGTGACCCTGGGCGAGGTCCAGGTATCGAACCGCAACGCGACGATGGTGCCGATCCACGGAGGCATGGGCATAGACGGCACCACCAACGTCGTGGGCTGGGCCTCACCGAGGTCGACCATGGATCCGGCAACTCTCAGCACCACCCGGACACCCGTGGTCCCCGGCTCGGCGCTGGCCGTCGTCCGCGACGGTGGAGATGAATCACCGGCCTACCGGATCAACAACGGCACGTCCTTCCTCTTGGCTCTCGACTTCGCCGAAGACGGGCCCAAGGCCAAGGCATTCCTCACCTACGGCAACCCCGCCGACCGCGACGATCCCGAGTACCTGGGTGCCACCGAGCGCTTCTCTGAGAAGAACTGGCGCGATGTGGCCTTCACCGAGAAGGACGTGGCCAAGGGGGCGACCTCCACCATCACCGTCACCGGCTGACCGAGGTCTGGTCTGATCTGAACGAGCTAGGTCAGGTCAGACCGACACCGGTGATGCGCACCACGGCGGTACCGGCCTCGTTGGAGGCAGGCAGGTCGACGTCGGCGGTGATCGACCAGTCCCGGTTGTCGTCGGGATCGTCGAGCACCTGGCGTACATGCCACACGTCAGGCTGTTCGTCGATGAGGAGCAGGCCCGGGTTGCGGGCATCGGGGCCGGTACCGATGGTGGGGTAGGTCTCGAAGTAAGGGGCCATGGCTTCGAACCAACGCTCTGTGGTCCAGCCGTCGTCGCCATCGAGCGTCTCGAGCTCATGCCACTGCCGGTGGGCGATGTGCTCGACCCGCTGGAACAGCGCATTGCGGACCATCACGGTGAAGGCCCGACGGTTGGCGGTCACCGGACGGGGCTTGGTGTCGACGGGTTGCTCGGTGGGCACGTCGGCAGGGTTCTGCAGCGACTCCCATTCGTCGAGCAGGGACGAGTCGACCTGGCGAACCAACTCGCCCAGCCATTCGATGATGTCCCACAGCTCATCGGTCTTGGTATCCATGGGCACTGTGCGAATGAGGGCCCGGTAGACGTCGGTCAGGTAGCGCAGCACGGTCCCCTCGGACCGGGCCAGGTCGTAGAACCGGACGTAGTCGCCGAAGTCCATGGCCCGTTCCCACAGGTCTCGGACCACCGACTTCGGGCGCAGCGGATGCTCGGCCACCCACGGGTGACCGTCGCGGTACACCTCGTACATCGGTTCGAGCAGTTCGGCGAGGGGCTTTGGGTGGCCGATCTCCTCGAGCTCGATCATCCGCTCCTCGTACTCCATGCCCGCGGCCTTCATCTGGGCCACGGCCTCGCCCCGGGCCTTGTTCCGCTGAGCGTTGACGATCTGGCGGGGGTCTTCGAGGACCGACTCGATGACCGAGACGATGTCGAGGGCATATGTGTCGGACTCGGGATCGAGCAGATCCAAAGCGGCGAGGGCGAACGGCGAGAGCGGCTGATCGAGAGCGAACTCGGCTTGTAGGTCGATGGTGACCCGCACGGTCCGGCCTTGGTCGTCGGGTTCGTCGAGGATCTCCACCACGCCCGCATCGAGCAGAGCGGTTTCGATCTCGATGGCCCGGGCCCGGTGCTTCTCCTTGTTGGTGTCGGTCTCGTAGCTCTCGTCGAGTAGTTGTTCCAGCGCGGCCCGACCGTCGCCGGGTCGGTCGAGGACGTTGAGCAACATCCCGTGGGACACCCGAAAGCTGGAGGTGAGCGGCTCGGGTGGAGCCGACACCAGACGGTCGAAGGTGGGCTCGCCCCAAGACACGGTGCCTGGCGGTGGCTTCTTCTTGACGATCTTGCGCACCTTGCGGTCGTCCGCGGTGCGGGCCGCGGCCTTGGCTTCGGCCTTGTGGTTCTCGATCACGTGATCGGGGGCCAGAGCGATGACCGTGCCCATGGTGTCGAAGCCGGCCCGTCCGGCCCGTCCGCCGATCTGATGGAACTCCCGGGCCGACAGCAGCCGGGTGCTGGTGCCGTCGTACTTGGCCAGAGCGGTGAAGAGCACAGTGCGGATGGGGACGTTGATGCCGACGCCCAGCGTGTCGGTTCCGCAGATCACCTTGAGCAACCCGGCCTGAGCCAGTCGTTCCACCAGGCGTCGATATTTGGGCAGCATTCCCGCGTGGTGGACGCCGATGCCGTGGCGCACGAACTTCGACAGCGTGCGACCGAAGCCGGCGGAGAACCGGAAGCCGCCGATGGCCTCGGCGATGGCATCCTTCTCTTCACGCGTGCACAGCTTGAGGCTGGTGAGGGCCTGAGCTCGCTCCACCGCGGAGGCCTGGGTGAAGTGGACGACGTAGACCGGCGACTGGTGGGTCGACAGCAGTTCCTCGAGGACCTCGGTGAGCGGGGTCATGCGGAACTCGTGGAGCAGGGGGATCGGTCGGGTGGCCGAGGTGACCACGGCCACCGGACGTCCGGTACGTTCGGGGAGCGTTTCGGTGAATCGGGAGACGTCGCCGAGCGTGGCCGACATGAGCACCATCTGAGCCTGAGGAAGTTCCAGCAGCGGGACCTGCCAGGCCCAGCCCCGGTCGGGGTCGGCGAAGTAGTGGAACTCATCCATCACCACCTGACCGACGTTGGCCCGCTCTCCCTCCCTCAAGGCCAGGTTGGCCAGGATCTCAGCCGTGCAGCAGATGATGGGAGCATCGCGGTTGACCGCGGCATCGCCCGTCATCATCCCCACCAGGTCGGCGCCGAAGGTGGCCGACAGGTCGAAGAACTTCTCTGACACCAGGGCCTTGATGGGGGCGGTGTAGAAGGTGCGCTTCCCCTCGGCCAGGGCAGTGAAGTGGGCGGCCACGGCCACCAGGCTCTTACCCGAACCGGTGGGCGTGTTGACGATCACATGTGACCCGGCCACCACTTCGAGGAGCGCTTCCTCCTGGGCGGGGTAGAGGGTGAGGCCTCGTTCTTCGACCCAGTCGACGAACGTCTCGATGACAGCGTCGGGGTCGCCTGAAGCCGGCACGCGCTGGCCCAGCGGGAGGGGCGAAGCGGTGTCGGTCACGCCGGAACCCTACGTGGCCCGGTCCGGTGTGGTTTCGGCGGGCCTCATCGGCCGGTTCCGAAGATGTCGCAGCAATGAAACCGGGTCGTGACATGGTCGTCACATGGATTGGGCATGGTGGGGGCAACCGAAGCGCCCTCTCCAGGAGGACCTGATGAACCACACCTCACTTGCCCCACCCACGCAGACCGATGCCCCCTTCCCCTGGGAGGTGGCCCACGCTGCCCCCGAGGATCAGGCCGTCGGGCTCGAGTTGCAGCTCATCGAGTTGGTTGCCCGGCGTCGCTCCATCCGTGACGACGCCGACCCTGAAGCGGTAAGCATCGATGCCGAGATCGAGATCGTCCTCACCGACCTTGGCGACCTCACGCAGACCCTGCCCGTCGCCGTCTGATCTTCCCGGCCTGCAGGCCGGGAGCCCCAGTCGAGACCCCCGGGTCGAGCCCGGTGAACGGTCTGCTTGGGCTGACATTCTCCCCTCCCACTCACCAGCCATCCTGCCGGGCGACCCGTCGCTTGGCCGAATGGCCGAGAAGCCGGGCACAATGGAGCGGTCGTACTGACGAAGGGGACGTTTGTGGATCTGACCGTCATCGCCATTCCTGCATTCCTCGGGGGCATGGGCGCGGAGCACCTGTGGCTGAAGCGCCACGCCCCAGACCGGGGACCGACCGCGGGGGATTACGAACGAAGCGACACGCTGGCCAGCCTTTCAATGGGGATGGGCAGCCTGGTCGCCCCCTTGGTGATGGACCGGGTGCTGGCCCCAGTGACGCCGGGCCGGGGCCGCTACGGCAAAGCTTTGGTTGCGCTCACCGTGGGAGCCGCTGTCACCGCGACTGTGGCCGACGTGCTGGTTCGGCGGGCCAACGGTGGCCTTCCCTCAGCCGGGGTGGTGCCCATTTCTGCGAAGCGGGTCGATGGACCGTCAGCAGGCGATCGATCCCCAGGCGGAGAGATCCAACCGGCGCGAGCCGAACGTCGGGGGTTGGCCCGGTGGGCTCGCAAGGTGGCCGCCTCGGCGGGAACCACCGCGGTGATCTCAGGGACAGTGGCCGCGGCGTCGGCGGTGGCTTCCCGCACGTTGGCCAAGAGACTGTGGTCCGAACGGCGAGCCCCCGACCTCGGGAGCGGTCCGCTGGCTGTAGTCGGCGCCATCTTGGCCTGGGACTTCATCTACTACTGGAACCATCGGTTCTCCCATGAGAGTCGACACCTTTGGGCCATGCACGTCGTCCACCACTCCAGCGAGCGCTACAACCTGTCCACCGCTCTGCGTCAGCCGGTGAGCGGAGCGCTGACCGTGTCCATACCGCCCAGCATCCTGGCCCTGCTCGGGTTTCGGCCCGACGTGATCGAGACCGCTCGAGGCGTCAATCTGCTCTACCAGTTCTGGATCCACACCGAAGCCATCGATTCGATCGGCCCGTTGGAGAAGGTGTTCAACTCGCCGTCTCACCACCGGGTACATCACGGCAGCAACCGCGAGTACCTGGACCGCAACCACGGGAGCATCCTCATCATCTGGGATCGTCTCTTCGGCACCGCAGAGCTCGAAGATGCCCCGGTGGAATACGGACTGACTCGCAACATCAAGTCGTTCAACCTGTGGCGGATCGCCACCCACGAATGGGCCGACATCCTGACCGACGTGTATCGGTCCGAGACGTGGCGTGACCGGTTGGGCTTCCTGCTGAGGAGCCCTGGCTGGGCCTACGAGCGCCGGTCCGAGCAGCCGATACTCGCTTCGGTCACGACGCTGGAGCCAGCAGCAGGGGTGGCGTGAGGCGGGCCCGCAGGAAGAGGCAGAGACCGCTCAGCACCAATCCGCCACCGATGAAGACGAACCATCGAGTGGTGGCATTGACCAACACCTTCGGACCGGTGCAGAACTGGCTGTAGCGCTCCGCGGTGGAGGACCGGCGCAGCGCGTCGAGGTTGTGCTGATTGGTCACGATCGTCGTGCCTGCCGGACAGATCACCGTCTCGGCCGCTCGGAGTCCCGGCGGGTAGACCAGCCCAAACACCAGGGCTAGCCCGGCAGCCAGCGCGGCGAGTAGCCCGATCCAGCCCAAAATCTTGCGTCCGACTTTGTACACGGCGGCAGCGTAGGCCGGGACGGTCGCCGCCTGCTGGAATCATGACCATGAACGATGGCTTCCCTGTGCTGCCCTTCCGCTCGACCCTGTACACGCCCGGCGAGTTGCTGGCCGGGTTCGATGGTGATGACCCCGAGAGCTACGCGTCGACTCCGGACCTACAGACCTACCGTTCGACTCGCTTGGGATCGACCCGGGAGATCGGAATGCTGCGGGCCCTGCACGACCAGTGCATCACCGAGGCCCGCGACGAGCTACTGGCCGGACGCAACGTGGTGGCAGTGATGGGCGGGCACGACATGAACCGGGCCGATCCCGTCTATCGCTCGGTGGTGGAGCTGACCGCGGCGTTGGCCAGCGGGGGAGCGATGGTGGCCTCGGGCGGTGGACCAGGAGCAATGGAGGCCAGCCACCTCGGAGCGCTGCTGTCGGCCGCCGACAAGAGCACCCGCGACGATGCCGTGAAAAGGCTGGCCATCGTGCCCGAGTTCCCCGAGGACACCAGCGGTTTGGTGACGGCCGACGGAGTCATCGACCCCGAGGTGCTCACCGAACTGCACCGGTGGCAGCGGCCGGCATTTGCCATGCTCGACGAGATCCCAGTCGCCGATCGTGGCGAGAGCCTGGCCGTGCCCACCTGGTTCTACGGCCACGAACCACCCACGCCCTTCGCCACGTGGATCGCCAAGTACTTCTCGAACTCGTTGCGAGAGGACGGCTTGCTGGCGGTGGCCGTGGACGGTGTGGTGTTCGCCCCCGGGCGGGCCGGCACCCTGCAGGAGGTCTTCCAGGACGCGGCCCAGAACTACTACCGGGTGTTCCACGACCGCTTCAGTCCCATGGCCTTCTTGGATCACGATGGATGCTGGACGAACACCTTCCCTGTGGGCCCGCTGCTCGAGACCCTCTTCGGACCCGACGACTTCCGTCGCTACGTGTGCATCAGTGCTGACCCCGGTGAACTGATCCAGTTCCTGGCCGACCATGCCATTGCTGCTGATCGGCTGGCTTGAGGTCCGAGATGGGGCCGTCAGTCGCCGGCTAGTTCGTCGGTGGCATCGACGCGGTGGGGGATGCGGCTCGCTCGGTAGGTGGCCCGGCTCATGAGGTTGGCCGAGACCGGCGAGGTCAGCACCTGGAGGACGCCGGCCAGCACCACCAGCGCCACGTCGTGGGCCACGTCGAGCCCGATGGC
>JBDTBS010000283.1:0-18275 GCA_039924035.1 Aquihabitans sp. | reverse complement strand
GATCCGGCCACCGGTGATCTCGACGTGCGGGCCGAGGCGTTGCTCATGGCGGCCGACCGGGCTCATCACGTCACCACCAAGATCCGTCCGGCCCTCAATCGGGGGCGCGACGTGATCTGTGATCGCTACATCGGGTCCTCCGTGGCCTACCAGGGCTACGGGCGGGGTCTGGGTGCCCACCACGTCGCTGCGCTGTCGGCGTTCGCCACTGAGGGCCTCCTGCCCGACCTGGTGGTGCTGCTCGAAGTGCCCGACGAGGTCGCCGCCGAGCGCATGGCCGCGGCGGGCAAGCTCGACCGGCTCGAAGCGGCGGGTGACGAGTTCCACCGCCTCGTGGCTGAGGGCTACCGCGAGCAAGCCGCGGCCAAGCCCGAACGCTGGGTGGTCGTCGACGGGTCTGGCACCATCGAAGAAGTGGCGACCCGGGTAGACGCGGCCATCACCGAGCGCCTGGGCCCCCGCACCGATGGTCCCGTGCCTCGTCGACCGGGAACGACGCGATGACCGCAGCCTGGGAAGGCGTCATCGGTCAAGACGCTGCTGTCTCCCTGCTGCAGAATGCGGCCGGGGCCGATGCCGTCCATGCCTGGCTGTTCCTCGGCCCCAGGGGTTCGGGTAAGCGGGCCGCCGCTCGAGCCTTCGCCGGCGAACTTTTGGCCGGTGACCTCGAGCGGGCCGATGACCAAGCTGGTGCCGACCGGGCCCGAGACCTGGCGCGGCTCGACCAGCACCCCGACGTGATCACCGTCGAGCGGGTGGGTGCTTCCATCTCCGCCGAGCAGGCCGACGACATCGTTAAGCGGGCCAGCCGCACCGCGGTGGAGGGCCGCCGCAAGGTGATGATCCTCGACGAGTTCCACCTCATGGCCCCCAACGTCGCCCCCAAGCTGCTCAAGACCATCGAGGAACCGCCCGACGGCACCTTCTTCCTGGTGCTGGCCGATGAGCTGCCCAAGGAGCTCGTGACCATCGCGTCGCGGTGCATCCGGGTCGACTTCGTGCCCCTCACCGTGGCTGCCATCGCCGCTCAACTGGAAGCCGAAGGTACCGACCCCGCCAAGGCCGCCGAAGCAGCGTCGTTCGCTGGCGGCGATCTGGACCGGGCTCGCCTGCTGACCACCGACGAACGCCTCGCCCTGCGCCTGGCCGGCTGGCGCGATCTGCCCCGTCGGCTCAATGGCTCCGGGTCGGTGGCTGCCGCTGCGGTCGACGACATTCGCGCTGCCATCGACGATGCCGAAGCCCCACTCAAGGCCCGCCATGTGCAGGAGGTGGCCGAGGTCGAGGAGCGTATCGAGCGGTACGGCCAGCGCGGATCGGGGTCGGCTGAGCTCGACAAGCGCCACAAGCGCGAATCCCGTCGGTTCCGCGTCGACGAGCTCCGGCTCGGTCTCGGGGCCCTTGCTGCCGTCTACCGCGACGAGATGGTGGTGGCCGCCGACCGCACCGAGGCCCTGGCGGGTTTGGATGCCGTCCAAGAGGCCGCCGAAGGCATCCTCTACAACCCCAACGAAGAGCTTCTTCTGCTGGCTCTGGCCTCGAAGCTGCCCTCTCTGGTCTGACCTCCAACCAGTTACCGCCCCACCGGCAGGGTCAGGTACGGTGAACCCTTCCCACGCCCGGGTAGCTCAGTCGGTAGAGCAGCTCACTCGTAATGAGCAGGTCAGGAGTTCAATTCTCCTCTCGGGCTCCACTCAGTGCTGCGCGGTTGCTCGCGCGGCCTCACGTTCACCTCGCCGGCTCCGCCCCATGTTTCCGTAGCCCTTCGGTTGAGAGTGGTCCACGCGGGTAGGAGCAAGGCATGGATAGACGCCGTTCGTTCGACGACCTCGGGCACCGGAGCCAACGGTGACCACACACGATGGGGCAGAACCGGGTGGCGGCGACATCTCGACCTATGACGTGATCGTCATCGGGGCTGGTTCCACCGGGACCAGCGTGGCTGGATACGCCCGCGACAACGGTCTGTCCGTGGTGGTGATCGAGTCTCGACTGGTCGGCGGAGAGTGCTCTTACTACGCCTGCATGCCCAGCAAGGCGCTGTTGGAGCCACCCAATGCCCTCGCCCAGGCTCGTCGGCTGCCGGGCGCGGCCGGGGCCCTCAGTGGGTCGATCGACACGTCGGCCGTGTTGAAGCGCCGCGACGAGTTCATCTCTCACTTGGATGATGGTGGCCAGGCGGATTGGCTGGACTCGGTGGGTGCCGAGCTCATCAGAGGGCGAGGGCGTGTTGCTGGCGAACGTCGGGTCGACGTAACGGGAGCGGACGGGTCGGTGCGCACGCTGATGGCCCGGCTCGGTGTGGTGATCGCTACCGGGTCTCGTCCGTCGATGCCGCCGATCGACGGACTGGCCGAAGCCAACCCGTGGACGAACCGGGAGGCGACCACCGCCGAGGAGGTGCCGCAGCGGCTCGCCATTCTCGGGGGTGGCGTGGTCGGCTGCGAGCTCGCCCAGGCCTTCACCCGTCTCGGGGCCCAGGTCACGATCATCGAGCGGGGTGACCGCATCCTCGAGAACTACGACCTGTGGGTCAGCGAACTGGTAGGCGCGGCCTTCGAGGGCGACGGCATCGACATTCGCCTCGGTGCCAACGCTGCCGGAGTCCGCCGAGAACCCAACGGCGGTCCCGTGTGCGTCGGCTTCGATGACGGAACCGAGATCGAAGCCGACCAACTGCTCGTGGCCACCGGACGAGCCTTCAACGTCGAAGACCTTGGGCTGCAGGCGGTCGGCCTCGACGGAGATGGCCCGCTGGAGGTCGACGACCAACTCCGGGTGGCTGGTGTCGACGGCGGCTGGTTGTTCGCCGCTGGCGACGTGAACGGTCGGGCGTTGCTCACGCATCAAGGGAAGTATCAGGCCCGCTGTGTTGGCGACGTCCTCGGTGGTCGGGAACGGGCAGCGTTCGCCGATCACGCGGCCGTTCCGCAAGTGGTCTTCACCGACCCGCAGGTGGCCGCCGTTGGCGTTGCGCCATCGAAGGCCGACGGCGACCCCTCGCTGCGGAAGGTTGGCGTGAAGTTCGAGTCGGTGGCCGGCGCGTCGCTATCCGGAGACACCAGGGGCCGAGCGGAACTCGTCATCGACAACGAACGCGACGTCGTGGTCGGCGCCCTGTTCGTCGGCGGCGACGTGGGCGAGCTTTTGCACTCCGCCACGGTGGCCATCGTCGGCGAGGTACCGATCGCCCGCTTGTGGCATGCCGTCCCTGCGTTTCCGACCCGGAGCGAGGTGTGGTTGAGGCTCTTGGAGGCCGATCGAGGGGTCAACGACGAGAACTGAGCCGCGAAACCGTCGCCGTCGCCCGATCCCAATTGGTGATAGCGGCGTTACCAGTGGGGGTCGGTGGTGAGGAGGTCTTCGAACTCGTCGATGGGGAGCGGCTTGGAGAACAAGAAGCCCTGGGCCAACGAGCAGCCGATGGTTCGCAGGTAGGCGAGCTGCGCATCGGTCTCGACGCCTTCAGCGCAGGTTCCCAGGTCGAGGGCCGCGGCCAGGGCGATCACCGCGTCCACGATCCTCGGAGCGTGGCCGTCGGCCTGCCGTTGCCGGTCGGGTTGGTCGATCTCGGCCACGAAGGTCCGGTCGACCTTCACCTGATCGACGGGTAGGTGACGCAGCCGGGTGAGCGAGGAGTAGCCGGTGCCGAAGTCGTCTATGGCGAAGTGGACCCCGACCCCGTGGACCTTCTCGAGCTCGTCGATCGAGTCGTCGGTATCTCGGGTGAGGGCGGTCTCGGTGATCTCCAACAAGAGCTGCCGTGGGTTCCAGTCGTTGCGACGACAGACCTCGGCGATCTCGTCGGCCAGGGCCGGGTTGGTGACCTGTCGTGCCGACAGGTTGACGCCGAGGATGAAGTCGTCGATGGGCCGACGGGCGATGACCCCAGCCATATCTCGCACGGCCATCTCCATGACGTGGCGACCGACCCGTTCGATGGCCCCGGTCTCTTCGGCCACCGGGATGAACTCGTCGGGGTACATCAGGCCGCGGGTGGGATGGTTCCAGCGCACCAGGGCTTCGGCCCCGCTGATCCTGCCGGTGTTCAGATCGATCACCGGCTGGTAGTGCATGACCAGTTCGTTGCGTTCGACGGCCCGATGCAGATCGTGTTCGACCTCCATGCGGATGACCGCGGCTTCGCGCATGTCCGAATCGAAGACCACCAGCCGGTTGCGGCCTTGTTCCTTGGCTCGGTACATGGCTGCGTCGGCATCACGCAGCCAGCCTTCGCCGCTGCGGTGGTCGCTGCTGAGAGCGAGGCCGATGCTGGTGGTGAGGTAGACCTCCTGGCCGCTCGGCAGGAAGAACGGGGCTTCCATGGCCTTGGCGATCTGCCCGCCGACTTCCTCGGGATAGCCGTCGTCGACCACGTCTTCCAGGAGAACGACGAACTCGTCGCCTCCGAAACGGGCCACCGTGTCGCCGGGTTCGAGCATGGCCTGCAGGCGGTCGGCGGTGGACACCAGGAGGTGGTCGCCGATGCCGTGTCCGAGGCTGTCGTTGACCACCTTGAAGCGGTCGAGGTCGCAGAACAGGACGGCCACGTCTGTGCGGGCTCGTTCGCGGCGGGCCAGGGCGTGGTTCAGCCGGTCGAGCAGCAGCGTGCGGTTGGGAAGTCCGGTGAGACTGTCGTGCATGGCCTGATGGGCCAGGCGGGCTTGGGTCTCCTGGTGCTCGACCGCGATCGACACCAGGCTGCAGGCCACCTCGGCCACCTGGCGTTCGTGGGCAGTGGGTACATGGGGCCGGTCGTAGATGGTGGACATCGACCCGATCGTCTCCCCGGAGGGAACGGAGCGGATGGGCTGAGACCACGCGGCCCCGAGTCCGAGCCCGCTGATGACTGCCACCAGCTCGTCGACGAACTCGCCGTCGGGGATCTGCGTGAGGTCGGGGATCACTTCGGCCCGGCCAAACTTGATGGCCCGGTCGCACACCGATCGGCCTTCGTGGCGAGGGCCGTACCGGACTGCCTCGGTGAGAACGCTGGGGGCCCGACCGGCACGAATCTGCAGTTCGTCACCGTCGAGCAGATAGATCGACGATTGGCCGCCCACTCCGTTGTCCTCGACCAGTTCCACGCATCGCTCGAAGACCTCGGTCACCGAGGCTCCCCGGGCGATGAGCTCGAGCACGGCCGCTTGGCTGCTGGCCAACCGTTCGGCCTGGCGGAGATCGGTGACGTTGCGAGCGGTCATGACCATGCCGCCGACATCGGGATCGTCGAACAGGTTGACGCCGGTGATCACCAGGTCGGCCCACTCGTCGCTGGCCATCCGCATGCGAACTTCGGTCTCCACGGCCTCTCCAGGGCGGCGCATGGCCTCGAGCCAGCTGGCTCCGGCCCGTTCTTGGTCGTCGGGGTGGACGATGCTGAACGGGCTGATGTCGGCCCACTCCTGGTGGTAGCCGAGGGCGCCGACCTGGCTGGCCGTGGTGAAGAGGATCCGCCCGTCGATATCCACCAGCGACACGATGTCGCGGGCGCTGTTGAGCAGCTTGTTGACGCGCCGTTCCGATGCCGCGATCTCGGTTGTGTCAGCGGCGGACTCGGTTGGATCAGGTGGTGGGGGAGCGCCGGTCATTGTTTCGCTCCCTCTCGCCCGTTCCAACTGTCGGCCCGTTCGAACCAACGGTAGGTGTTGCAGCGTAGACGCGCGTTATCGGGCAATGACGGTGCAATGGCGCACCCGACGTGAGGTTCACGGTGGACAGAAAGGCCATTTCATGATCTATCATGTTGTTCCCGTCAGAGCCTGTGGGTGGACTCGGGCTGCCCCCTCCAGGAAGAAAAGATGCGAACCACCGCCATGGGCCACCGATTGGACCTCCTGCTACACCGCGGGAACGACCACGATGTGTGGCTGGCTCGGCCCCCCGATCTCGGCAGGCCGGTCGTGATCAAACGACGATCCAATGCCACCGACCGAGGTGATACCCGCTCGCTGGTGCGGGAGGCCGAGGTATTGGCCACGCTCGCCCACCCCAACTTGGTCGAACTGATCGGCGTGGTGGACGACCCGCCTGGCGTGATGTTGGTGATGCCCTGGATCGAGGGTGGGTCCCTGCGCGACCTGCTCGAAGAACGGGGGTCCCTATCGCCTGGCGAGTTGATAGCGGTGCTCGAGGGAGTGGCCGGTGCCCTGAGCCACATGGCTGACCGACACCTCGTCCATGGCGACCTCCGACCCGACCACGTACTGCTCACCGCCCATGGCCACCCGGTACTCATAGGCCTCGGCGCCGCGATGTCGATGGACCATCCGGTCAGCGAGGCCCAAGTCGTAGGGGTGTCCCAGGATCCGGACTACCTCCACCCGGCGGTGGCCGCCGGGGGTCGACCAGATGCCCGCTTCGACGTGTACTCGCTAGCGGTGGTGGCCTACCAGTGTCTGACCGGGCGGATGCCGCACCGAGGGACGCCGGCCGAGGTGCTGGCCCTGGCTGCTGCCGGGGTGCACCGGCCGTTGACATCGTGGCCCTCCGTTCCCACTGAGGTGGCCGACGAGATCGAGCAGGCACTGACCCCCGACGGTCCCGATGTTCCTACCGACGCAGCGACGTTCGTAGAACGGTTGCGGGCCGTCGTCGACCCCAACACGGTCAGCCACCCTCGACCCCGTGCCGATCTCATCGGAAACCAACTCGGCCGGTCCGGCGATGAGACACTCCCGTTCGGGCCCACGCCGCCCCGCACCGTCGCCGAACCGAGACCGCCCGGAGCTTGGCGGCTCTTGGCCGCGGCACTGATCGCCACCCTGACTGTCGCTGTCCTGTGGTTTCTGGCCGGGGTCGCGCTAGCGGTCTGACGTTATGGTGGCGCAATGGCCGATCAGGCAGATTTTGCTGAGCAGGCGATGCCGCTCATGGATTCCCTCTACTCGGGGGCGATGCGTATGACGCGCAACCCCGCCGATGCCGACGACCTGGTGCAGGAGACCTACCTGCGGGCCTATCGAGGCTTCGGTGGATTCCAGGAGGGCACCAACCTCAAGGCATGGATGTACCGCATCCTCACCAACACATACATCAACTCGTACCGGGCCAAGCAGCGCCGGCCTGAAGAGTCGGCGCTAGACGAGGTGGAAGACCTCTACCTGTACCGCCGCCTCGGCGGTCTCGAAGCGGCCAGCATGGGTCGCAGCGCCGAAGACGAGTTGATGGATACCTTCAGCGAGGCCGAGGTCAAGCAGGCCGTGGAGAACCTCCCGGAGGTATTTCGCATGGCCGTGTTGCTGGCCGACGTCGAAGGCTTCGCCTACAAGGAGATCGCCGAGATCCTCGACATTCCGGTGGGCACGGTCATGAGCCGCTTGCACCGGGGAAGAAAGAACCTCCAGAAGGCGTTGTATGGCTATGCCGTCACCCACGGACTCGCGGACAAGCCCGCCGAGGACAAAGACGACACCTCCACGACCACCGAGCCCGTGTCCGCGTCTTCCGCGGCAGAGCGTTGAGCAGGACCCACCATGTCTGACTGCAACGAGACCCTCCAGGAACTTTACGAATACCTAGACGGTCAACTCGATGAAGACCTGCGTCACCAGATCAAGTCCCACCTCGACGACTGCTCGCCGTGCCTCGGGGCCTACGACTTCGAGGCCGAACTTCGCCAGGTGGTCCGCAACCGCTGCGTCGACCAAGTACCTCAGAGCCTGCGGGACCGCATCGCCCGGGCCATCCAAGCCGAGCAGTGACCGGTACCCCCGGCCCGACTGGCACCACGGCCACACCTCACCTCTAGGATCACCACATGCTGCTCGCAAAGGTCTGGCACTTCTGGATCGCCGTACCGCTGGCGTTCGGGGCCGTCATGTTCGGCTTCGCCATCATCGTCGGGTACCTCAACAAGGTCGTTCGGCCCAAGTACCCGCCCCGCGGGCAGGGCTGACCCGGGCGTGGCCGCGGTCGACTGGGGACTTGCCGAAAAGGTAGCGGTGCGCGCCGCGGGGCGCGACCCCTTTGCCGACTCGTACCACTACGCGTCGCTGGCCACCGACTTCGAGGAACTCACGGCCATCGCCGAACAGCAGGTGGCCGAAACCACCGGGCTGCGCAGCGCGTCGGGCGATGCCCGGGCCCGCGTGACAGACCGGGCTGGCTGGGTCAGAGCCAACATTGCCTCGTTCCAACGTTTGCTGCGGCCCATCACCGACCGTCTCGAAGAGCACATGAACAGCCCGCTGGCCCCGGTGACCAGCCGGGTGGCCGGAGCCGAGATCGGCATGGTGCTGGGCTGGATGTCCAGTCGGGTGCTCGGTCAGTACGACCTGTTGGTCATCGAAGACGAGAACCCCGAAGACCAGGACATCGTCTATTACGTCGGTCCCAACGTCCTGGCTCTGGAGAAGCGCTTCGCCTTCCCGCCTCGTGAGTTCCGTCATTGGCTGGCCCTCCACGAGGTGACCCACCGGGCTCAGTTCACCGGCATCCCATGGATGCGTGAGCACTTCCTCGGTCTCGTGCAGGAGACGGTCAACACCGTCGATCCCGACCCGAAGCGTTTCGCCGAGGCCCTGGGCCGGGCCGCCAACGACGTCCGCGGCGGTCGCAACCCACTCGACGATGGCGGCCTCATGGCCGTGTTCGCATCGCCCGAGCAGCGGCTGGTACTCGACCAGGTGGCCGGGCTCATGAGCCTGCTCGAGGGCCACGGCGACGTGACCATGGATCGGGCCGGAGCCGATCAGATCCCGAGCGCGGTTCGCTTTGGCCAAGTTCTACGTCAACGCCGCGAACAGGGCAGCCCTCTAGCCAAGGTCCTCCAGAAGCTCATCGGCCTCGAAGCCAAGCTCAAGCAGTACCAGCAAGGTGAGGCCTTCATCGAGATGGTCGAGCGCGAAGGTGGTACCGAGTTGCTCGACGTGGCCTGGGTCGATCCCGGGAACCTGCCCACCATCGCCGAGATCAGAGACCCCGACGCGTGGATCGCCCGGATCCGACCCACCATCGCCGCCTGATCGGTTCAGCCGTGCCCTCGGTGGCGCCGCTTTTGGCGCGGTGCACGTTCTCTCCGCCCGGAACGCCCGTCACCTGTGCGGTGTCGGGCGGTGCCGATTCGCTGGCCCTCTTGGTGCTGGCGGTGGCCGCCGGGCTCGAGGTGACAGCAGTGCACGTCGACCACGGGTTGCGGCCCGGATCGGAGCGTGAAGCAGAGGCCGTGGCTGCAGTTGCTCAACGGTTCGGGGCCGCCTTCCGGGCCGAACGCGTCGATGTTGCCCCCGGTTCCAACCTCGAAGCGCGAGCCCGTCAGGCCCGCTATGGAGTCCTGCCCGAAGGCGTCCTCACTGGACACACCGCCGACGACCAGGCCGAGACCATGTTGCTCAACCTGCTGAGAGGTGCAGGCCCGACCGGCCTGGCCGCCATACCAGCCGGCCACCGTCGTCCGATCCTTGGTCTGCGGCGGCGCGAGACCAAAGCTCTTTGTGCTGACCTGGACCTCGATCCTGTCGTTGATCCCTCCAACATCGACCCTCGGTTCCGTCGCAATCGGGTCCGCCACGAACTGCTGCCCCTGCTCGCTGATCTGTCCGACCGAGATCCAGTGCCCGTCCTGGCCCGGCAGGCAGACCTATTCGCGGACATCGACGGCCTGGTGACAGACCTGGCTGCCACCGTTGATCCGACGTCGACCGCCGAACTGGCCGCGGTCCGACCGGTGGTGGCCGGTGCTGCCCTCCGAGCTTGGTTGCTGGCCGAAGGGGTGGGCCGCGGGCATCCCGTCGACGGGGCCACGGTGGCCCGCCTGCTCGATGTGGTCCACCACCGGGCCACTGCTGCGGAGGTGACCGGAGGGTGGCGAGTGGCCCGCCGGCAGGGTCGTCTGCGTATCGAGGCGCCCGGAGCGAACCCCAGTTCGGCCCTCTCCGGCGGCTCTGGTGACAACGACGATGGTGGGCCGTGCAAGGATGCCGACCATGGCTGACGACGTCGTCCCGTACGCCGACGATCCCCGCATTGGCGAGGTGATCGTCAGCGCCGATGACATCCACCGACGGATCGCTGAGCTCGGCGCCCAGATGACCGCCGACTACGCGGGTCGATCCCCGTTGCTGGTCTGCGTGCTCAAGGGCGCGTTCGTGTTCATGGCCGACCTGTCCCGCACCATCGACCTACCCGTGGAGTTCGACTTCATGGCCGTGTCGTCGTACGGCAACGCCACCAAGTCGAGCGGGGTGGTGCGAATCGTCAAGGATCTAGATGCCGACCTCACCGGTCGCGACGTGGTCATCGTCGAGGACATCATCGACAGCGGTCTCACCCTGGCCTACCTGCGCAAGAACCTGCTGGCCCGCAACCCAGCCAGCGTCGAGGTATGCACGCTGCTGGTCCGCGAAGGCCTCCAGAAGGCCCCACTAGACCTGCGCTACGTCGGTTTCTCCATCCCCGGCGACTTCGTGGTCGGCTACGGCCTCGACGTTGTCGAGCGATACCGCAACCTGCCCTACATCGCCCGCTACAACGAGGAGGCCGGTGCATGAGCGCACAGCCTGCCCCTGATCCCGACGAGAAGCCCACTGGCGTCGACCAGCCCAGGATCGCCCGCGCCGTGCGCGAGATCCTGATCGCCATAGGGGAGGACCCCGAACGTGATGGCCTCCTCGACACCCCCGATCGGGTGGCCCGCATGTACGGCGAGATCTGTGCCGGTCTCCACGAGGACCCCACCAAGCACCTGGTCACCATGTTCGAGGCCGGCCACGACGAGATGGTGATGGTGCGAGACATACCGCTCCACTCGCTGTGCGAGCACCACTTGGCCCCGTTCATCGGCATGGCCCACGTGGCCTACATCCCCAACGGGGACGGCCGAGTCATCGGCCTCTCGAAGTTCGCCCGGCTGATCGACGGCTATGCCCAACGTCCCCAGGTCCAAGAACGCCTCACCTCCCAGATAGCCGATGCCCTTCAGGCCAGCCTCGATCCCAAGGGGGTCATGGTGGTCATCGAAGCCGAGCACCTGTGCATGTCCATGCGAGGGGTGCGCAAGGCCGGGGCCAGCACGGTCACCTCCGCAGTTCGGGGCCTGTTCCGCAGCAGCGTGGCCACCCGCGAGGAGGCAATGCGCTTCGTGCAGGGCCGCGGTTGACCCGGCAACGCCTGCCTGCCTGAGCAGGTCGGCGTCTAAGGGCGCAAACCCTTGTGGGGCTTGGATTTGACGAGGTCACTAGCCTTGTCTTCCGTGTATCCGTTGGTTATGGGCATCGTGAACGTCACGCCTGACTCGTTTTCGGACGGTGGGCAGCACCTGCGATCCTCCGATGCCGTTGCCCATGCTCGACGCCTGGTGCTCGAAGGGGCCGACATCATCGATGTGGGCGGCGAATCCAGTCGACCCGGAGCGGCCCCGGTGAGCATCGATACCGAACTCGAACGGGTCATCCCGGTGGTCGAGGCCCTGGCCGGCGACGTACGGGTGTCGGTCGACACCGCGAAGCCCGCCGTGGCCCACGCGGCCATCGACGCGGGAGCCACGCTCGTCAACGACGTCACCGCCTCGCTGCACGGCGTGGCCGCTGAGCGTGGGGTGGGCTGGGTGGCCATGCACATGCAGGGCAAGCCCCGCACGATGCAGGCTGACCCGCACTACGACGACGTGGTCGCCGAGGTCACCGCGTTCTTGGTTGCCAGCGCCGAAGCAGCCCGCGCCGCTGGCGTCCACGAGGTGTGGATCGATCCCGGCATCGGCTTCGGCAAGACCAGGGCCCACAACTGGGCGCTGTTGGCAGCCATGCCCCAACTGGTGGCCACCGGGTGGCCGGTGGCCGTCGGTACCAGTCGCAAGGCCTTCCTCGGTGCGCTACTAGCCGAGGTCGATGCCGGGCGTCTCGATGTCGAACCGACCCCGGTCGACGACCGGCTCGAAGGTTCGGTGACCACCGCGGTGCGAGCAGCACTCGATGGCGCCGGTCTGGTGCGAGTCCACGACGTGGCTGCCACCGTGGCCGCACTTCGGGCGGTGGCCGCATGAGCCTCCCTACCGGGCACCCGTTTCGCCGTTGCGACGGCAATCACATCTACAACGACCTAAACAAGATCAATACCGCTGAGGAGAAGACGACGTGGCTGTAAAGGGCAAATGGGCCCAAGGCATCGAACCCCGCAACTTTCGCTGGGTCATGAAGGACTCGTTCGCCGTGTGCGAACGCCCTGGTGGGTATGGAGACAACCACCGACGAGTCCGCCGCCAAGAGGAGATCATCTGGGTTCGAGAGCAGGGCTTTTCGCCGGTGATCTCGATCGTCTCGTCTCCTGCCAACCTCCACAACTACGACGAGCTCGGCGTGGTCTGGCAGCACCGGCCCTTCACCAACCACGAGGACCCAGCAGCCTGGCTGCTGTCCTTCTACCCGGAGCTGTCGAAGCTCCTGGCCGCCAAGCACAAGGTGCTGGTCCACAACGAAGAGCTGGGCGACCGGCTGTCGGGCATCGTGGCCGGCTACTTGGTGTGGTCGGGCTTGATGACCGATGCCCCCAAGGCCATCTCCCTCACCGAGCGACTGCTCCAACGCCAGCTCGGCCCCGTGGGACGTGAGTTGGTCACGGTGGCAATGTCGCTGCCCCGACCCGAGAAGGCCTGACATGACGGCCTCCCGTCCCTCGGGCGATGTGATCGAGCTGCGCGGTTTGCAGATCGTGGCCATCTGCGGGGCCCTGCCCGAGGAACGGGAACGGCCGCAACCGCTCGAGATGGACCTCGATGTCGAAGCCGACCTGGCACCTTCAGGGCGCTCAGACGTTCTGGCCGACACCATCGACTACGGGGCCTTGTGCGATGAGGTGGCCCGGGTGACCTTGGGTGGTACCCCTCAGCTGCTGGAACACCTGGCGGCCCGCATCGCCGAAGGGGTCCTGGGGGTCGACGAGCGCATCTCCGCGGTCACCGTGGCGGTACGCAAGCTCCGTCCCCCCGTCCCGCACCACCTGACCACATCGGGTGTCCGCATCCGGAGGACCAGGTGAGCGACACGACCAGGTCGCCCCGAACGGTGTTCCTGTCGCTCGGGTCCAACCTGGGTGACCGTCGGTCCTTCCTTACGGAGGCCGTCGAAGCGCTGGGTGAATGGGTGCAGGCCGTTTCACCCGTCTACGAGACCGACCCGGTGGGCGGCCCCGACCAGACCCGGTTCCTCAACATCGTGGTGGAACTGGCCACAGACCTGTCGCCCCGCGACCTCCTGGCCGTGTGTCACCGTCTGGAATCGGCCGCTGAACGGGTTCGCATGGAACGCTGGGGTCCCCGCACCCTCGACGTCGACATCTTGTGGATAGACGGGGAGACAGTCGACGAACCCGATCTGCAGATCCCCCACCCCCGTATGCACGAGCGCCGGTTCGTGCTGGCTCCGCTGGCCGACCTGGCCCCCGAGCTGGTCGATCCCGGAGTATTGGAACGTTCGCATGGTGTCGTCGAGCGGGTCGCCCCGCTCAACGACTGAGCCTGCGGTCGACGGGATGCTGACGTCGTGACCGTGCCGCCCCGTCTCCGAGTCATCGGACCAGGACGTGCCGGGCGGTCCCTGGCCACCGCGCTGGGTCGGGCCGGATGGGTGGTCCACCCCCTGCTCGGACGCGGTGACGACCTGACCGACGCGGCCGCCGACACTGATCTGCTCGTCGTCGCCACCCCCGATGCCGCCATCGCCGAGGTGGCTGCTGCCGTCGCCCCCGACAGCCGGGTCGTGGTGGCCCACCTGGCCGGCAGCCTCGGGCTGGATGTCCTCGGTGGCCACCTTCGTACCGCCGGCCTGCATCCGCTGGTGGCCCTGCCGACGGCCGAGGTCGGGGCCGCCCGGCTCGCTGCCGGTACATGGTTCGCGGTGGCCGGCGACCCCCTCGTGCAGCGGGCGGTCAGTGACCTCCATGGCCACTGGTTCGAAGTGGCCGACGCAGATCGGGCCGCCTACCACGCGGCCGCGGTGGTGGCTTCCAACCACCTGGTGGCCCTCGTGGGTCAGGTGGAACGCATTGCCGGAGGCATCGGCGTGCCAGCCGAGGCCTACGCCGGCCTGGCCCGAGGGGCGCTCGAAGATGCCATCGCTCTGGGCCCGACCGCGGCCCTCACCGGCCCGACTGCTCGGGGCGACTGGGCCACGGTGGCTCGCCACCTGACCGCCCTCGACCCCGCCGAGCGCGACACCTACCGGGCCCTGGCTGCTGCCGCCCGCCGCCTGGTAGATGACGACGGACTTCCACCAGACCTCCCAGCCTGACCCAGCAGCCCCCGACCCGCCCCCGCTTTCGTTCTTGAACAGAAAGTGGCTATGGGATAGCCAGAATCTGTTCAAGAACGGACAAGGCCGTACCTTTGACGGCATGGTTGCCGTGCACGAGACGATCGCTGGATACCGGGCCGCGCTGGACGAGGAACGTCGAGCGGGGCGCAGCATCGGCTTCGTGCCCACCATGGGCTACCTCCACGACGGCCATGCCTCGCTGTTGTCGGCGGCGGCCTCGGCAGACGACGTGGTGGCAGCATCGATCTTCGTGAACCCGCTCCAGTTCGCGGCCACCGAGGACCTCAGCACCTACCCCCGCGACATCGACCGAGACCTGGCCATCTGTGCCGACCGGGGCGTGCACCACTTGCTGCTGCCGTCGGTCGACGAGATGTACCCGGGCGGTCCCGTTCTGACCACAGTGTCGGTGGCCGAGATCACCCGACGTTTCGAGGGGGCGGCCCGTCCCGAGCACTTCGCCGGGGTGGCCACCGTGGTGGCCAAGCTGTTCTCGATCGTGGGGCCGTGCGCGGCCTATTTCGGCGACAAGGACTTCCAGCAACTGGCCGTGGTCGGTCGCATGGCCGCCGATCTGTCCATGCCGGTGCGGGTGGTGGGTTGCCCCATCGTGCGGGAAACCGACGGGCTGGCCATGTCGAGCCGCAACGTCTACCTGACCCCGTCGCAGCGCACCGCAGCCACCGTCCTGTATCGGGCGCTGAAGGCGGCCCAAGCCGCGGGACGAGCGGGCGAGCAGGACCCGACGGTGTTGCGAAAGATCCTGACCGAAGCCGTGGCCACCGAACCCGAAGCCGAACTCGACTATGCCGAGTTGGTCGACGCGGTCACCCTCGAACTGGCCTCGACCGTCGGTGGTCCCCAGAGACTCCTCATCGCCGCTCGCTTCGGGGCCACACGGTTGCTCGACAACCTCGATTTGACCGTCTGACCTGCACGTCCCTCCGTATGTCGGGGTATGCGTGACCGCGATATCGATGGGGGAGCAGTCAGAACAGCGTAGAAGCCCGATGGAAGATCCGGGAACAGATTTGGTCCCGGAGCGGTTTCGACGATCAGAATGGGGATAGATCCTCACAGGGGGCGACCGGGCAGCCGGCGTCCACCACGAAAGGAACGTCAGCACATGCGCCGACGGATGATGAAGAGCAAGATCCACCGCGCCACGGTGACCGATGCCAACCTGCACTACGTGGGTTCGGTGACCGTCGACCGTGATCTGATGGATGCCGCCGACCTGATGGAGTTCGAGCAGGTCGCCATCGTCGATGTCGACAACGGCGCCCGCCTGGAGACCTACGTCATCGCTGGCGAACGCGGTTCGGGCGACATCTGCCTGAACGGCGCTGCGGCCCGGCTGGTGGCCCCTGGCGACAAGGTGATCCTGATCAGCTACGCCGACTACGAGCAGGCCGAGCTCAGCACCTACGTGCCGACCATCGTCCACGTCGACACGTCCAACATCATCGTGGATGAGGCCACGGCCACTGCCCTGGCCGCCCTCCACACCCCGGCCCCCCGCCGCTACGTCGAAGTAGCCCACCTCTCCTAGATCACAAACCCGCCGAAATGGCGTAGATCCTGGTCGTCCGACGACCAGGATCTACGCCATTTCGCATTGGTGGGGCAGACTGCAGCGGTGGTCGACACCGAACTGGACCTACTGGTGCTCGGCTCAGGTGTGGCCGGACTATCGGCGGCGGTGCGGGCCTCCGACACCCACAAGATGCGCGTCGGGGTGCTCACCAAGGGTGAGCTTCCCCAGGCCACCACGCGGTGGGCCCAGGGCGGCGTGGCGGCCGTGCTCGGCGGCGACCCCGACTCCACCGACCTGCACCTGGCCGACACCCTCGAAGCCGGGGCCGGGTTGTGCGACACCGAAGCCGTCCGGGTTCTGGTCGACGAAGGACCGGCCCGGGTCAACGAACTCATCGCCCTCGGGGCCATCTTCGACCGTGACAGTCGAGGTGAGCTCGAACTGGCCCGCGAAGGCGGCCACACCGTGCCTCGCATCGTCCATGCCGGCGGTGCGGCGACTGGCGCCGAGGTGGAACGGGCCCTGGTAGAAGCGGTGCAGCTCACCGCAGCCGCGCTCCACGAGCACGCGTTTGCCCTCGATCTCATCGTGGAGGCCGGTCGCTGCCGGGGCGTCACTGCTCTGTTCCGTGACGGCACCATTCGCGAGGTGCGGGCCGCCAACGTGCTGATCACCACTGGCGGCGCCGGGCAACTGTTCGCGGTGACCACCAACCCGTTGGAAGCCACCGGCGACGGCATAGCCATGGCCCTGCGAGCGGGCGTGGCCGTGGCCGACGTGGAGTTCATCCAGTTCCACCCCACAGCCCTGTCGATCGACTCGATGCCCCGCCCGCTACTCACCGAGGCCCTCCGTGGCCACGGCGCCCTCCTGCGCGACACCACCGGAGAACGGTTCGTCGACGAGATGCAGCCCCGTGACGTGGTCTCCCGAGCGGAGACCTGGCGCATGCAGGAACTGGGCGTCTACCACGTGTTCCTGGATGCCACCGGGCTCGATGCCTTCGACCAGCGGTTCCCCAACATCGCCGCATCGCTGTCGGCCGTCGGCCTCGACCCGGCCAAGGACTGGCTACCGGTTGCCCCCGCCGCTCACTACACCTGCGGCGGGATCGTCACCGACCTCCACGGAGCCTCGTCACTACCCGGTCTGTGGGCCGCGGGTGAGGTGTCGTGTTCGGGGGTACACGGGGCCAACCGTCTGGCCTCGAACTCCCTGCTCGAAGGGATGGTGTTCGGACCTCGTGCTGTTGAGGCCATAGAGCTGGGCACCGTCGGCCCCGAAGCGTCCGGGGCCATGCGGACGGTGATGGGCATCGACCCCGACCGTCCCGACACCGTGCCCCCCGGTGTGATCGGTGGCCGTTTCGTCCGCCACGACCAGCCCGTCGTCGATCCGGCGCTGGCCCCCATCGATGCCGCCACGGCACGAGACGAACTACAGCGCACCCTCACCGTCGATGCCGGGGTACTGCGGGATGCCGACCGTCTCCAGCGGGCGGCCACCGTGGTGCAAGACGTGCTGGTCCGACCCCACGGCACCGCCGTGGCCGACCGGGAGCTCAACAATCTGGCCATCGTCGGGTGGGCCATGGTCGAAGCCGCCCTCAGACGAACCGAGAGCCGTGGGGCCCACACCCGCGACGATCATCCCGACCAGGATCCCGACCAGGCCCATCGCATCGTGTTCGCCTGACCGGCGTCGGTAACCTCGCCGCATGACCACGACCGGACCTGGACCCAACTGGTACCCCGATCCCATGGGACGACACGAATACCGCTGGTTCGATGGGAGCAACTGGACCGATCAGGTCAGCAGCCACGGCAAGCAGTCGATCGATGCGGTGCAGGCCCCGGCTCACATCCCGATCAAGGACGTCAGCGAACAGCGGTTCGAGAAGAACCTGGCCCGGGCCGGCGTCGCCAAGGGGGCCGCACAAGGTGGTGGCACCCTGTTCACCGAGCCGGTACTGGTGGTCAACCAGAAGGCCAAGCTCATCGAGGTCAACAGCGAGTTCGCCATCTCGGACCAGCACGGCAATCAGATCGGTGCCGTCCGCCAGGTGGGGCAGAGCGCGGCCAAGAAGGTCATGCGGGCCATGTCGTCGGTCGACCAGTTCATGACCCACAAGTTCCAGTTGGTCGACGCCGCTGGCAACGTTCAGGTGCAGCTAACCCGGCCGGCCAAGTTCATGAAGTCGAAGATCATCGTGCAGGACGGTCACGGCGCTGAGATCGGCCAGATCGTCCAGGAAAACATGATGGGCAAGATCCGCTTCGGCCTCCACTCCAACGGCCAGAAGATCGGGGCCATCAAGGGCCAGAACTGGCGGGCTTGGAACTTCAGCATCGTGGATGGGGCCGACCAGGAAGTGGCCATCATCACCAAGACGTTCGCGGGATTCACCCGGGCCATGTTCACCTCGGCCGACAACTACGTGGTGCAGATCCATCGCCCGCTGGAAGGCGCGTTGCAGATGATGGTCGTGGCTG
>JBDTBS010000282.1:0-4415 GCA_039924035.1 Aquihabitans sp. | reverse complement strand
GATGTTCGGTACCGAAGACTTCGGCGAAGGCCTCAACGCTTTCATCGAGAAGCGTGCCCCGGAGTGGAAGGGTCGCTGACCCCTCCCCCACCCAAATAGCTCGAAATGGCGTAGATCTTGGTCGCCCACCGACCAAGATCTACGCCATTTCCCGTTTTTGTGTCAGGTGATGGTGGCGATTATTCCGTGGTCGTGAAGGAACTCGGCCATGCCCGGAGCCATCGTGAGGTCGGCCACGTCGGACAGGGGGAACCAACGGGCATCAGCGGCATCGGAACCAGCCACCGGGTCCTGGCTGTCGAGCAAGGTCACCTCATAATCGAGGATCACCAGGTGTCGTGCGGTGGGGTCGTCGGGCACGATCTCGGACCAACCGATCATTCCGCCGCAGATACCTTCGATCCCGGTCTCCTCACGGAGCTCGCGAGTGACGGCCTCGGCGATCATCTCACCGTGCTCCACGCGACCGCCCGGGAAGGCCCAGGTGTTGGCCCCCGGCTCGGTGGCCCTGCGGATGAGCAGCAGTCGCTCGTCGTCGACCACCACGGCCCCCACCACGAGGTCGGGTCCGTTCACGTCAACTGGCTTGCCCACCGGGTAGGGCCCGGTGGACCAGCAGAGCCCGAGCCGTCAGCCCGAACGTCTCGAAGAAGTTCTTGGTATCACGATCCCCCGGCAGGGCCAGAGCATCGATGCCGATGGCTCCGGCCGCGGTGGCCTCAGCAATGAGCAGATCCATCATTGCCTCGCCCACGCCCACTCGTCGGGCCCCGGGATCCACGTAGAGGTCTGAGACCATGGCCACCAGAGCCCCGTCGTGGAGGGTTTCGATGGTCATGAGCGCATAACCCACTGGGGTGTCGTCGATGGTGCCCATCACCGCAAAACGACGGTCGTCACTACCGTCCAGGAAGGAGTCGACGACGGGCTCGATCGGCTCGGCGTGTGCTTCGCGAAGGCTCCAGATCTGCCCGCCCCGGTTGGGGCGGAGCTCAGCCACGCCCTCGCGAGCCAGAAGGGCGATGGTCCCGGCGTCGGCTGGTCCCGCTCGGCGTGCTGCTTCCACGGCGGTTAGGAACCCTGGATCTGGGCGATTTTGCCCAAGATCGTCTTGCGATGCCGGTTGGCCGTCTCGTAGCGACCGACAGCCGCCAACTCCTCAGCTTCCAAACCGGGCAGCCGGGGGATCACCTGGGACGCCGCCAGGCTGTCGTAGTCGGCGATGGCCAGGTCCTCGGCTGACACAGCCCGGGTGGTCGGTGCTGCCGGCACGATGGGAGTCACCACCGCGTCGGCGGTGTCGTCGGCGACGGCCTCGCCGGCATCAGATTCGTGCAGGCCCACCACCGTCAGATCGCCGTTCGAACGCAGCCCGAACTCACTGAGAACGGAATCGGCGTGAGCGGCCACGTTCACCAGTCGCTTCTCAGCCTCGACCTGACCCTGCTTGACGGCGAACTGGCCCACCATCTTGGCCATCTGCACCTTTTGCCGGCCGCGTTCCACGAAGGTGGGCATCAGCTTGCGGACCTCGAGCACGAAGCCGATCGGTGCATACATCACGACCTCGACAGCGTGTTCGACGGGGCTCTTGTCATCAGTCACGGTCTCATGTTTGCCCAGATGGGACCATCCACCCAATCGGAGGGCCGTTCATGGGGCTTCGAGGCGACGTCGAAGTCTGGCCACCCCATCGAGCAATGATCGCGTCTCCACCGGTGGGTCGTCACAGGCTTCGACCAGGATCGCCGCACCGGCCAGGTCACCGGCATCTATCCGCAGGTCGGCCAGTGCCAATGCTGCCTGCCGCCAGGCCTCCGTACGGTCCGGCGCGTCACGAGGCTGCACCGCCTCCTCTAGGAACAGTTCAGCGCCCTCACCATCGCCTGCCGCCGCTGCCACCTCAGCCAGGACCAGGAGCGCACGGAGGCCGCTCTCATGATCGCCCACTCCGGCCCGCACCAATGCCAGCGCACCGCGAGCCTGGTGCTCGGCGGCCTCGTGATTGCCGACTTCGACCTCCACGCGTGCCAGTTCGGCCAGGATGCGGGCATCCTCACCGACGTAGTCCGCCGCCTTGGTGGCCGCGAGCGCCCGCTCCAACACCAAACGGGCATCGACCACATCACCGCTGAGGCGGGACGCCTGGGCACGCACCACCCTGGCCAATGCCAGACCCCATGTGTCGTCGAACTCTTCCATGTGGAGCTCCGCCTGGCTACTCAGCTCCAATGCCTCGTGGTGTTCGTCGAGGGCAACGAGGCATGCTGCTTCGAGGATGGCGCACGTCCATTCGCCCCACGGGTCGCTTTGGCTGCTGGACACAGCTCGCAGGTTGGCAGCCAGGTTCCGGGCCTGAGCCGCCTGGCCTGCCTGCAACATGGTGTGGCCCAGCAGGCCGAAGCACCAGCCGATGGCTCCGAAGTCGTCGGATTCTGAGGACCAGCGCAGCGCCTCCCACAGGTGCTCCTGGGCAGCGGCCAGATCGCCCACCACGAACTCGCACCACCCCAAGTAGCGCAGCGTCTCGCCTCGCCGCACCGACTCGTCGAGCTGCGTCTCTATGGCCGCGGCCTGCTGCAAGCGAGGTAGTGCAGCTCGATGGCGCCCGGCAGTCAGCTCGCTCCACCCTTGGAGTCGATAGGTATCAGCGAGACCTTGAAGGTCGTTCAGGTTCCGCCATCGCTCCACCGCTATCTCGAACATCTCCCGGGCGCCATCCTGGTCACCTTGCAGACGGGCCACAGCTCCCAGATGGGCTACCGCCAGCGCCGCCAAGGGGGGACGGTGCATCCCGGCCTGACGAACCAACTCCTCGAAGGTCCGCTTGGCATCGTCGAGCTGTCGCAGTTCCAAGAGCACCTGTCCGTGTTCGGCCAGAGCATCGATGGCCGCATCGGGGTCGAGGGTTCCGAGGTCCCGAGCCCGTCGGTACCAATGATCGGATCGTCGTAGCCCTTCGTGGCGGTACTCGTCTCGTGCGGCCTCGACCAGAGCATCAAACGCTCGGCGGCTCAACCCTGGGCTGGTGTGGTCCAAAGCGTGACCAAGCACGACCGCACGTTCGTAGTGGTGCGCACGTTGACCGACCCCACCCCGGTGATCGTGCGGTCCGAACCGGTCCTCCAACCAACGAGCCACTCGTGCGTGACGATCAGCGCGTTCGGCCAACGGTAGCGATGCATAGGCAACGTCTCTGGTCAAGACGTGACGGAACGCGAGATCACCTTGGTCGCTACCCACGACCCGTTCGATGAAACCGCGCCTATCGAGCTCGTCGAGCAACCCGTCGACCTCCGGTTCGTCGGAAAGGTCGCGGACCGCATCTCTCCAGAACGTCCGGCCGAAGACTGCGGCTTCGGCCAGCACGGCCCGCTCGGCAACCGGCAGAGCGTCGAGCCGAGCGCCGATCAAGGACCGCACCCCGTCGGGCAGACCGGACTCACTCCCCTCCTGGCCCGAGGTCCAATGCCAGCGGCCATCCTTTTCGGCCAAGTACCTCGATTCCACCAAGAACTGCACGAGCTGTTCGATGAGCAGCGGGCTTCCGCCGCCCACTTCCACCAACCGGTCGAGGGCAGCTGGCCCCATGCGGGGTTCCTCCCCGGGCCGGGCGTAGACACCGAGAAGAGCCAGAATGAATTCGGCGGAGGCGTCGTCGTCGAGCGGGTCCAGCGGCCAGAGGTCGTGGCCCGGCGCGGCGTCGAGGGTCGCCACCTGCCGCTCGAGCAGGTCCTCTCGAGCCAGACCGAGGATGAGGATCGGTAGTTCAGCGAGGCGCTCGGGAACCTGACCGAGGAACCGAAGCAGCCGTGACCCGCCAGAATGAAGATCGTCTACGACCAGCACCAGCGGGCGTTGGGTGGCCAGCAACTCGATCACGGTGAACACCGATGCGATCTGCTGATCAGAGACGCCCCCACGCACCGGCCCGCTTTCGATGTCGACCGACCGCGAAGTGGGTGGGCTCAGTCCCATCAGCGCCAGCAATCGGGCCCCGAGCAGGTCAGGACGCGACGCTCCCAATGCTTCCAATGCGGAGAAGAGCACAGCCCGCTGGGCCTCAGGGTCGAGGGATCGGGGCAGGTCCAGACCGGTGCGAACGATCTCTACCAACGGGCTGAGGTCGGCCCCAGGCCCGTAGGGGGGGCAACTGACCCAGATCACCTGTGGAGGTTCCGTCCGGTGACCGACGATGTCGACCAGTTCTGCAGCCAACCGGGTCTTGCCCACCCCGGCTTCACCCACGATGGTCACCATCGCAGCCCGCCGTTCGGCCAGCGCGGCTTCGATGCGCCGGGTCAGGGCCGCCACCTCGCGGTCTCGTCCGACCAGGGGCAAGCTGTCGCGTGCGGGCCATCGACCGGCCGGGAACGTGGTGGCCCTGGTTGCCACCCACGAGCGAACGGGCTCTG
>JBDTBS010000281.1:0-4136 GCA_039924035.1 Aquihabitans sp. | reverse complement strand
CTTCTGCTTGCGACCAGCAGCGAACTCCACCACGAGCTCTTCCACCCTCAACAACGCATCCTCGGGAGCACGTAGGTGCGCAGCACCGATGCCGGCCATCAGGCATCCACCTTCCGGGTGGGAGCAGCGACAGCCACCGGGAAGTGACAGGCATAGAGGTGGTCCGGGGTGTTGGCGTCAGCCACGAGCATGGGTTCCTCTTCTAAGCAGCGCTCCTGTGCGTAGGGGCAGCGAGGCGCGAACTTGCACCCCGGCGGCAGGTTGGCAAGGTCGGGAGGACGGCCGCCGATGGCTTCGAGTCTGGTGTGCTTGGCCATCTCCAGCTTCGGGATGGAGCGCAGCAGGGCCTCGGTGTATGGGTGGCGAACCCGGGTGAACAGATCCGAGGCTGGGGCCTTCTCCACGATCTGCCCGGCGTACATCACCGCGATGTCGTGGGCTCGGCCGGCCACCACCCCGAGGTCGTGGGTGACCAAGATCATGGCCATCTGGCGATCTCGTTGCATTTCCTGCAGAAGGTCGAGGATCTGGGCCTGCACGGTGACGTCCAGGGCCGTGGTGGGTTCGTCGGCGAACAAGAGCTTGGGCCCGCAGGCCAGGGCCACCGCGATCATGATTCGCTGGCGCATGCCGCCCGACATCTGATGGGGGTACTGACGCAGCCGACGATCGGGCTGCGGGATGCCGACCGAGCGGAGAAGCTCGAGGGCCGTGTTGTTGGCATCTGACTTCGACAGCGAGAGGTGCTGGTGTAGCGATTCGGTGATCTGCTGCCCTATCCGGAGCACCGGGTTGAGGGCCGTCATCGGATCCTGGAAGATCATCGACATCTGGTCACCCCACAGTTTGCGGGTGACCTTGGGTCCGGCCTCGACCATGTCGATGCCGCCGTAGATGACGCTGCCCGTGCGGGTGGCGTTGGAGGACATGAGACCCATGATCGATCGGGACAGCACCGACTTGCCCGATCCGGATTCACCCACGATGCCGAGGGTCCGCCCCCGCTTCAGATCGAAGCTGACGCCACGTACGGCGTGAACCGGACCACGTTCCGAGGAGAAGCTGGTGTGGAGGTCTTGGACCTGGAGGATGACTTCACCAGGGTCGACCGGATTCACGAACTCGGTCACAGCGCGCTCTCCCGAACGTCGAAGCGGTCCCGGATGAAGTCGCTCAGGAAGTTGAGGGCCATCACGGTGGCGAAGACGGTGACGATGGGCAGGAACATGATGAACGGGGCCGTCTCCATGTCGGCCTTGCCCTGCACGATCATCACCCCCCAAGTGGGGGTGGGGGGCTCGACGCTGGCCCCGAGGATGGCCAGGCTGCCCTCGGCCACGATGGCGATGGCCATGCCGAGCAAGGCTATGTACACCATGGCCGGTAGCACGTTGGGCAGGATCTCGCGGAACAGGATGCGGGAATCCTTCGCGCCCTGAGCCCGGGCCGCGCTCACGAACTCACGCTGCGACCAGGTCATCGTGTTGGCTCTGGTGATCCGAGCCAACAGCGGTATGGCCACGATGGCCAAGGCAATGATCAGGATCAGGATCGGTGACATGTGGAAGGCATCCTTGTCGGTCGGATCGCCTTTCAATACCGCCACCAAGGCCATGGCCAGTACCACCGCGGGGATGGCCAAGAGGATGTCGAAGAGCGTCGACAACGTCTGGCCGATCCAGTTGCGGAAGTAGCCGGAGAAGAGACCGAGCAGGCCACCGATCACGAAACCGATGAGGATCGAGAACACGGCAATGGCCAATGAGTTGCGTCCCCCGTAGACAAGGCGCGAGAACATGTCGCGCCCGTTGCCGTCGGCTCCGAAGATGAAGCCATCTTGACCGGGGGCCAGCTCGGGTCGGGCCACCTCCGCGGCAGGGTCCTGGAGCGGGAGGAAATCGGCGAACAAGGCCAAGAACAGCACGACGGACAGCCATGCCCCCGAAAGCCAAGCCCCGACCGGCATGCGTTTCCGGGGCGAGCTCTCGACCTCCTCGATGTCGGCCCCCAGCGGTGGTGCCTGGGCGGTGCCCGCAAGTGGGTCTGGAATGAGGTCGGTCATGCGCTTCGTTCCCGTATGCGGGGGTCTAGGACGGAGTACAGGAGATCCACGAGGAAGTTGATCCCCACGAAGAAGATGGCGATGAGGGCCACGTAGCTCTGGATGGCCACGTACTGACGTCCGAGGATGGCCGCCGCGATGGCGACGCCCATTCCCGGTATCCCGAGGAGCACTTCGACCACCAGCGTGCCGCCGATCAAGGTTCCGATGTTGAGTCCGGCCACGGTGAGCAGGGTGAGGCTGGACGGCCGGAGGGCATGACGCCACAGCACGCGCCCGTTGGAGATGCCCTTCGATTTGGCCATGAGGATGAAATCCTCTTGCAGGGTGGCCACGAGGTCGGAGCGCAGGACACGCATGTAGACGGCGATCTGTCCAAGCGACAGGGCGACGACCGGCACGAAGACCGACTTCACGTGCAGCACCAACCCATCACCGAGGGGGCTGTAGCCGAAGGCATTCACGAGGCCCATCTTCACCCCCAGCACGTACGTCAGCGTGAGGGCGACCGCGAAGCTGGGTAATGACAAGAACCCGAAGGCCATCGTGTTGATGGCTTTGTCGGCCCATCGTCCAGATCGATAGGCGGCCAACACGGCAAGGGGGATGGCGACCCCCAGCGAGACGATCTGCGTGTAGAGGATGAGGAGCGCAGAGACGGGCGCTCGCGCCTTGACGGAGTCCATCACCGGGATCTTGTCGCTCGACGAGTATTCGTTGCCGAGGTCACCGGTCACGAACTTGCCAGCCCACTTGGCCCACTGAACTGGCAATGCCCGGTCGAGGTTGTTCTCCTCTCGGAACTCTTGACGAGCCTCTTCGACGTTCTGAGCGAACGGGATCACGAGCACCTCGGGCTTGCCCGGGACCAGTGACATCAAGAGGACGGTGAAGAACGTGACCACCACGAACACGACGACGAGCTGCAGCAGTTTGCGACCGATGTTGGTCAGCATGTGATTGCTTCTCCTGCAAAGTGGGACGCGGTGAGGCCTGGACGGGGAATTCGTGCATCGGGTCTGGGCAGCAGTGCTACCCCGACCCGATCACTGATCGTTACTTGACCCACAGACCGATGAGCGAGTGACCGGTGGCCAACCCGAGGTTGGGCTGGAGGGCGGGGTCGTCGGTGGTGGTCTCACCCTTTTGGGTGATGTCTTCGCCGGGCAGCGGGGGGCCGATGATGTTGTGGACGTCGGGTTGGGCGACCACCGCCCATGGAGTGAACCAACTCCACACGCCATAGACCTCTGAGCCCATGACCCGGTCGAGGTCCTGGTAGATCTCCTTGCGCTTGTCGGCGTCAGGCTCACTGCGGCCTTCGTCGAGCAGTCGGTCGACCTCATCGTCCTTGACACCGGCGAAGTTCACCAGGTTCGAAGACAGTGTTCCGTCATCGTTCTTGGTACCGCTGTAGAACCACACGTATAGCGAGTCGGGGTCGCCACCGGGATAGTTGCGAAACAGCATGGCCTGATACTTCTTGCCGATGGCATCGTTGACCATGGCGGCCTGATCCCGTTCGACGATGGTGACCTTCACGCCTACCTTCTCGGCTCGGGTCTGGGTGAGTTCGGCCAGCTTCTTCACCGAGGCATCGGTGGTGCTGTGGAGCGTGAACTCCGGGCTGCCGCCCTCGGCCACGTACTCGTCTACCAGTTTCGTAGCTGCTTCGAGGTCGTAGGCGGGGAAGCCGGTGTCCTCGACGTAACCGATCGAGTCGGGTCCGTAGGGACCCTTGGCCAGGGTGGGCAGACCGTCGTTCATGATCGTGTTGACGTCTTCGAGATCAGCGCCCATGGCCAAGGCCTTACGCATGCGCGGGTCGTCGAATGGCGGCTGAGTCGTGTTCAGCTGGATGAAGGACACCTCAGCCTGTTCCTCCGAGACGAACATGTTGGCTTTGCCTGCTTCGCGCAGGTCGTAGAACTTGTTGCCGATGTCTTTGGCGTTGGAGCTGTGCATGATGTTGATGTCGCCACTCTGGAGAGCCTGGTTGCGTACCTGCCCGTCGGGGATGGGACGGAACTCGATGGAGTCGGCGTAGGGGTAGGGCTCGCCGTCGGGGGCGATC
>JBDTBS010000280.1:0-10735 GCA_039924035.1 Aquihabitans sp. | reverse complement strand
ACCGGTCGCAGTACGAATCCACCATGTTCATCAGTGCTGATGCCGATGCCGATGCCGCCGAGGCCGAACGGGCGCGGTTCCAAGCCCAGATCCGCGACGGTCTCACCGAGGCCGGTCAGTGGGCCGGCTGCGGGCTCGCTGAGCGCTTTCGCTTCATGCCCACCGACCGCTGACCGCTGACGGTCAGGTGGCCACCCAGTTGCCATGAAAGCCGATGGGTACACGCGTGGGCAGGTGGACTCGGGCCACCGGACCTTCGGCCGGAGCTGATGCATCGAGCACCACCAGTTCGCTGCGGTCGTCGGCTCGGTCGTAGACGAGGGTCAGGTACCAACCATCATCTTCGGCGGCATCGGCAGACCGGGGCACGAAGACCACTTCGCCGGCTTCACGGCCCGGACCGAAGCCCACCGACTCGTTGGATCCGGTAGTGGTGTCGTAGCGGACGAGGCTGCCGAACTCGAAGCCGACATCGTGACCCGATTCTGCACCCAGTCCAGTGGCCCAGCCGTAGCGGTGACGGCGTCCGATCAGCCGTTCGTCGACGCGGGGGAACTCGATGGGGGTGTCGTCGAGCTGCGTCTCGGTGACCCGACCCGTGGTTCGGTCGACGGTCCACCGCCACAACATCGGTGGCCCCTCGTTCGGTCCTTGGCGATCCCGGTCGAACATGCGGGGGTGACGGACCACATCGATCACGACGGTGTCACCGTGGTCGTAGGCGTTGAGCGCATGGAACGCGTAGCAGGGCTCGACCTCGAACCAGGCCACATCGTCGGCATCACCCTCACGAGGCAGCAGACCGATGCGGGCGCCGTAGCTGGGATTCCAGCAATATGGGAACGCTCCCCCGGCCATGGCCGCATCGGGGTCGAAGGTGACGGGCAGGTCGTAGAGGACCACCTGGGTCTCGGTGATGGAGCAATCGTGGACCATGGGGTTGCCGGGGACGGGGATGTCGACTCGGCGCCTCACCCGACCATCGATGCCGACCACCACGTACTCCAGGAGCTCTGGTCGGGCCCAGCAGTAGTTCACGGCATGCAGTTCGCCGGTCTCTGGGTCCCGCTTGGGGTGGGCCGTGAACCCGTAGAGCAAGGTGCCGTCGAGGTCGCTGTGGCACACCGTGTCCAGTTCGTCGGTGAGCTCTACCGGACGAGCACCAGCCTCGACGATGGCGAAGGTCCGTCCGGCATGGCCGATCACGTTGGTGTTGGCCGTCTCGCCGATGTGACGCTCCCCCGGGGCCGGTGGTTCACCAAGCGCCTCGCTCACCCCGGTGGAGCGGACCCACCGGTTGCGGTACCAGGCCGCTCGACCGTCCTGCAGACGTAGGCCGTGCACCATGGCATCGCCCACGAACCAGTGATGAGTCTCGGGGTCGGGGGCAACCAGCGGGTTCGGGCCGTTGCGCAGGTAACGACCGTCGAGCTCGGGCGGCAGGGTCCCCGTCACCGTCAGGTCGACAGCAGTGTGCTCAGCGACGAGCGGCGCAAAGGCCCCCTCCAGGTAGCGGTTGGTGGTGACGGTCAAGGGGCGTCCTTCGAAAGACGGGCGATCCCTCCATGGTGCCTGGTCGGTCGAGGGCGTGCTCGGACGCGAAACGGGAAGGACCCGAAGGCCCTTCCCGTTTCTAGATTTCGTTGTCCAGGGCCGGCGCGTGACCGGCCGAGATCAGACCTTGGCCAGCTTGGGGGCCGGGGTCTCCTTGTTGGTGACCTTCTTGAAGGTGGCTCCGATGGAGACCTTCGGGGCCTTCTTGGCCTTCACCTTGACCGTCTCACCCGTGCGGGGGTTACGGGCGGTGGTGGCCTTCTTGGCAACCTGCTCGAAGCTGACGAAGCCGGTGAGGGCGATCTTGTCGCCCTTGGCCACGCTGGCCATGACGGTCTCTTCGAAAGCCTTGAGCACGGCCGCAGCGGTGGTCTTGTCGGTTTCTGCCTGAGCGGCGACCTGTGCGACGAGCTCGGCCTTGGTGATGTTGGCCACAGCCAACCTCCTGATGTTGGTAGGGGTACAGCAGCCCGCAGGGACCTGCGGGGCGTGCAAGCTCAAGTATTTACCCGTTCGCGCCACAAAAGTGGGATACCCCACCCTGATGTGACGAGTAACACGTTCTCACGGGAACCGTTGTAGGGCCTTACGCTGCGTCGATGCTCGAAGATGGGACCTATGACGCGATCGTCGTCGACGCCAACGACGGCCCCTCGAACGACGTCGTGTCGTTGGAGTTGGCGGTCACTTCTGGACCTCATCGCGGCCAGGTGATCACCATCAATGCCAGCGGTCTGAACCGTGACCCCATCGAGCTCTTGGCGGTGCCCGCCACCATCACCGTGCTCGACGGCAAGCCCGTCGTGCAGCTCGACGACTGAGGTCCGACTACCTCAGGAGGTCGACCGTCCGAGCAGTCGACCCATCACCTCGATGAGCCGATGGGCATCATCGGCGGTGTTGAAGGCATGGGCCGACACCCGCACCGCGTCGCCTCGCACGCTCACGTGCACAGCTTCGTCGGCCAGTGCCGGGGCCAGGGCCTCGGCATCGACGGACTCTCCGAGACGCAACCCGATGATGTGTGCCGACCTGAGGTGGGCGGGGTCCACCGACAGTCCGAGGTCCTGGGCGCCGTCAGCTATCAGCCCGGTGATGCGCCGAGCGTGCTCAGCCACGTTCTCAGCGCCCCACGAGGCCACCATCGAGGCTGCCGACAGGGCCACCGGTACCAGAGCGAAGTTGGCCACCTCACCCACGTCGTAGCGCCGGGCCCCGGGCTGGTACTCGGAGGTGTAGTCGGTCAAGCCGGCCAGGCAATGGCTGTTGGCTCGGCTGGTCCAGCCGTGCTCGATGGGCTCGCCGCCGCGCCGATGGGGGGCCGCCCACATGAATCCGATGGAGTAGGGACCACACAACCATTTGTAGGTGGCGCCGAACACGAAGTCGGGCTGCACCTGCTTCACGTCGAAGGGCTCGGCCCCGAGCGACTGGCAGACGTCGACGGCCAGGGCCGCCCCCACCTTCCGGCAGGCGACACCGACAGCCTGAAGGTCCACGGTGCGGCCATCGACCCAGTGACACGGTGGTGACGAGACGACGGCCACCCGGTCGCCCAGGGCTTCGATGTCGGCCAGGAGGGCTGCGGTCCAGTCGCCGTCGGCCGGGGTGGCCACCCTGTGCAGCGAGCCACCTTGGCGGTCGGCCAAACGCTCCCAGGCGTAGACGTCGGAGGGGAACTGCTGGTCGAGGACCACCACCACCTGACCGGGTTCGAGACGGAGGTTGACGGCCGCGGTGGACACGCCGTAGCTGACCGACGGTGTGATGGCCACGCCGTCATGGTCCCCGGCGACACCGAGCATGCGGGCAAACACGGCCCGCAGTTGATCGACAGGGATGGTGAAGTCGTCGGGAGCGATGGTCCAGGGACGGGATTTGCGGGCCAAGCCCATCAGGCCCGCTTCCAACGCTGAGCCGGGCACAGGGCCCATGAACGCACAGTTGAGGTAGGTGACGTCGTCGGGCAGATCGAAAGCCGAACGGGCATCGTGCAACGAGGCAGCAGACATGGACCGAGCTTGCCATGACCGGACCCGGACCGATGCCAGCCCCTCCCCCGAGGGGGCATCCCTGATCAACGGTGCCGCTCGGAGAACAATGGTGATCGGTGACCCACTCTGCTGTCGGAAGTGTCCCGCCTCTTGTCAGGCCTGCGATGCCTTCGGCCGCCCTACGTCCTGATGGGGGCAACGTGTCAGACCTCGCTGCTGTTCCAACGCGCACCTATGTGCTCGATACCTCTGTGCTCCTCGCCGATCCGCGGGCACTCACCCGCTTCGACGAGCACGCGGTGGTGCTACCGATCGTGGTGCTGATGGAATTGGAGGACAAGCGAGACCATCCCGAACTCGGCTGGGCAGCCCGTCACGCGCTTCGACACCTGGAGGCGCTGCGCACAGAGCACGGCACCCTGACCGAGCCGCTACCGGTCAACGAACACGGTGGCACGCTGCGGGTGGAACTGAACCACCAATCCACCGAGGGCCTGCCCCCGGCCATGTCCACCGCCAGCAACGACCACCGGATCCTGGCCGTTGGCCACAACCTTCGACTCGACGGCCTCGACGTCACCGTGGTCACCAAGGACCTGCCGTTGCGCCTGAAGGCCAGCATCGTTGGTCTCGAAGCCGACGAGTACCGCAACGAGCAGGCCACCGACACCACCTGGACCGGGTCGGTCGAACTCGACGTCGAACCCGACGACATCGACGATCTGTTCGAGTTCAAGACGCTCGACCTGGACGAGGCTCGGAATCTGCCGGTCAACGCCGGCGTCCTCCTCCATGCCGGTACCCAGTCGGCGCTCGGTCGGGTGCGAGCCGACAAGGCCATCCACCTCGTCCGTGGCGACCAATCACTGTTCGACGTCCACGGCCGCAGCGCCGAGCAGCGCATAGCGCTCGACATCCTGGCCGACCCGTCGGTGGGCATCGTCTCGCTCGGCGGCAACGCTGGCACCGGCAAGAGCGTGATGGCCCTGGCCGCGGGCCTCGATGCCGTGTTCGAGAAGCGGACCCACAAGCGCATCCTGGTGTTCCGCCCGCTGTTCGCGGTCGGAGGTCAAGACCTCGGGTTCCTACCAGGCGACAAGGACGACAAGATGGGCCCGTGGGCCGCGGCCGTTCACGATGCCTTGGAGTCGATCGCCAGCCCCGCGGTGATCGAGGAGATCTTCGCTCGCGACCTGCTGGAAGTGCTTCCGCTCACCCACATCCGAGGACGGAGCCTCACCGACACGTTCGTGATCATCGACGAGGCCCAGAACCTGGAGAAGGCCGTGCTGCTCACCGCTCTCAGCCGCCTCGGGGAGGGCAGCCGGGTAGTGCTCACCCACGACGTAGCCCAACGCGACAACCTGCGGGTGGGACGCCACGACGGCATCGCATCGGTGATCGATGCCATGAAGGGTCACCCGCTGTTCGCCCACGTCACCTTCACCCGCTCCGAGCGGTCGCCAGTGGCGGCACTGGTCACCAGCCTCCTCGACGACCCGACCCGCTGACTCCCACGCACTACCCGGTCACCGGACCTGGAAGCTCACCTTGCCGGTCACCTCGGTGAACCGGTCGAGCTTGGCCACCACGGTCATGGTCCACTCCCCGCCCAAGGGGAGGTCGGTGTTGACCACCTGGAAGTGCCCGGCCCCGGCCCGCACCGGGGTGACCTCGAGAGGCCCGAGATCCTGGGCCGGCAACTCCAACAGCAGCTTCACCTCTTCGTAGGAGCCGTCGATGCCACCGCTGGAATCCTTGAGGTAGATGTGTAGATCGTTGGGCCCGACCTTCGCCGGGTCGATCACCACCTCCATCGTGCCGCTCCCGAACTCGGTGGTCGTCGAGACCAGCCCCGACTCGATGGCGGTCTTGGCCGGGGTGACGTTGCTGAGCACGCCGGTGATGGCCAAGGCCACCACGATGCCGGCGATCTCGAACAGCAGCGTGCGACGGAACCGGGTCCAGGGCACGTCGGTCCGGTCGGCCGCGGGCACCGTGATCGAAACGCTGTCGACAGATGCCGATTCTTCGTCATCTACGTCTACGTCGTCGACTTCGGCAGCGGCGGGTATCTGGCTGCCCTCGACTTCATCCAAGCCCAGGGCGGGGACGAACCGGAAGCGGTTCCATGCGGCACCGGCCAGCACCACGCCCACCACAGCCACCTTGACCAGCAGAAGCTTGCCGTAGGTGGTTCCGGTGAGTGGACTGAGACCGCCAACCTCGATCCAACCCATCACCCCGCCGGCGACCACCACGACGCCCGCCGAGATCGCCGCCCAGCCCGAGAAACGAGCTACGGCCCGGGCCGCGCCGTCAAGGTCACCAACGCGGTGACGGCGATGCAGCAACGCCCCAAGGGCGATGAGGCCACCAAACCAGATGGCTCCGGCCACCACATGAGCTGCATCAGCGGCGTAGCCAACAGCTAAAGGCGACATGGTCCGGGTATGGCCGGTGATCACCAATCCGAGCGGGGCCACCACGGCACCGCCCAAGGCCACCACGGGCACCGCTCGACGGAAGGGCAGGCCGACGGTGATCAACATGGCCAGCAGACCGACCAGGGTCACGACCAGTGCCGGGCCCACCCCGTCGGCAATGGCCAGATCGAGCACTCCGTCCTTGGTGATCGATCCCCACCCTTGGCCGGTGGCCAAAGATGCCTGGGCCGGCAGTTGCAACACGAGGGCCACCACACCGAGCGCAGCAACAGCGGTCACGAGTCGGGTGACGGGCATCGGCTCGTCATCTCGTCGTAGCCCAGCCCCGACGAGCACGGCCCCAGCCGAGCCCAAGACCGCGATGTAGGTGATGGCGCGCAGGATGGCGCTGACCACCTCGTCGCGCTGGTCGGCACTCCCGGCGAAGGCCCCCTCGGCCACGTCGTCGCCGACCGTGGCCTGCTGACCCACCGAGAAGTTGAACGATCCGCGGATGGGGTGGCCATCGGCCGAGATCGCCCGCCAAGACACGACGTACCCACCGTCGGGCAGGCCCGAGTTCAGCGGTGAGGTCGCCATGACCCCCGAGGCCGAGGCGGTGCCGAGGTCGACCCGTGTGCCATCGCCAGACAACACCCGGATGCCGTCGGGCTGCACCGCCACCTGTTCGGAGAACTGGAGGGTGACCGCATCGGGGGCCGCGGCCACCACACCGTTGGCCGCCGGGATGCTGCTGATCAGTTGGGCATGGGCCGAAGCCGGAAGTGCCGACGCGAACAAGATTGCGCAGGTGGCACCCAGTGCGAGCACAGCTTTGAGGACGGAACGAAACGTCATGGTCCGTACAGCTTCGGCCATGGGCGTTCGTCGCGGGCACTCAGGCCGCCGGTCCGTCCACGCCGAGGTCGCCATCCGGGTCGCTGGTGGGGCGTCTGACAAGTGGCCCGTGGCCAGCCATGGTGTCGCGAGTTGGTCGTTTGACCTTCGCTGAACCTACGATGGCCCGTCCGCACGAGCACGGTCCCGGCTGCTCTGTGCTCGCCACCACCGGGAGAATGAACGATGGCAAAGAGCGACAAGCGACCGATCATCAAGCTCAAGTCCACTGCGGGCACGGGCTACACCTACGTCACGCGCAAGAGCAAGACCAATACGCGTGAACGGATCGAGCTCAAGAAGTACGACCCGAAAATTCGCCAGCACGTGATCTTCAAGGAAGAGCGCTGACCTAGCGGTCGGTCGGCCTTGCCGACCAGCTCGATCCCCGATCCACGATCTCGCCGCCCAGCGGCGAGATCGCTCGCGTCCAGGCTCAGGGAGCTCACCGCACCGGGCTTGCCCCAGGCCAGGCCTGGACCGATCCCGGTTGCCCCAACCGACTTGACGGCATCCCCACCAATGGGGTATCCACCATTCGCGTCAGCCCCCTCTCTAACCTTTTGGCACAAGGGGACATCGTCCGGGAGGGCGGATGGGGTACGACAACATCTTCTACGGCATCGACATCGAGACCGATACCACCGGCGCCGTCGACCCCGCGGTCGCTGCTATCCGCACAGTGGCTCTGTCGGGCGTGGCCTTCGACGAAGAGTTCACCGGCCCTGAGCCCGAGCTACTCCGAGCGCTGAACGCCCGGTTGGCGGGCCTGCCGGCCGGCGTGCTGGCCACCTGGAACGGCGCCACCTTCGATCTGCCCTACATCGCTGATCGGGCTCGGGTACTCGGTGTAGAGCTCGATCTGCGCTTGTGCCGAGACCGGAGCCTCACCTTCGGACGCACTCTCCTGCCCGGACACGGGTCCGCCTACCGGGGGGTGTGGGGCGACCACGGACACATCGATGCCTTCCGGCTCTACGGCCACGCTGGTGGCCCATCGGTGTGGTCGTCGCTACGGACCATCGGTCGCTTGGTCGGGCTGGGAGCAACGCCCACCGTGATCCGGCGCCACGACGACCTGACCAACGAAGCCCTGCACGCCCATGCCAAAAGTGATGCCCGCCTGGCTCGGGTGCTGGCCGAACGTCGGCGCGTTGCTGCCCTACGCCTGGTAGATCAGGTCGAGGCCGCCGAGGTCCAACCGGTCTCGGTGGCTGAGGCCCGCCTGGCTCGCCAGGCTCGCCAAGCGGCAGGAACCGACCCCGCCTACCAGCCTGTGGTCGCCGTCTGAGCAGTCCGGGGGCTGGCCCCCGGACCTGAATGTCAGACCCCCATGCCATCGTGTTGCCAACGAGGCTCGCTGTCCCCTCCCCTGCCCCCGGTCCCCGATCGGCGGTGATTGGTTTCGGACGCTGGAACAACCCCACCACCTGGAGGTTCCCGTGTCCGACACGTCGCGTCACCCTGTCCGTCATCCCCTCACATCTCTCGCCGAAGCGGCCCACCTCTCCGCTGGCCACAGCGGGGCCGGTGTCATCTGCGTAGACCTCGGGCTCACCGAGGTGGCCATAGGCCACTGGCTAGTGCCCCAGGGGGTCGATCATCCTGTCGAAGCACTCATCGGGGTGGTTGCCCCCGACCAATGGGATGCCGTCGGCCTGACCGTCGATTCCCACCGCCGAGACCTGACCACCGGGCACCGCACCTCGGCGCAGACCACGGTTCTGGTCGACCGCAGTGGAGCTTGTGCGGCTGTCATCGACGATGGACGGAGCGTGCCCCGAACGATCACCAAGCCTCCCGTCGGCGTGATGCCAGACGCGTTGCTACGAGTCCTCGGGCTCCCCACACCCGAGCCCCCGGTCCCCATCGGCTATCTGGTGGAAAGTGCCTGGCTGGATGCCATCGCGGCTCTGGTTCTCGGGCAGCCCGGAGAGATCCGCTCGTGGGCCACAGTGGCCAACCTGCATCCCTTGGCGGCCCCGGAACAACCCGGTGAACCGGGCGTGTGCCTCTCGGTGGCCGTCCAAGCCCTCCAGCAAGAGTCCAGCTGGGCCCGCTTGCTCCATCTTTGGGCCAGCAACGCCACCGCATCCCGCCACCGACCACCAGACATGGAGGCTGTCCCTCTGGAGACCTGGTTCGACGAAGGTTCGTTCGCCCGTTGGACCCTGCGCCTCCTGCCGGTGGCTGAAGACCTGCTCCCCGCAGTGTTGGATGCCGTGCCCGACGCGATCGGCGGCGAACTGATCGATGCCCTGGTCACCGTGGGCGACGGAGTCGCACCAGATCTCGCCTAGAGGTCAGAGACCCACGCGCTCCATGGTCTCGCCCCAGAGTTTGCGGTACTCGGTACTGGCCAGGCAGCGGGGGGAGCTGAGCACCACTGGGACCTGCTCCTCGGCCATGCGGGCCACCGCCGAACTCTCGGGAATGGCTGCCCCCAGAAAATCACTGCGAGCGCGGATCTGTGCTTCGGTCCGACGATGGATGGGCTTGCGCCGGTCGATCATCGAGATGAACGGGGCCACGATCTTTGGCGAGGCCGTCTTCGTCTCTCGGAGGAAGTCGGTGAACCGTCCGAGGGCCCGCAGCGGCAAAGGCTCAGGGACCACCGGTACCAGCAGCACGTCGGATACCGAGGCCACCGCTTCCACCACCGCGGTGAGGCCCGGCGGGCAGTCGAGGATCACCACGTCGAAGGTGTCCTTGGCCCCCGCCAGGAGCTTGCGGATGGGCTTGGCCGGTCGGCCGCTGACCGACAGCACCCGGTCTATCTCGCGCACGGTGGCATCGGCGGGTACCACCTCTAGACCGTGAATTGCCGAGGTCCGAGTCACCGCCCCCAATCCACCCCGGTGACCGCCGATCAGGCGGGAGGCTCCACCCTTCAGCTTCGGCTTCAGATCTAGGCAGTAGGTGGCCGACCCCTGCGGATCGAGATCCCACAGCAGGGTCCGGTAGCCCGCCTGGGCCGAGAGCACAGCCAGGTTGACCGCCCCCGAGGTCTTGCCCACGCCACCTTTGAGTCCGGTCAGAGCCACTACACGCATGGCCCCATCATGACCGCTGGTTCAGCGTCGCCCGATCATGCCCGGCTACATCCGACCGGTTCCGGACGCGATCGCGGCCTGGTCCGTGCCCTCGCACAGACCAGGCCGCCTTCAGACCGCTATCAGCCGTTGTACTCCGTCAACATGTCGGTCACCTTGCCCTCGGCCGACGACAGTGCACCGGCCGGGTCGGCGCCAGTTGCACCCACCACGTCGAAGAGCATCGCCTGGACGATGTCGGTGAACTTCGAGTAGGGACCCATGAGCGGTCGGGTCGTGTCGGGATCGGCATCCCTGAGCTGATCCACCGATTGCTTCAGCATCACACCGGCCACATCGGTCTCCCAGAATTCCGCGACCCTCGGGTCGTCGAGAACGGCCTTCACCACCGGCAGGTATCCGGCTTCGGTGTGCCACGCGTAAGCGTTCTCGGGCTGGAGCATGAACTTCGTGAACTCCCACGACGCAGCCTGCTCGGCTGGTGACGACGTGTTGAGGATGTAGAACGCTCCACCGCTAGCGAACACCTTGCCTCCGGATTTCGGGCCAGGGATGGGTCCGGCGGCTGGGACCAACTTGGTCACGTCGAAGTCGAGGTCTGCGGCCTCGAACCCGGCACCGGCGGCCTCGGCATCGAGCCCGCCGCCCAGGAAATCACGGATGGTGCTGCTGGCGGTGGAGGTCTCGATGAGCATCGAGGACTTCTCCTGAGCCAGGGCCAGGTAGTGATTGATGCTGCCCTCGGTCACGGGGAACGTCTCGATCAGACCGTCCTTCTGCATGTCCTGAAGGTCGGTGAGAAGATCGACCG
>JBDTBS010000279.1:0-11255 GCA_039924035.1 Aquihabitans sp. | reverse complement strand
TCCCCACATGGTCTGGTCCAGGTGGACGACGAACTCGGCATTGGTGAGCGACGACGCGGTGAGGCGGGCATCGGTGACGGTCTGGTTGCCGGCCTCGTCGAGGCTGGCGCCGTCGCGCACCGACGTGGTGAGCGTGTCGACGCGTGTTCGGTTCGGCGTGGCCCCGAAGCAGGCCAGCTGCATGCGGATGATGGGGTTCACCACCAGGGTGACGGCGGCGTGACCCACCTGGTCGGCGATGAACACGTCTGGGTGCTTGCCGTCTTTGATGCTGGCCACCGCGGGGAGCAGCCAATCCCAGTCGGGTACCCCGCCGAGGAAGTCGTTGGCCTGACGGACCACGAAATCGAGCGTGCTGTCGAACGGAGCCACCGGGTTTACGGTGGGGCCGTTGATTTTCGCCGGTTTGGCAGCTTCTAGGGAGTACCGAGGGTTGACAGCGGCGGCCTTCCACATGTTTGCGTTGGGCATGCGGATCTCGAAGTGGCAATGAGAGCCGGCATCTTCGGCGTTACCGCTATCGCCAAGGAAGGCGATGTGGTCACCCTGTTCCACCCGCATGCCTTGGACGATGCCGTCGGGAAAGGCGAACTTGCGGTCGTTGACCCCGTCGTCGGTGCCGGGCGTGTCGTTGTTGATGTGGAGGTAGCAGTAGTACCAACCGTCGTCGCCCTTGAGGTACAGCGAGTTGCCGGTGGGCCGGTGTCGCAGTTCCACGATGGTGCCGGACACGCAGGCCAACAGCTTGAGCATCTTCGGACCCATCAGGTCCTGGCCCTCGTGCTTGCGGGTGCCACCGCCTCGCGGTGCCCAGTAGCTGTCGATCCAGTTGACGGAGCCGATGGCGGGGTCGTTCAGGACCGGGAACATCATGGGCCGGACGTACTTCTCGCCGGGGGCCTTGGGGTCATCGAAGCCGAAGGCCTCTTTGATCTCCGGATGCTCGGTTGGGCCGGCCTGCGGTTGGTCGGAAGGTGTCTCGGTGCAGGCCAACTTGGTCAGGAGGGGGGCGGCGCCGAGCGCCAGCCCACCTTTGATGGCCATGCGGCGGGTCACCGACTGTTGGCTGGTGGGGGTGCTCGACGGAGCAGGGCAGCTGGGGTCGCCGGACATCGGTGGTGGTCTCCTCGGGTTCGGGTTCCCGAAAGGCGGGTGGCGGGCTGAACCGAATATGACGGTCGTGTTACAAACCTATCGGCTGGTCGACGTGAAACGTGAGTCTGGAGGTAGTGGAGCCGGCCTCGTGCTCGGTCGCGGGCCGACTCTCGCCGGGGGCACGGCCGGTAGGGTTCGGGCGTGGACGAGGAGCTTGCATCGGCGGTGAGGACTCGCTTGGCGTCGACCGACCAACGCTTCACTGCGGGCCGACAGGCTTTGGTGACCACGCTGCTCGGCGCCGGTCGCCCGCTCACCGCCGCCGAAGTGCTCGAGGCCAGCGGTCTGGCCCAGAGTTCGGCCTACCGAAACCTCACGCTGCTCGAATCGTGCGGGGTGGTGCACCGGCTATCCAGCACCGACGAGTTCGCCCGCTTCGAGTTGGCCCATGACCTCACCGATCACCACCACCATCACCTGATCTGCACGGCCTGTGGCTCGGTAGCCGACTTCACAGCTTCTGACGGTTTGGAGCAGTCGTTGGCCGATGCCATGCGGGTGGTCAACGATGCCCTCGACTTCCACGCCGTCGATCACCGCCTCGACCTGCTCGGTCTCTGCGCCGACTGCCACTGACCGCTTCGGCGTCGTTCGCCGGTCTAGCGACCCGGCGCTGTTCCCATCCCCTCCTGGAGTTGCCCCGTGACCACCCCCGCTGAAGAAGCCGCCCGCCGCCGGACCTTCGCCATCATCTCTCACCCCGATGCGGGCAAGACGACGCTCACCGAGAAGTTCCTGCTGTACGGCGGGGCTCTGACTGCCGGCGCCGGTTCGGTGAAGGCCAAGGGCGGCCGTCGCTCGGCTAGCTCCGACTGGATGGAACTGGAGCAACAGCGGGGCATCTCCATCACCTCGACTGTGATGCAGTTCCCCTACCGCGGCAACGTCGTCAACCTGCTCGATACCCCAGGCCACCGTGACTTCTCCGAGGACACCTACCGGGTCCTGGCCGCCGCCGATGCCGCGGTGATGGTGCTAGATGCCGCCAAGGGCATCGAGGCCCAGACCCTCAAGTTGTTCGAAGTGGTCAAGGCCCGCCAGATGCCGTTGATCACCTTCATCAACAAGTGGGATCGCCCCGGACTGGAACCGTTGGAGCTCCTCGACGAGATCGAAGCAAAGATCGGCGTGGTGCCCACTCCGGTCACCTGGCCGGTAGGCATCGCCGGAGACTTCCGGGGGGTCATCGACCGCCGCTCTGGTGATTTCATCCGATTCACCCGGACGGCCCGCGGGGCCACCGAAGCCCCCGAGGAGATCATCGACCCTGAACGGGCCGCGGCCGAAGAAGGTGAAGCCTGGACGTCGGCTCGCGACGGTGTGGAACTCGTCGACACCATGGGCCTCAACCATGACGAGGAACTGTTCCTGGGCGGCGAGATGTCGCCGACCTTCTTCGGCTCCGCGCTCACCAACTTCGGGGTGAGACTTCTGCTCGACGCGGTGATCGACCTGGCCCCTGCGCCCGGTCCGCGGCCCGATGCCGCTGGCGCGCCCCGACCCCTGAACGATCCGTTCAGCGGCTTCGCGTTCAAGGTGCAGGCCAACATGGACAAGTCCCACCGGGATCGAATCGCGTTCATCCGGGTCTGTTCGGGCACCTTCGAGCGGGGGATGGTCGTCACCCATGCCACGACCGGCAAGCCCTTCGCGACCAAGTACGCCCATACGGTCAGCGGGGCCGACCGTGAGACCCTCGACGTGGCCTATCCCGGCGATGTCATCGGTTTGGTCAACGCCACCGATGTGCGGGTGGGCGACACGCTGTGGTTCGAGAAGCGGGTGGAGTTCCCTCGCATCCCGAGTTTCGCCCCCGAGTTCTTCACGGTGGCCCGAGTGCGCGACACCGGTCGGTTCAAGCAGTTCCGCAAAGGCATCGCTCAGCTCGACGAGGAGGGCGTGGTGCAGGTGCTGCGCCATCCCGACACCGGCGACCAGGCTCCGGTGCTGGCCGCGGTCGGACCCATGCAGTTCGACGTGGCCGTGCACCGTTTGGAGAACGAGTTCGGCGCCCCCGTGGAACTGAGCCCCACCTCCTATTCCGTTGCCCGTCGCACCGACGAGGCCAGCGCTCCCGAACTGCGGGGCATGCGGGGCGTTGACGTCCTCGCCCGGTCCGACGGGACGCTCATTGCCGTGTTCGAGAGCATCTACTGGCTCGACCGGCTGCTGGCCGACAAGCCCGAGCTGACCCTGGAGTCTTTGGTGGCCAGCGATCAGGCCGGCTGACCGACCCGGCGATCAGCAGGTGAACCCGTCCTCGGGAACCTCGAGGTCTGTCAGGTAGGCGACCACCGGATCGTCGATGCAAGCCTTGCCGTTGGCGAAGATCGTGTGCCCTTCGCCTTCGTTGGTCATGAGGACCGCACCGGGAATCTGCTTGGCCACTCGCACCCCAGATTCGTACGGGGTGGCCGGATCACCGGTGGTGCTGATGACCACCACCGGGGCCAGGCCCTCCAGGTCGGAGGTGATGGGCACCAGTGGGTCGGGGTCGGTGGGCCAGAGGGTGCAGCGCACGTAGTCGTTGAGCAGTGCTTCGCCCACCCGCGGGTACTTCTTCCCGGCCTCCTTCGCGGCGGCAAAGACCTCTTCGGGATCGTCGGGCCAGGCCGAGTCGAGGCAGCTCACCGAGAAGTAGATCTCGAAACCGTTGTTGTAGGTGCCGTTGGGATTGCGACCCAGGTATTGGTCGGCCAGGTCGACCAGTCCCGTCCCGTCACCGTTCCCGGCGTCGACCAGCGCCTCGGTGAGAGTCGGCCACAAGAACTCGGCGTACAACGCTTGAGCCAGCCCCAGGGTGACCACGCCAGGTGTTGCCGCCCGGTCGGCCCCCGGTGACGGGATCGGCGCCTTCTCGGCGGCCTCCATCACCTTGTCGATGACTTCTTCAGCCGACGGTTCCAGGCCGCAATCGGTGGCATTGCAGTGGGTCATGTAGGCGTCGAGCGCCATATCGAAGCCCGCGGCCTGACCGAGCGCTCCTTCGAGGCCGGTCTGGGTCTGGTCGACCACCCCGTCGAGGACCATGGTGCGGACTCGCTCGGGGAACAAGCGGGCGTATTGCTGGCCGATCGACGTGCCGTAGGAGTAGCCCACGTAGTTGATCTGGTCTTCGCCCAGTGCGTTGCGGACCTCGTCCATGTCGCGGGCCACGTTGGCGGTACCCAGATGGGGGAGCACGTCGCCGGCTTTCTCTTCGCACTCGTCGGCGAAGGCCTGGGACACGTTCAGGTAGTGCTCCTTGTCGGCCGCGTCTTCCATGGTGGGGTCGGCGTCGTAGATGTCCTGCAGGTAGGTGTGGCAGTCGATCGGCGAACTGCGCCCGACCCCACGGGGATCGAACCCAAGGAGGTCGAACCGGTCCATGAGGTCGCCGGGCAGGAACATGTATCCGATGAGTTCGATGGCCGAGCCTCCGGGGCCGCCAGGGTTCATCATGATCGTGCCGATGCGTTCGTCGGGGTTGTTGGCCGGGCGCCGGGTCATGGCCAGGGTGATGGTCTCCCCGTCGGGGTCGTCGTAGTCGAGGGGCACGACGAGCTCTGAGCATTCGAAGCGGCCATCGCAGTCCTGCCAGTCGAGGATGACGGGAGGGTCGTCGGGGGTTGGTTCGGTGGACCCGACGATGGTGGAGGTTGTGGCGGCGGGCTCGGCCGAACCCTCACCTGAGGTCGAGCAGGCTCCCAATACGAGCAGGCTGGCGAGCACGGTGGCGGTCAAGGTTCGTGACGTTGATCGTCGATGTGAGGCGTAGCGGGTCATTGTTTGAGTTCACCATCATCTGGGCTGGTTCGAGGGCCGGGGTCGGGCCGGGGGGCCATGGCCTCTATGCGGGAGGTGAGAGCGTCGAGGGCGACGCTCATCCGGTCGACGGCTTGGTGGAGATCGTTGGCTGTCACCACGTCGGCCAGGGTGAGCCGAACTGACGACAGCTCCCGGGCCAGATATTCGGTGTCGGCTTGGGTCCGCTCGTTGACCCCGCGGTCGATCTCGTCCTGGGCTCGGTCCCGGTCGGCCTGACGGTTCTGGGCCAACAGGATCAGGGGTGCGGCGTAGGCGGCCTGAGTGGAGAACGCCAGGTTCAACAAGATGAACGGGTACGGGTCCCATCGCAGCTGGGCAGCGAGGGCATTGACCGCTATCCAGGCTGCGACCACCACGGTCTGGATGACCAGGAACCGACCGGTCCCGAGGGTCCGGGCGATGGCCTCGGAGAAGCGACCGAAGGCATCGGGGTCGTAGAAGCTCCCCATCCGGCCACGTCGTGGTTCCGAGAGGGGGCTGGCGCGGCGGCTCATCTTCGACCAGCCCGGCGTCGCCACCCGGAGGGGAGCACGTGGTCGAGTACGTCGTCGACGGTCACGGCCCCGACGAGCCGGCCGGCCTGGTCACATACCGGCACGGCCAGCAGGTCGTAGGACGCCAACCGTTCGGCTACTTCCCGCAAAGGCAGATCGGGCGAGACCGGTTCGATCGAGTCGTCGAGGCAGTGGCCGAGCTCGGTGGCCGGAGGTTCGCGCAGGAGACGCTGGAACCCGACGACGCCCAAGTAGCGGCCGGTCGGGGTGGAGGTGGGAGGTTGGGCGACGAAGACCTGGGCGGCCAGTTCGGAGGCCAGGTCCCGCTCGCGTATTTGAGCAAGGGCTTCAGCCACAGTGGTCTTGTGGTCGAGGATCACCGGCTCTGGGGTCATGAGACCTCCGGCGGTGTTCTCGTCGTAGGCCAGAAGCCGCCGCAGGGGGGTGCTCTCCTCGGGTCGCATGCGGGTGAGCAACTCGGTCCGGTTGATCTCGGGCATGTCGGCGAGAAGGTCGACGGCATCGTCGGGCTCCATCTCCTCGAGGATGTGCGCGGCCCGGTCCAGGTCGAGGGTCTCGATGAGGCGGATGGCCTCTTCTTCGGGCATCTCCTCGAGCAGGTCGGCGAGCTCGGTGTCGGCCAGTAGGGCCATGACCGCTTGTCTCCGGGCCAGGGGAAGCAACCGGAGTCGAGTGAACACGTCGGTGGGGTGCAGGTCGCGTAGCTGCGCCACCTCGTCCATGTCGGGGGTGTTGGCGAAGTGGCTGGCCACCTCGGTCCACGGCACCACCCGAGGGGTGCGTCGGCGGAGGGGACCCCTTTTGCCGAGCGCGGCCTGCGTGACGAACCAGAAGGCCCGGTCTGGGCCGGGGCTTATGGCCAGGTCGGTGAGGACCTCGTCTCCGATCTTCTGGTCGAACAGGTGCTGCACCGCTAGACGCTCGCCGGGGCGGGGCTGGAACGACCGCATGTCCACGGTCCCTCCCCGGAGCCGGACCCCGGTGCCTTCGATCTCGCTGATCCGAGCGACGTTCACGAAGATGTGACGGCGTTGGAACTGGGCGATGAAGCCGAGGACGCGTAGGTCGACGCCCGACGGGACCAGCACGACGTCCTGGATTCGACCGACCGGGTCCCCGTCGTGGTCCACCAGCGATAGACGGGTGAGCCGCGAGATGAAGATGGGAGAGGCGGACACGCGCGCCGACGTTACCGGCATTTGTCGATCCGCCTCAGCTGAGGATGAAGCGAGGGTTCTCATGGGGGCTGGCCGCAAGCAGAGCATCGATCGCCTCGGCCGGTACCGGTTCTGAGAACAGGAACCCTTGGGCCAGGTCGGCGCCGAGCGATTGGAGGATCGCCAGCTGCTCGGGCTGCTCGATGCCTTCGGCAACGGTGTGTACCCCGAGCCGTTGCGCCAGTTCGATCATCGACTGCACCACAGCGCCGTTGCCGGGGTCGATACCGAGACCGGACACGAAGCTGCGGTCGATCTTGATGATGTCGATCGGGAACCGCTGTACGTACTGAAGCGACGAGTAGCCGGTGCCGAAGTCGTCGACGGCCAGTGAGAGTCCAAGTGCCCGTAGGTCCTTCAGTCGATCCTGATTCACGTCCGTGTCGTGCATCAAGGTGCTCTCGGTGATCTCCAAGGTGAGCGTGGTGGGGTCGATGGCGGTGTCGACGATGGCATCACGGATGTCGCTCATGATCGAATCGCTGGCCAACTGTCGGACCGAGAGGTTCACGCTCATGGTCAACGTGGCTCCTGTCGACATCTTGAGCTGCCATTCACGCAGTTGCTGGCAGGCCTCTCGCAGTACCCAACGACCAAGCGGGACGATCAGACCGGTGTCTTCGGCCAAGCCGATGAAGGCATCGGGGGACAGCAGACCCCGAAGTGGGTGCTCCCAACGCACCAGCGCTTCGAGACCGGTGATCTGACCGGTCTGCAGCGACACGATCGGCTGGTAGTGGCACCGCAGTTGACCGTCGTCGACAGCCCTGGCCAGGTCTGCCTTCAGCTCCAGGCGTTCGAACATGCGGGTGTAGAGGTGATCCTCGTACATGGCCGCACCGGCCTTGCCTCGTTCCTTGGCCAGGTACATGGCCGCATCGGCGCTGCGCAGCAGTACTTCGGCGTCGTAGCTTCCGTCGGCGGACATGGCCATGCCGACGCTGCACGTGACCTGGATCTCACGTCCGTCGATTTGGAACGGATCGGCCACGATCGCCTGTACCTGGGCGGCCACGTCGCTGATGGTTGCCGCGCTCAAAGCATCGACCACCAGGATCGCGAACTCGTCGCCGCCGAGTCGCGCTACCAGGTCTGCGGTTGGTAGACGATCAGCCAGTCGGGTGGCTACCAGTTTGAGCAACTGATCGCCGAGGGCATGGCCGAGGCTGTCGTTGACCGTCTTGAAATCGTCGATGTCTATTACGAGGGCCCCGATGGTGGCCCCGTGAGGTTCGGCGGCCTGCAGCGCCAAAGCGGTCTGCTGCGTGAACATGACCCGGTTGGCCAGACCGGTGAGGTTGTCGTGCAGCGACTGGTAGTGAAGATCCCGTTCTAGGGCCTTGCGGACGGTGACGTCTCGCACGTTGAAGACGATGCCGGCCACGGCAGGCTCGTCGCGCATGTCGGTGAGGATGATCTCCACTTCGCGCTCTTCGCCTGAGCGATGGCGCAAGCGTGTTTCCACCTGTTGTTCTCGCAGTGCACCCTCTACCCGTCCGTCGGCCAGTGAGGGATAGTTCAGGCCGAACTGAGCGGCGTCGACAGGCGACAACATGGCCAGCGCGGGCGTGCCCTCCACCTCTTCAGGAGTGAAGCCGAGCAGGCCGGTGACCGCCGGGCTGACGTAGGAGAAGATGCCCTCTTCGCTGACCACGGCCACCACGTCGGTGGTGTTCTGGACGAGGGCCCGGAACCGGGCCTCGCTCTCGGCCAGACGCTGTTCGGTGGCCTTGCGGGAGGTGATCTCCGATGCAGTCACGACCAGCCCTTCGATCTCGGCCTCGTGCCGGAGATCCCGTGTGCGGATCTCGAACCAACGATTTTCACCATCGATGTGGCGGATCCGGGTCTCGAGACCAGCGTCGCCGGCGCGAACGGGTGTGGTGCCGGCATCGAAGGCCGTGGCCAGCGCGGCCCAATCTTCGGGATGGACCCAGCGGGCGGGGTGCGTTCCGACCAGATCCTGCTCGGAAAGACCGAGGAGGCGATGAGCGGCGGGGCTGGCGAAGGTGATGAATCGGTCCTCGTTGACCACCAGCACGATGTCCGAGGAGTTCTCGACGAGGGCACGGAACCGACGTTCGCTCCGGCGACGGTGCAAGTTCTCGGTGAGCGTTGCACTCTCGAGGGCCAACGAAACCGTGGAGGCCAAGGTCTCGATGCTCTGCCGGAGCTGTGGGCCCACCGGGCGGGTGGTGGTGACGATGAGAGCGCCGGTGAGTTGGTTCTGAGCGCTCAGCGGGACGACCAGCAGGCTGACCAGGCCGTCGTCTTGCGTCGATTCGAGGGGAGGTTCGGCCAGGTCCAACGGTGTGGTGGCTTCGACCGTCGAAGACTCGAGAGGGGTCAGCCCAGCGGCGAGCGTGGAGTGGACGCGGTCGATGTCGATGGTTGTACCAATGGCTTGCTCGGCCGCGTACCCGGAGGCATCGACCACCTGCAGGGTCTCGTCGACGAACCGGGCGATGGCGACGCGGGATGCCCCGTCGTCGAGGAGTCGGTTGACGGCCCGCAGCGCGGCCCGACGCATCGCCTGACGGGTCGTGGCCGACGCGATGGCGGCGTTGGCCTCGCGTTGGATCTGCTGAACCTCCATCGTTCGTTCCTGAGATCGGGCCAGCAAGGTGATGCGACCCATGACCAGACCGGTCAACACCACCGCACCGGTGACCACCACCGTGATGTCGAGGGTGCTGTCGGTCTGGTCAGCCCAGAGGGCGAGGCCGGGCACGATCAGCAACGTCGTCATGAGCAACGTGACCCGTTTACGGGTCAGGTGGGTCGGATGTTCGGATGGTGGGTCCAGCAGGTACCGCGCTCGGGGGTGGAGCGCGGCGGCGGTGAACAGGATGCTGACGAGCGGAGCGAAGACGAGGGTCCAAGCCGTCTCCCGGCCCTGTACCGAGGCCAGAGTGGCGATCACGTCGTTGAAAAACAGGAGGGGCAGCGCTGCAACGATCAGGTAGTAGGGGGTCGTCCGGGCACCCGGTGACACGGCCAGACGAGCGGTGGCGGCCAAGGTAAGGGTCATCAGCACCGAATAGGTGGCGTTCAACGCCCGTTCGTTCCACGGCACGGTGGCATCGGCGATATAGGGCGCCAATAGCACTGCCCACACCACCACGGTGACCGCCACCGCCACGATCATGGCGTCGACCTGCGCGGCGAAGTTGCGTCCCGCCGACCGGACCGATCCGAACTGGTAGACGGCCACGATGAGCGTCAAGTAAGACGCGAGTTGCAAGGCGTCAGCGGGGGAGGGAAAAGCGCCGGAGACTTCGAGTTTCACGAGGATCTCTCGGGTCGCCGCGGCCACCACGAACCCCGCAGCCGTGCAGGCGAACAACCACCACGGCAGACGAGCTCCCGGACGTTGGCGTCGGGCCACGGCCCCGGTGGCAACGGTCGTTAGCAAGCCGGCGACGAGACCGATGGTCAGTTGAGCAGTCTCACCGAGCGCGGCAGCAATGGCGACGGCCGTAAGACCGACTGCCAGGACCACCAGCCAGGCGCGATCACGGGTCAGCATCTGCTTACCAATCGGCACGAGATCACCGTTCAGCAGCCTGTGGAGTGGGAGTCATTCCGGTCCTCCGTCCACTTGGGGAAGGCCGACGCCGATACAAGCCGCTGGTTCGTCTCCCGCGGGACGATGTCGTTTGGTGGTCCCGAGCGTACGGGTCGACCATGAGGCCACAAGGGATGGTTGCCCTCGTCGCCGACGTCGACGCCCGATCCCGACGTGGGCCTGGGACACGTCACAGGTCTACGATGACCAGTCCCCGCCCGGCGACCCGTGCGTCGAGCATTCGGGGGACGTAGCTCAGTTGGCAGAGCACCTGCTTTGCAAGCAGGGGGTCGTGGGTTCGATTCCCATCGTCTCCACCAAGTTTTCCCAGGTCACAGCGTTGCGGCCCGACCTGATCAGTGCTCGCAACCGGCCGCCGTGCCCACTACGTGCCCTTTTCGATTGGTCGTCACCGGTGATTCCGGGTTCCAAAGGGCGCGACGCGTCACCGCCCGAACCGTTCGAGACGGTGAACGAAAGCGGCCAGCGGGCGAGTGTCAGGGAAGCTCGGTCCACCGAATGACGATCTTCTTGGCGCTCGACGTCGAGATCGAGATGACCGCGTGGTCGGTGGGGTCGAAGTAGAGATTCAACGGGGTGAGATCGTCTTCGGACCGACCGCTCTGATCGAGTCCGTCCGGGACCTCGACAAAACTCTCGCCCCCTGTCGGCAGCAGGTAGGTGGTGCGCACCAGGCCAGCGTTCTCGTCGGCCAGACGCGTGAAAGTCACCGCCGATCCACCTGGAGAACTGGCATCGATCGTGGCGAGGGAGCCAGCCCGATCTACCTCCTCGGGCACCGTCAGCTCGTCCCAGGTACGACCGGTGAGACGAAAGGCCCGGAGCGCGTCGTTCGAGGTCGGGTCCGAGTCACCGTGGACAAGGACCGAGCTTTCACCGTCACAACCCGTCGAGACACTTGAGCCGCCGTAAGAGTCGCCCGAGGCCGACTCGGGAAGCTCGCGCCGCTGGCCTGTTCCGGTCTCGTTCACC
>JBDTBS010000278.1:0-14485 GCA_039924035.1 Aquihabitans sp. | reverse complement strand
CATCAGCCACGGCATCGGCCGCCTGGGTGACGCCAACCTGTGGATAGACGACAACCCGCACGTCACGGTCATGGAGATCCGCTCCAAGGCCCGGCGTTTGCAGTCCAAGGTCGGCCAACTCGGGCTGATCGTGGTCGACTACATCCAGCTCATGTCCGGTAACTCGCGCGCCGAGAACCGCCAGACCGAGGTGGCCGAGATCAGTCGTGGGCTGAAGGTTCTGGCCCGGGAGATGAAGTGCCCGGTGGTGGCCTTGGCCCAGCTCAACCGTGGCCTCGAGCAGCGAGCCGACAAGCGCCCGCTCCTCTCAGATCTGCGGGAGTCGGGTTCGCTCGAACAGGATGCCGACATCGTGACCTTCCTGTACCGCGACGAGCAGTACAACCCCGAGTCGGCCGATGTCGGTACGGCCGAGATCTTGGTGGCCAAGCACCGTGCCGGTCCCACCGGCGTGGTCCGCTTGGCCTTCCTCAGCCACTACACCAAGTTCGCCAACATGGCCCGCGAGTAGCCTAAATCACTCGAAATGGCGTAGATTTTGGTCGTCAGACGACCAGAATCTACGCCATTTCGGTGGTTCTAGCGGTATTCGGGCCGCACGATGGAGAGGTTCCAGGAGGGGAGCGGGTATGGCATACGGCCTCGAAGGCAGGTTGGTCATCGGAGTGGCTTCGAGTGCCTTGTTCGACCTCACCGACTCTGATGAGGTGTTCCGCACCGAGGGTGAGACTCGGTATCGGCGCTTTCAGGAGGAGCATCTCGACGACACCCTCCAACCGGGGGTGGCCTTCGGCTTCATCAAGCGACTTCTCGCCCTGAACGATCTCACGGCCGATGACGATCCCATCGTGGAGGTCATCATCCTGTCTCGTAACGATCCTGAAACGGGATTGAGGGTCATGCGGTCGGTAGCTGCCCACGGTCTCGACATATCCCGGGCCATCTTCACGCAGGGCCGCTCACCGAATGCCTATATCGGTGCGCTGAACATGGCCCTGTTCCTATCGGGTAGCAGCCAAGATGTGCGCGCTGCCGTCGATGCCGGACTACCAGCGGGTCAGGTGGTCGGGGCCGTCACACAACATGCCGAAGGGCGCGAGCTCAGGATTGCCTTCGACTTCGACGGCGTCCTGGCCGATGACACTTCCGAGCGGGTCATGCAGGCCGAGGGGCTCGATGCCTTTCACGCTCACGAACGTTCGAACGCTGGTGTGCCTAGCGCTCCGGGCTACCTCCAGCGGCTACTTCGGGAGCTCAACCGAATCCAGGATCTCGAGGATCAGCGGATCAGCGAAGACTCCACCTACGAGCGACGGGTCCGGGTGGCGATCGTGACTGCTCGAAGCGCCCCCGCTCACGAGCGGGTCGTGCAAACCCTCAAGGCTTGGAACCTGCGGGTCAACGATGCCTTCTTCCTCGGCGGCATCGAGAAGGCCCGCGTACTCCGGGAACTGCGCCCTCACATCTTCTTCGACGATCAGATGAGCCACTTGGAGTCGGCGGCTCTCGAGATCCCGAGCGTCCACGTCCCCTTCGGCATCACCAATCAGGCAGACCACCCTTCGAAATAGCGTTGATCCTGCGCCCATACGGTGGCGGATCAACGTCATTTCGTGGTCTCGGCGGCTCTGGGGATCCGGCACACTGGGGCGGTGACCGTTTCTGGCGTTGCTCCTACCGGGTTGCCGGTGGAGGACGTGGTGGGGGAGATCCGCCGCGCGTTGCGCGGGGTCGGTCATGCCGTGCTCATGGCTCCGCCGGGGGCAGGCAAGACCACCGTGGTGCCCCTTCGGCTGCTGAATGAAGCGTGGCTGGGCGACCAGCGCATCGTGGTGCTCGAACCTCGGCGGCTGGCGGCCCGGGCCGCGGCCCGGCGCATGAGCGAACTCCTCGGCGAACCGGTGGGGCGAACCGTCGGCTACCGGACCCGCGACGAGAAGGTGCTCACGGCATCCAGTCGCATCGAGGTGATCACCGAGGGGATCCTGGTGCGTCGCCTCCAACGGGACCCTGAGCTACCCGGTACCGGCCTGGTCATCCTCGACGAGGTCCACGAACGCAACCTCACCAGCGACCTGTCCCTGGCCATGCTCCTCGATGCCCGGGGTGCCATCCGCCCCGATCTGCGGGTACTGGCCATGTCGGCCACCCTCGATGCCACCCGGCTGGCCACCCTGGTGGGTGGAGATCAGGGCCCGGCCCCGCAGGTGCACAGCGACGGTCGCCAGTACCCGGTCACCGTCCGCTGGCACCCGGCCCACGAGCGGGACCGGCTCGAAGGCCACACCGCCCGGGTGGTGACCGAGGCCCTGCGCACCAGCTCGGAGGGCGACGTGCTGGTGTTCCTGCCCGGAGCGGCCGAGATCGACCGGACGGCCAAGGCTCTGGGGCAGGGCCTGCCCAACGGTGTCGATGTGCACCGACTCCACGGGTCGCTACCCCCGGCCGACCAGGACCGAGCCCTGCAAGCGTCGCCCGCAGGCCGTCGCCGGGTGGTTCTGGCCACCGACATCGCGGAGTCCAGCCTGACGGTGGCCGGCGTGCGGATCGTGGTCGATGCCGGCCGGGCTCGTGGCCCCCGCTTCGATGCCGGATCGGGTCTGACCCGGCTGGTCACCGTGGATGCTTCACAGGCCTCGGCCGACCAACGGGCCGGCCGGGCCGGCCGCCTCGGGCCGGGCGTGGCCCACCGGTTGTGGTCGGAGGCCGAACACCTCCGCCGTCCCGCCTTCCCGACCCCGGAGATCGCCGCCGCCGACCTCACCGGCCTGGCCCTGGAGTTGGCTGCGTGGGGGAGTGACCCCGGTGACCTGCCCTTCCTCGACCAGCCCCCGGCCCGAGCCTGGGAAGAAGCGGTGGCCCTGTTGAGCGAACTGGGCGCCCTCGACGATGCCGGCCGGCCCACGCCTGTCGGCCGGTCCATGTCCGATCTGCCGGTTCATCCCCGCCTGGCCCGCCTGTTGGTGGATGGACGTCGCTCCGGCCACGGTCGCACCGCGGCGGTGCTGGCCGCTCTCCTCGACGAGCGGGACATCCTCACCGGCTACCGCAACGACCGGCCCGCCGACCTGGCCGAGCGGGTGGCTGTGGTCGACCGCAAGGGTGAGCTGCCGGGCAACGTGAACCGCCACGTGGTGCGCACAGTGGCCCGTCGGGCTAGCGAGCTCGAACGGCGGGTGGGTACCGCTGGCCGTGACGGTAAGGGCAGCGACAGCCCGAGCCGTGGTCGTAGTGGTCGAGATGGGCCCAACGGTCCGACCGATCGTGTCGGCAAGAGCCACGGCAGGCATGGCGGACGCGCCGGCGGTGCGAAGTCCGAGTCCCGCGCTGATCCCACGGCTCTGGGTCCGTTGGTGGCGTTGGCCTACCCGGAGCGCATCGCTCAGGCCACCGGCGGAGGTCGTTTCCGCCTCCACAACGGTCGGGGGGCCGAGCTACCCACCACCGATCCGCTGTCGGCTGCTCCGTTTCTGGCTGTGGCCGAACTGGATGCCGGGATCGGCGATGGGCGGATTCGTACGGCCGCGGCGCTCGATGCCACCGACGTGTGGTCCCTGCTCGACGATCAGATGGAGGTCACCACCGTGCTGCAGTGGTCGCCCGAGATCGACGACCTCCGGTCGCGGACCGAGACCCGAGCCGGGGCGCTGGTGCTGAAGTCGGTGGAAGGTCGGGCGAAACCAGGTCCTGACACCGTGGATGCCCTGGTTGATCGGGTGCGGGCCACCGAGGGGTCGGCCCTGGGGTGGACCGATGGCTCCCGGGCCCTTCAGCGCCGCATCGGCTTCTTGCGGGCCGTGGACGGTGACCGCTGGCCTGACGTGAGCGATGCCGCGCTGCTGGCCGATGCCGAGACCTGGTTGGCGCCATATCTGGTGGGAGCGACCGGTCGCCGGGACCTGGCAGCTCTCGACCTGTCGACGGTTCTGCGCAGCGGCTTCGACCACCGGATGCGGACCGACCTCGACCGGCTGGCCCCCACCACCGTCACGTTGGCAAACGGTCGAACCCTGAAGATCGATTACGCCGACGGTTCCCCCACGGCCGCGGTGCGGGCCCAGGACCTCTTCGGTGTGACCGGTCACCCGACGGTGGTTGGTGACCGGGTCCCGGTGGTGCTGCACATCCTTTCGCCGGCCCGACGTCCGGTGCAGGTCACCGCCGACCTACCCGGCTTCTGGGCTGGAACCTGGACCGAGGTGCGCAAGGAGATGGCCGGCCGCTACCCCAAGCACGACTGGCCCGTCGATCCGGCTACCGCCACCCCGCCCGCACCACGGAGCCGGGGTGGGTCCTCCCGGCGCTGACGACGGTCCCGCCGGGCTGGTGGCGTGGTGCCCAGCCCCAGGCCGGGCCGGTAGCTTCGCTGCATGTCGTTTCGTCGCAATGTGGCCCTGGCGGTACTCGGGGCGGGGGGTGGAGTGGCGTGGTGGCGGTCGCGATCGCGTACTGAGAACGCGTCGGCGGGTCCGGTGTCACCTCTCCAGGCCACCGGTCGGGGGCACCGCAACCTGGTGCTGGCCGGTGCGGCCACCAAGGTCGGCGGCGGGTGGGCCGCCGACCAGGCTCGGCGGGTGTTCGCCGATGCCGAGCGCAAGGTGGAGATCGACGAGGCCCGTCAGCTCCGGACGGCTGAGCAGGTGGCCGAGACGCTCGGGAACCTCAAGGGAGCGATGATGAAGCTCGGCCAGATGGCCAGCTACCTCGATCAGGGCCTCCCCGAACCGGTTCGAGACGCGTTGGCCCAGCTACAGCAGGACGCACCCCCGATGGCTCCCGAGCTGGCCGCTGGTGTGGTGGAGGCCGAGCTGGGAGCCCCGCCCGAAGACGTGTTCGCCGAATGGGACCCGGTTCCCATCGCGGCCGCGTCGATAGGTCAGGTCCACCGGGCCATGACCCACGACGGCCGGGCGGTGGCCGTGAAGGTCCAGTACCCCGGCGTGGGCGAGGCCATTCGTGGCGACCTCGACAATGCCGGCCTGTTGTTCGGCGCCATGAAGGCCATGTTCCCCGGTCTCGATCCGAAACCGTTGGTCGACGAGTTGCGGGAGCGCATCGGTGAAGAGCTCGACTACCGCATAGAGGCCGACAACCAAAGCCTGTTCGCTTCGTACTACCGCGATCACCCGTTCATCCACGTCCCCGAGGTGGTTGGCGAGCTGAGCGCCGAACGGGTGCTCACCACCGAACTGGCCGCCGGAGCCCGGTTCTCCGAGGTGACCGGCTGGTCAGCCGAGCAGCGGGACCTGGCCGGCGAAGCCATCTACCGGTTCGTGTTCGGCAGCCTCTACCGACTTCGGGCCTTCAACGGCGACCCCCACCCCGGCAACTACCTGTTCGGACCCGACGGTCGGGTGACGTTCCTCGACTTCGGACTGGTCAAGAAGTTCACGGCCGACGAGCTCCGCCCGTTCGAGGAGATGATCCAGGCCATGGTCCGCGACCACGACGTGCCTGCGTTCCGTCGGATCGTGGAGTCGGTGGGCCTGCTGAAGGCCGACAACGACTTCACCGACGAGCAGGTCGGTGACTACTTCGGGCACTTCTACGAGTTCGTCCAGCACGACGGTCCGCTCACCATGACCCAGGAGTACGCGAGCGACACGGTGGCCCGATTCTTCGATACCAGCGGCGACCACGGCGAGATCATGAAGGCTGCCAACGTGCCCCCGTCGATGGTGATCATCCAACGGATCAACCTGGGGCTCTATGCGGTGCTGGGTGAGCTGCGGGCTACCGCCAACTGGCGCAGCATCGCCGAGGAGCTGTGGCCCTGGGTGGACGCAGCACCAGCCACCGAGTTGGGCCGCCAGGAAGAAGCATGGCGTCTGGCCACCGGCCGGGGAGCAGTGGCCTTCCGCTGACCGAGTTCGGCCGGGCCCGTCAGGCTGGGCCGGGGTCGGCGAGCTCATCGTTGGGGCTGGCGATGGAACCGGCGAGGTAGGCGCGGCGGGTTGCGGCTCGCCAACGCCAGCGCACGATTGCCTCTACCGCCACGGCGATCAGGCCGATCAGGGTGCCAACCACCACCGCTATCCCCGCTGGTAGGGCCCGGTTGCCAGCCCGTTCCTGGCAGGGCTTGGCATTGTTGGCGAGAGCTTCGGCCTTGGTGATGCCCGCGGGCGGAGCATCGGGGTTGACGAACTCATTGACGCGGCCGTCGAGCAGGAACCCCGCTGCCGTCCCGCAGTCTTGGGTGGGTGTGTGCAACGGGCGCAGGAGCACCCCGAGCCCGATGAAGGCCACCACCAGACCAGCCAGCGCCACCCATGCCGTAGCCGTGACCGTGGTCGGCCGACGGGTAGGTGCTGCTGGGGAGGGGACGGCCGTCATAGGGACCTCAGGTCGTGGACCGGTGAAGCGTAGGCGGAGGCCAGTGCCGGGCCTGTGGCGGGTACCGGCCACCCGGTTTCGACAGTCTGAACCGCGGTGGACTCCGCTGACTTGGGTGGAAGGCTCCCTAGGGCACAATCATGGTGAGACGTCATGACGAGAGTGCCACCGTGGCGATGCCCGCGTCAGGCACGGTGAGCGGGTTGGTCTTACAGCATCTGCCCATCGTCCACCCCCCGACCATCAACCCCACGAGCAGCGAGAGGAACGGCCATCAGTTCTGAGGTGACCTACGGGTCGACCCCGATGGCCCCGCGGACGGCCGGTGGCGGTCGCCGTCTCCCTGCCCTCGATGGGATAAGGGCGGTGGCGGTCGCGGCCGTCCTCGCCTACCACGCGGAGTACCGCTGGGCGTCGGGTGGATACCTCGGTGTCGACCTGTTTTTCGTGCTCAGCGGCTTCCTGGTCACCGGGCTGCTCATCTCGGAACGAGGACGCAGCGGCACCATCTCGCTCGGACGGTTCTGGACTCGCCGCATCCGCCGGCTGGTGCCGGCCCAGGTGGCTCTGGTGACGGTCCTGGTGGTGTTCACGGCCCTGTTCCACCGCCAAGAGCTCTACACGCTGCGGGGTCAGGTGATCTCGACGCTCACCGGCACCACCAACTGGTACCTGATCGCCACCGAGAACTCGTACTTCTCGGCCATCGGCCGGCCTCCGGTTCTACGCCACATGTGGTCGCTGGCCATCGAGATGCAGTTCTACCTGGTGTGGCCAGTGGTGTTCTTGCTGCTGGCCAAGCGGTTGGGGCTGTCGTTGAAGACGCTCGCGATCACGTTCCTGGCCGGAGCGGTGGCATCGGCGGCGCTGCTGGCGGTGTTGGCCGGTTGGGGTGACGATCCGTCGACGGCCTACTACTCGACGTTCAGCCGACTCAGCGGTCTGCTCTTGGGCGCGGCGCTGGCTCTGGTGTGGCGACCAAAGAAGCTGGGTGGCGCTCCGATCGCCGGCAAGGCCCGTCAGATGGATCAGGCGGGCATTGCCGCTCTTGTGGTGGTGATGGCCTTCTTCTACCTGGCCACCGATACCGGCATCGGCATGTACCGGATCGGGTTCGCGTTGTTCAGCCTGGCCGCGGTGGTGCTGGTGGCAGTGGCATCTCACCCGACAGCGCGCCTGGCCGGCCCCCATGGCTTCGGCCATCCGTTGCTGGAGGCCATCGGGGTGCGGTCCTATGGCATCTACCTGTGGCACTGGCCGGTGTTCGCGTACACCCGTCCTGGCATCGACCTCAGCTGGGGGCAGAACCCCACGTTCGTCCTCCGTCTGGTGATCACGGGCGTGCTGAGCGAACTGTGCTTCCGCTTCGTCGAACAACCTTGGCATCGCGGCGACGTGAACTTCACGGTGATCCGCGAATGGGTGACAGCACAGACCGACCGGCCTGCCCTCAGACCGGCAGTGGCCGGGGTGGTGGGCCTGGTGGTCGTCGGCTCGTTGGTGGCCATGGCCGTGGCCCCGGTGACCAAGGACGAGACGGTGGAGAGCATCGAATCGGGGGCCGATCTCATCGAGTCCCGTCGCGACACCCCTCCGCCGACCACCAACCCGGTTGATCCGGTAGCCACCACAACGACCGTGACGGTGCCGGTCACCGAACCGGGCGCGACCACCACCATTCCGCGTTTCGGTAGCGACGAGGAGGGCCCCAACGTCACCGCGGTGGGCGACTCGGTGATGGTGGGTGCAGCTCCTGCGCTGTACGAACGGTTCGGGCAACGCATCTATATCGACGCCGAGGTGGCCCGCCAAGCCGCTCAAGTGGCCGACATCGTGACCGCACTACGTGATGAGCGGGGCCTTGGTGATGTCCTCCTCGTGCACATCGGGACCAACGGAACGTTCACCGAGGAGCAGATCGACGACGTGGTCACCGCGGCACAGGGCACCCCGGTCGTGTTCCTCACCGTGCGGGCCAACCGGTCTTGGATCGACGACGTGAACGAAACCCTGGCCCGCACCGTGCCCACCGAGCCGGGGGCCTACCTCGCCGACTGGAGGAGCTTCACCACCGATCACGGCGACTGGTTCCGAGACGACACCGTCCACCTGACCACCGCTGGCGTCACCGCTTACGCGGACTACATCCACGGGACCCTCACCGGGCAGAACCCGGGTGAATGAGGGTTACCTGATCGTCTGAGGAGCGCCGAAGTGCAGACGCGAGGTGGGGCCGAAGCGAAGGCCACCACAAAGCAGCCGGCCCTGGACAAGCGCGGTTGACGATGTGTGGGGAGGGAAGAAGAGTGGCCCCCGCTTCGGGATCCCGTGCCGGTGGGGCGATGACCACCGACTGATCTCCCTATCGGCCCATTGGTCGTGAACCTGTAGGCGAACCTGCGATGAAATCAACCGATATGGCGCAAGTTTCGCTGGTGATGGCAGCAGTGCCGGCCGGCCTCCCTCGGTAGTCTGCTCAGCGTGTGGATCATCGCCGAAGAGTCCTTCGCTCCGTTCCTGGGAGACGACCTCATCGTGTACCTGGTGTTGGCCATGGGAGCGGCCCTGGTGGCCGGCAACCTGGCCGCGGTGATCCGTCCCCCACAGCGCGATGATCGAGACGAAGGCTCCCTGGACAAGGCCCCCGTCACCCGGTCGCTGGTGATGGCCGGAATCGGGTTGGTGGCCGCCGTCTGGGCGCTGGTGTCGCTCGTCACCGGATGAGCGATCGATCGAAACGGACCGACCGGGCCGTGTCTGCACTCCCGGCGAGGAGAGAGTCATGACCATGGATGATCTGCGTGGCCAGGCAGCGGTGCTCGACGCACAGAATCCGATGGGGGCAACCCGGCAGCGCTTCGATCTGCCAGCCGAGGTCATCTATCTCGACGGCAACTCGCTGGGGGCCCTGCCCCGCGCTGCTCGTCACGCCGTCATCGACGTGGTCGACCGTCAGTGGGGCACAGACCTGATCGCGTCGTGGAACGACAACGGCTGGTGGGATGCCCCCATCCGGACCGGCGACGCGTTGGCCCCCTTGATCGGCGCCGCGGCCGGGCAAGTGGTGGTCACCGATTCGACGTCGGTCAACCTGTTCAAGGCCTACGTGGGCGCAGCTCGGCTCCGACCGGGTCGGACCCTGGCCATCGCCGATCCCGATTCGTTCCCCACCGACCTGTACATGCTCGACGGGGCGGCCCGCCTGGCCGGGCTCGAGGTGGTGCTGGCCTCCCCACCAGACATGGCCCAGGTGTTGGCCGACCGTGGTGACGAGGTTGCTCTGGTATCGGTGTCATCGGTCGACTACCGCACCGGTGAGCGCTGGGATCTGCCGGCCATCACCGCGGCCGCCCACCAGGCCGGTGCCCTGGTGCTGTGGGATCTGTGCCATTCCGCTGGCGCCATGGAGGTCGACCTCGACCACCACCAGGTCGACCTGGCCGTGGGCTGCGGCTACAAGTACCTCAACGGTGGTCCGGGGGCCCCCGCATTCCTCTACGTGGCCCACCGTCACCAGGAGGCATTCGACCAACCGTTGAGCGGCTGGCATGGCCACTCTGACCCGTTCGAGATGTCACCCCGCTACGAACCGGCCCCAGGCATAGCCCGAGCCCGGGTGGGGACCCCGCCGCTGTTGTCCATGCTGGCCCTCGAAGCTGCGCTCACGGCCTTCGATGGGTTCACCATGGCCCAGGTGCAGTCCGCATCACGGTCGCTCACCGCTCTGTATCGGGAGGCCGTGGAGAAGTTGTGCCCGGAGCTCGAGGTGGTCACCCCTCGCGAGGACGCACGTCGGGGCTCTCAGGTGTCGTTCCGACACGCCGAGGCCTACGGGATCGTGCAGGCTCTCATAGCCCGTGGGGTGATCGGCGACTTCCGACCCGCCGACATCGTTCGCTTGGGCTTCGCCGCCCTCTACAACACCCATGCCGAGGTGGTGGAAGCGGTGGTGGCCCTGCGGGCCGTGCTCGACGCTGCGGAACACCTGGATCCCCGCTACCAGGAGCGGGCCACCGTCACCTGAGCGGCGAGGCCGCTCAGGTAGGAGAGTGATCGCTAGGGCTGTCCAGGGTCTCGTTCGCCTGAGTTTCAGTGGAATGGGGTTCGGTCGAACCGGTGGCCGGCGGTTCGGGTTGCTCGGCAGCGGCCAACCAACGGGCCCGGTTGGCCTGGGTCTTCTTGCCACCGTGGAAGATCATGAACCCGATGCCGGCTATCGAAAGAGCCAGCAGGCCGAACAAGGCCAACTGAGCGGCACCGCCGGGATCGCCAGCTTCGACGGGCCCGGTCCCCTCGTTGGGTCGGGGGATGATGCTGGGGCTATCTCCGCTCGGAACAACCGCTCCGTCGGGGGTGGTGATGGGTACCGGGGCGGAAGTGGGCGGCGACCCCGCCGGGGTGTCGTCGCCGGCCAGCACCACGATGAGGATGCCGAGTAGCAAGACGACCACCAGCCCGACGGCTCCGAGGAGCACGACGCGGTTGCTGACCGGTTCGGGTCGTGACGACCGAGGATCGGTCATATCAGCGGGGGAGGTGCTTGGCGACACGGAGGATCTTGGTGAACCGGGCGGTGAAACCCTTGTGGTCGTCACCGGCATCCTGGAGCTTCTGGGCCAGGGCTGACCGTACGGCGATGGTCTGGGATTCGGTGTACTTGAGGAGGCCGTCGCGGCCGTGGCGGCGCCCGACTCCGGAAGACTTCATTCCACCCATGGGGGCATCCAGCGTGCCCCAGCCCGAGGCGTAGCCGTCGTTGACGTTGACGGTGCCCGACATGAGCTGTTCGGCAATGCGGGTACCGGCCTTGACGTCACCGCAGAAGACGCTGGAGTTGAGACCGTATTCGGTGTCGTTGACCTCGGTGATGGCTTCGTCGACCGAGTTGTAAGGGTAGATGGCCACCACCGGACCGAAGGTTTCGTCTCGGTAGAGATCCATGTCGGGGGTGATCTCGGTGAGCACTGTTGGTTCGTAGAAGAAGGGGCCGAGCTCGGGACGGGCCTTGCCTCCCGTGACCAGACGGGCGCCCTTGTCGAGGGCATCGGTCACGTGTTCGGTGACCTTCTCCAACTGGGCTGATGAGGCCAGCGGGCCGACGTCGGCGGTGTACTCCTGGTCGGCCCCGAGCCGCAGGGCCTCGACCTTCTTGGCGAACTGCTCGGTGAACTTGGGGGCGATGGCCTGGTCGACGTAGATGCGTTCGATGGAGATGCACAGCTGGCCGGTGTTGGCGAAGCAGGCTGCGGTGGCCCCATCGACGGTGCGGTCGAGGTCGGCATCGGCGGTGATGATCATGGCGTTCTTGCCGCCCAGCTCGGCGGAGAATCCGACCAGCCGTTCGCCGACCTGGCCGGCGATGGTGCGACCGGTCTCGGTGGACCCGGTGAACATCAGGTAGTCGGCGGTGTCGATGATGGCCTTGCCCACCTGGGTGCCAGGGCCGGTGATGATCTGTACGAGACCCTTGGGGAGGCCGGCTTCTTCGAGGAGCTCGAAGGCCCGGATGGCAGTGAAAGGGGTCTGGCTATCGGGCTTGATGACGATGCCGTTGCCGGCCACGAGGGCAGCCAGCGCATCTGACACGGCCAGAACGAGGGGGTAGTTCCAGGGGGAGATGACCCCGACGACGCCCTTCGGGACTTGGTGTTCCTTTGCGGTGACCAGAACGGGGATGGCGGTCATGCGGCTGTGGGGCTTGAGGGCCCGGGGTGCGAGGCGGGCGTAGTACCGGGCGGTGACCGCCTGATCCATGATCTCCTCGAAGGCCCACACTCGGGCCTTGCCGTTCTCGGCCTGGATCAGGTCGAGGAGCTCGTCTTGGTGGTCGAGCACGAGGTCGTGGTAGCGCAGCAGAACTGCGGCGCGGTCCTTGATCGGCCTCTGGGCCCACAGCTTCTGCACCCGACGGCTCTCGGCCATGGCGGCCTGCACGTCTTCGGCGGTACCGATGGGCACCTCGCCGAGCACGCCGCCGGTGAGGGGCGAGGTGACGTTGCGCAGCTCACGGCCTTCGGCCACGTTGATCCGCTGGGCCAGTCGGTCGGTCTCGGTCCGGCTGGGGCGCAGGGTTGCGGGGGAACCGCTCACGGATGGAGCGGTGGTGCGGGCATCGGTGGCAGTCATCGGGTTCAGGCTACCGAGGGATGTCGGCAAACCGAAGAGCACCAGCGGGCGGCGACGAGGTCACCGGGCGGGTGACGATCCTTCGGCCGCGGTTCGCAGCATGGCCGGGTGGAGCTCGGTGGCCGGACCCCGGCGGTAGCGAGCGGCCGGTTTGCCCCGGCCCACGGGGATCCGTTCGCCGGTATCGACCACGAAGCCGTCGGTGGACAGCACCTTGCGGCGAAAGTTGGCCGGGTCGAGGTCGACGCCCCAGGCCGCTTCGTAGACGAGGCGCAGGTCGCCCAGGGTGAAGGGCACCGTGACGAACGAGGTGGCCAGCGTGGTGTACTCGAGCTTGGACCGGGCCCGCTCCACCCCGTCAGCCACGATCTGGCGGTGGTCGAAGGCCAGGGTGAGTTCGGTGGCATCGAGGGCAGCGTCCACCGACCACCAACGAACGGCGGCGGCATCGGACCCGGCGACCGGTACCGGTAGATCGGGCACGAAGCCGAGGTGGGCGATGCTCACCACTCGACCTCGAGGGTCGCGTCCGGGATCGGCGTAGGTCTGCAACTGTTCGATGTGACCTTCGAAGTGAATCAGGCCGGTCTCTTCGGCCAGCTCACGCCGGGCGGCATCGGCCACCGTCTCACCGGGTTCGACGAACCCGCCGGGTAGGGCCCAGGAGCCGAGGAACGGTTCGACGCCCCGCTGAACGAGCAGCACGGAGAGGGCCCCCTGGCGGATGGTGAGCAGGACCATGTCGACGGTGAGAGCCACTGGTTCGCGGCTGGGCGGTGGGGAGCCACCGTCGGGTGGGGTCACCGGGCCGCCAGCTCGGTGGTGGTGACCACCTCGGCGCCTCGCTCCCGAAGGGCATCCAGGGCCTTGGCCACCGCGGTCTCGTCGATGCCGGCACACAGGTCGAGCACGATGCGCACCGCGAAGCCGGCGTCGAGCGCGTGATGGGCGGTGGCCTGCACACAGTGGTCGGTGGCGATGCCGGTGAGCTCGACTCCGTCGACGGCCCGGGCTCGCAACCAGTTGGTCAAGGTGTCGCCGTCGGGAGTGGTGCCCTCGAAGCCCGAGTAGGCCGCGCTGGTCTGGCCCTTCTCGACGAGCACGTCGAAGAGGGTCGATTCGTGAGCGTCGCGCACCAAGTTGGGGTGGAGTTCGGCCCCGGGGGTCCCGGCCACGCAGTGGGCCGGCCAGGTGCTGCGGTAGTCGGGATCCTGTCCTTCTTCTGCGAAGTGACCGGCCAGCACCGGGGGGTGACGGTCGGCGGTGGCGAAGCGGGCCACCCAGCGGTCGGGGGCATCTTCGATCCAGGTGCGGATGCGCCGGGCCGTCTCGGCCCCGCCGTCGACAGCCAGGCTGCCACCCTCGCAGAAGTCGTTCTCCACGTCGATGACACCGAGCGCCCAACGTCGTTGGTCGAGCCGGTCGTCGCCCTCTATGTTCGGGGCTGCGGTGGTGGGTTCGGTGGTGCTGGTCATGACGTGACCTCCTCAGGTGGAGTGGTTCCGCTGCCGGACGGTTCGGCCACGAAGGCGGCCCGACCGGGCTCGAAACGACGGGCATCGGGGGGAAGTTCGGCGCGGGCCATCGTGTGGTGGGCTCGGGCCGCGTCGGGGCTGAATGGGCGGATCACATCGCCGTCGATCATCCATGGGACCTGGAGGCCCCGTTCGATGTGTTCGGGGGCGACGGGCGGGGCTTCGTCGGTGGGGCTGAGGACCCGTTCGGTCACCATGGTTCCGTGCTCGTCGATCACCCGGGTAGCCACCTTGCGGCCGCCCCGGTGGCCTTTGCCCTCCGAGGTCTTGGCCACTGGCTTCTGCGGGGCGTCGGCATCGGGCCGGTCGGCCACGGCCACCAGCTTGTAGACGAGCTCGGCGGTGGGTGCACCCGAGCCGGTCACCAAGCGGGTACCGAACAGGTAGCGGTCGATTGGAGCATCGGCCAGTTCGCTGACCCGGTGTTCGTCGAGGTCGCCCGACACCATGATCTGGCAATCGGTGGCCCCGAGCTCGTCGAGCAGGGCCCG
>JBDTBS010000277.1:0-7201 GCA_039924035.1 Aquihabitans sp. | reverse complement strand
TCGACTGGCGAGCCCCGGTGGCTGAGCCGTTCTACCGGGCCACCGGCCGAGATGCCATGGGCCTGGCCCGTCGTCGCCACTTCGCCACCCGGGGCCGTCAGCTGCTGGGCATCGAAGACGAACTGTTCGGGGAACATGCTCTCGACCTCGGTGAGGGGGCTGGCCTCCAAGGACATGGGTCGCTCATCGCCGCGCTGGAGACGGCTCGGTCCGGGCACCTGGGTGACATCGTGGCCACCATCCAGGGCGAACAAGACGAGATCATCCGGGCCCCCATGCCCGGGGTGATGGTGGTGCAGGGTGGCCCCGGTACCGGCAAGACGGTGGTGGCCCTACACCGGGCCGCCTACCTGCTCTACACGCACCGGTTCCCGCTGGAAGACCAAGGTGTGCTGGTCATCGGGCCCAACCGGTTGTTCCTGGCCTACATCGAACAGGTCCTGCCCTCGCTCGGCGAAGCCGGAGTCCACCTGGCCGTGCTGGCCGACCTGGTCGACGACGTCAACATCCGCGGTCGGGACCACGACGCCACCGCCCGCACCAAGGGTCACCAGGCCATGGCCGACGTTCTGGCCAAGGCCGTGCGGGACCGCAAGCGCCCGCTGCGTCGCCCCCTGCGCCTGCCGTTCGGGCTCCAACACCTGACCCTCAGCGTTTCCCTGTCGGAATCCATCGTCAAGGACGCTCGTCGACGGTTTCGCAACCACAACGCCGGACGACGGTTCGTGGAACGTGAGCTGGCGTACCACCTGGCCAACTCGTCACGCGCTCCCATCGAGCCCGACGAGTTGTGGCGTCAGATCCGCAAGCACCCACTGGTGGTCGAGGCCTTGGAGTGGATGTGGCCGGTGCTCAGCCCCGCCCAGTTGCTCCACGACCTGTTCGGATCCAAGGCTCTGCTGCGCCTGGCCGGCAAGCGTGTCCTGTCCGACGAGCAGCTGGCCGGGCTGTACCGGCCCCGCGCTGAGTTGGTCGACGATGTGGTGTGGACCCACGACGACGTTCCGTTGCTGGATGCGGCCCATGCCCTGCTCGGCCCCCGGCCCCGCCGCCGTAACCGCGACGACGATGAGGTCCGCACCTACGGCCACATCGTGATCGACGAGGCCCAAGACCTGTCGCCGATGCAGCTGCGCATGCTCACCCGACGGTCCCTCAACGGCTCCATGACCGTGGTCGGCGACATTGCCCAGTCCACCGGTGCCTGGGCCCATGCCGACTGGGATGAGATCCTCAGCCTGCTGCCCACCCGACGGCCGGCCCGACGTGAGGAGCTCACCGTCGGCTACCGCATTCCTGGGCCCAACATGGAGTTGGCGGCTCGGGTGCTGGCCGTGTCGGCCCCCGACCTCAAGCCACCCCGCTCCGTGCGCCAGGACGGGCGTCCACCGCTGCTCCACCAGGTACCGCAGGGCCAGGCCCTCGGGCCGGCTGTGGTCGCTGCTCTCCAACACGAAGTGGCAGCCGTCGGCAACGGCAACGTGGCCGTCATCTGCCCGGGGTCGCGGGTCGCTGAGGTATCCGAGGCGCTCCTAGCGGTGGGCATCGAACACGGTGTGGCCATCGAGCAAGGACTCAAGCACCAGGTCACGGTGATTCCGGTTGGCATCGTCAAGGGCCTCGAACTGGATGCCACCGTGGTGGTCGACCCAGCGGGGATCGTCGACGAGGAAGCCCAAGGCCTGCGGGCCCTATATGTGGCCCTCACCCGGTCCACCAAGCTGCTCTCGGTGGTCTATCCCGGCGAGCTACCAGCCGTGCTGACCCAACCGGCGGACCAGCGGGAGTCGGCCAGCGTCGGAAGCTGACGTCGGGGCTTCGAGCCCCGACCAGGTTCAGTCGTCGGTGACGAGGATGCGGGTGCTGGCATAGGAGCCGACCCCCACGTGACGCCCGTGGATCTCGATGGTGGTGGTGCCATCGGGCGACAAGGCCGTGACGGTCCCGCTGTGGCCAGGCTGGATGGCGGCATCTTCGAGGAAGTCGAGCAGTCCGGGGGTGAACTCCAGGGCCTCGGGTATGCGGGTCACCGTGAATGCTGCTCCGACGGTGAGCTCGGACAGAGCCACCGCGTCGGGGGCCTGGTAGTCGGTGCCGGGGATGGGGTTGCCGTGGGGGCAGGTGGTGGGATCGTCTAGCAGCTTGACGATGGCGGCCTCGACGCTGTCGGAGATGACGTGCTCCCACTTGCCGGCCTCCTGGTGGGCGTCGGCCCATGACAGCCCGAGGATGTCGGTGAGGAGCCGTTCGGCCAGACGGTGGCGACGAACCACGGTCTCGGCCAGGCGCTGACCTTTGGCCGTGAGGCGGACGGACCGGTCGATTTCGACCAGGCCTTCGGCCTCCATGCGACGGATCATCTCCGACACGGCAGGGCGCGACACCTGGAGGCGTTCGGCGATTCGAGCTTGGATCACATCGACGTCGTCTTCGTGCAGCTCGTAGATGGTCTCGCAGTACTCCTCGAATGCCGGGTGGTACTCAGGGGAAACGTAGTCATCCACGACGGCGAGTCTATGAGGCAGGACCGACGGTTGGCCCCTTGTGGAAAACCCCCTCCTGTCGTCGAGAAGGGTTGGGGGCGAAAGGGCGATGTCGGTACCGTCTGGGCATGAACAAGCGTGAGTCCAAGTCCCGGGTCAACTTCGGAGCCGCTCTGCTGGCGGCCGCGTTGATCGGGGTGGTTCTGAGTAGCTGCGGTAGCGAAGAAGCGAGCACAGACGACTGCACGGTGGTCGCCCCCTCGTCGCCTGGTGTCACCGAGGTCACCATTTCGGCCAAGGACATGTCGTTCTCCGAATCGTGCGTTGAGGTACAGCCCGGCACCCTCACGATCGAGTTCGTGAACGAGGACACCTCGGTGGCCCACAACCTGCGGGTGAAGGGCAACGGCATCGATGAGGCGACGGCCCTCGAGTCGGGCCCGTTCACCGAGGATCTCACCGTCGAACTGGACACGCCCGGTGACTACCCGTTCAAGTGCGACCCCCACCCGAACATGAAGGGCGTGATCGTGGTGGCCAAGGCCGACGCTGGAGCTCCCACCGTCCCGAGCAACTAAGACCTGGCCAGCAGGACGCGGCCAGAAAGTCGTGGCCAACAGGGCCGACCGACCGGGTTGGCCCTCGCTGACCGGTTGGGTGGACAACGGTTCCGACCACGATGTCGCAGGTGGTCCGTAGGCTGACCGGCATCGGCTCGCTCGACCTGTTCTCGCCGCCCGTTCGGGCCTGGTTCGAGACATCGTTTCGCGCCCCCACGGCCGCTCAAGAGCAAGGCTGGCCGGCCATCGCCGCCGGCGACCACACCCTGATCTTGGCCCCAACTGGTTCGGGCAAGACGCTCACCGCGTTCTTGTGGGGCATAGACCGGCTGCTCACCACCCCGGCCCCCGACGTCAAGGCCCGTACCCGGCTGCTCTACCTGTCGCCGCTGCGAGCGTTGGCCGTCGACGTGGAGAAGAACCTGCGGGCTCCCTTGGTGGGGGCGGTCCGGGCCGCTGAACGTCTCGGGATCGCGGTGCAGGCGCCCACCGTCGGCATGCGCACCGGTGATACTCCCGCCGACGAGCGTCGCAAGCTGGTCCGCAACCCACCCGACCTGCTCATCACCACGCCCGAGTCGCTCTACCTGATGCTCACCTCGGCGGCCCGCGAATCGCTGGTCAACGTGGAAGCGGTGATCATCGACGAGATCCACGCGGTGGCGGCCACCAAGCGGGGTTCGCACCTGGCCGTCACCCTCGAGCGGCTGACCGAGCTGTGCCACACGCCCCCGCAACGTATTGGCCTGTCGGCCACGCAACGGCCCTTGGACGAGATCGCCACCTTCCTCGGCGGCTACGAGACCCCCGTCGACGGAAAGGCGGCCCGCCGCCGTCCGGTCACCGTGGTCGATGCCGGGATCACGAAATCGCTCGAGCTCGAGGTAGTGGTTCCGGTGGAAGACCTGGGCGATCTCGGGAAGGTGGTCGAACCGCCCGACGGCATCGGCGACCGGGTCCGCAGTTCGATCTGGCCGTCCATCCACCCCCGGCTTCTCGAGTTGGTGCAGCAGCACCGGTCCACGTTGATCTTCGTGAACTCCCGGCGTCTCGCCGAACGGTTGGCCACTCGCCTCAACGAACTGGCCGACGAGCAACGGGCCGAACGCAACGGCGACGCACCGGTCGGTGGTAGCGACTTGCCCCGGTTCGTGTCATCTGAGTTGGTCGGCATGCCCCCGGTCGACACCGAACTGGTCAAGGCCCACCACGGTTCGCTGTCGAGAGAACGACGGCTGATCATCGAAGACGAGCTCAAGTCGGGCCGTCTCCGGGGTCTGGTGGCCACTTCATCGCTGGAGCTCGGCATCGACATGGGAGCCGTCGACCTGGTGGTCCAGGTCGAGTCACCGGGCGCGGTGTCACGCGGTCTGCAACGCATCGGCCGAGCCGGTCACCAGGTGGGCGAACCGAGTCGGGGGAAGATCTTTCCCAAGCATCGCTCCGACCTGGTGGAGGCGGCGGTGGTGGCCGAACGGATGCACGGCGGACTCATCGAGCACACCCGCTACCCCCGCAATCCGCTCGACGTTCTGGCCCAGCAGGTGGTGGCCTGCTGTGCGCTCGACGAATGGAAGGTCGATGATCTCGCCGCGCTGATGCGCCGGTCGGCCCCCTTCGCTGAGCTCAGCGCCGAGGTGTGGGAGGCAGTGCTGGATCTGCTGGCCGGGCGCTACCCGTCCGACGCGTTCGCCGAGCTCCGACCCCGCATCGTGTGGGAGAGGGCGGCTGGCACCCTGCGGGGTCGGGCCGGGGCACAGCGCCTGGCCGTAACCAGCGGCGGCACCATCCCCGACCGGGGCCTCTACGGGGTGTTTCTGCCCGACGGCACCCGGGTGGGAGAGCTCGACGAGGAGATGGTCTACGAAACCCGGGTGGGGGAGACCTTCCTGCTCGGGGCATCCACGTGGCGCATCGAAGACATCACCCACGAACGGGTGGTGGTCACGCCTGCACCCGGTCAGCCGGGACGTATGCCTTTCTGGCACGGTGACGGCCCCGGCCGTCCCCTCGAGCTGGGGGCTGCGCTCGGCGCCTTCGTGCGCGAGGTGCGGGCCCTGCCCGAAGCCGAGGCCGTCGTCCGGCTGGCCGAACGCAACGACCTCGACCCGTGGGCGGCGGCCAACCTGCTGGGCTACCTGGGTGAACAGGCCGAGGCCACCGGGGTCGTGCCCGACGACCGAACCATCGTGGTGGAGCGGTTCCGAGACGAGATCGGCGACTGGCGGGTGTGCGTGCACAGCCCGTTCGGGGTCCAGGTCCACGCACCGTGGGCCATGGCTCTGCGCTCCCGGCTGGCCGACCGGTGGGGCATAGACGTCGAGCTCATGTGGAGCGACGACGGCATCGTCATCCGACTCCCTGAGGCCATCGACGAACTGCCCACCGAAGAGCTGCTCTTCGACCCCGATGAGATCGACGAGATCGTCATCGCCCAACTGCCGTCCACGGCCATGTTCGCGGCCCGGTTCCGGGAAGCCGCAGCTCGCGCCCTTCTGCTACCCCGACGTCGACCCGGCCAACGCACACCGCTGTGGCAGCAGCGTCAGAAGGCGGCCGACCTGCTGGCCGTGGCGGCCAAGTTCCCGAGCTTCCCGATCCTGTTGGAAGCCACCCGGGAGTGCTGCAACGACGTGTTCGACCTGCCCGCTCTGCGGGGCCTGCTGACCGACCTGCGTTCCCGCAAGGTGCGTATGGTGGCCGTCGACACCCCGTCGGCCTCGCCCATGGCCCAGTCGCTGATCTTCGGGTGGATCGCCGTCTACATGTACGAGGGCGACGCTCCTCTGGCCGAACGGCGGGCCGCGGCCCTGGCCCTCGACAGGGACCTGCTGCGGGAGTTGCTCGGGGCCGAGGAACTGCGAGACCTGCTCGATGCCGACGTGCTGGCCGACCTCGAAGAGGAGTTGCAGCGCCTCACCGACAACCGCCGGGCCCGTGATGTCGACGAGGTCCACGACCTGTTGCGGGTACTGGGCCCGTTGACCGTCGACGAGGTGGCGGCCCGGGTGGTCGACGACTCCCGGCCGGCGGTGGAGGGGTGGCTGACCCAGTTGGCCGGCGAACGGCGGGCATTCACCACCGGCGTGGCCGGTGAAGAGCGATGGGTGGCCGCAGAAGACGCAGGACGGTTGCGCGATGCCCTCGGCTGCGCCGTGCCCGTCGGCCTACCGGCGGCCTACACCGACCCCGTGGATGATCCCCTTCACGGTCTGGTGGTTCGCCACGGCCGTACCCACGGGCCGTTCCTGCCTCGCGAGGTGGCAGCCCGTCTCGGTCTCTCCGTCGACCGGGTGCGTCCCGTGCTCGACGATCTCGTGGCCAGCGGTGGCTTGATCCGCGGGGAGTTCCGTCCCGGTGGGGTCGACCGTGAATGGTGCGACCCCGACGTGCTGCGGCAGTTGCGACGACGGTCTCTGGCCGTCCTGCGGGCCGAGGTCGAACCGGTCGACGGCGCCGCTCTTGGCCGGTTCCTGCCGTCGTGGCAGGGGATCGGTGACGACCGACGTGGACCCGACGCCTTGGTGGAGACCATCGGTGTGCTGGCCGGGGCCTCGCTCCCTGCCTCGGTGCTGGAGTCCGATGTGCTCCCGTTGCGCCTGCAGAACTACGAACGATCTCAGCTCGATGCCCTGTGCACCACTGGCGAGGTGGTGTGGGTCGGGGCCGGCCCGCTCGGCTCCCACGACGGCCGAATCCGCCTGGTCTTCCGGGACCAGGTCGACGTGCTGGTACCCGAACCCGACCCCGATGATGCCCCCGATGGGCCCCTCCACGAAGCCCTGCGCAACCACCTGGCCGCCCGGGGAGCGTCGTTCTGGGACGACCTGGTGCGAGCTGCGGCCGAAGCAGGCGCCGACTACGACGACACCTCGGTGCTGACCGCTCTGTGGGACCTGGTGTGGGCCGGTGAGGTCACCAACGACTCCATGCAACCGCTGCGAGCCTTCTTGTCCAGCGGGTCGGCGGCATCGAGCACCGCGGCCCGCTCTCGGTCATCGTCGAGCTCTCGGTCCCGGCCTCGGGTCCGGCCCGGTCGCCTCAGCCGGCTCGGTCCTGCCGCCGGTGCTGGTCGGTGGTCGCTGGTGGCCCCACTGCGGTTGCCCCGCCCCGGCGGTACCCCGCCCACCCCCACCGAAGTGGCCCACGGCCGGGCCC
>JBDTBS010000276.1:0-19616 GCA_039924035.1 Aquihabitans sp. | reverse complement strand
CTGGGTCCTGACTCCACTGCTGATGGCTGACGGTGACGCGGTGGTGGTCAACCGGGGTTGGTTCTCCAATAGCGGCCAGTACGAAGCGGTTCCCGAATCGTTTGCGGCACCCACTGGTCCCGTATCGGTCACGGGCCTGGTCCGTCAGACCGAGACCCGGGGGTCGTTCGGGCCCACCGATCCCGAGGGTCAGACCGTGACCAACCTGGCCAGGGTCGACATTGGCCGCCTGGACCAGCAGGTACCCGAGGATCTGCTGCCGCTCTACATCCAACTGGAGCAGCAGGACCCGGCGGTCACCCAGACCGATCCGGTGCCGGTACCAGTGCCGCTTCCCGACGAAGGTCCCCACCTGTCCTATGCCGTGCAGTGGTTCATCTTCAGCACGGTGGCGCTGATCGGGTATCCGATGATCCTGGTGCGACGGGCCCGGGACAAGGGCCATGCCGCCAAGGCGGTCGATCAGGTCTAAGGCCAACGGGGGCGACCCGGTGGGCCCCGGAGGTATGTGACCTCGCAGGACCCACCCGATCTGAGGGCATCAGTCCTCGAAGTCGAACTCCAAGTCATCGATGTCCATGTCATCGAAGTCCATGCCCATGTCGTCGGCGTCCATGTCGAAGTCCGTGTCGCCCATCTCTTCGCCCATGCCCATGAAGGCGCAGCCCATCAGTTGGCCCATCATCGGGGCGACAGCGGGATCGTTCTCCATGGCGTCGTCGCCCTTCACCATGCTCGAGACCATCAGCGTGCGGAGGTTGTCGTCGGTGAAGACGTCTTCCATGCACTTCCTCATCTCCGGCGACATGTCGTCGTCCTGAGCGAAGCTGGTCATCATGACCTCGCGGAGGTTGACGTCACACTGCCCGAACGTGTCGTAGAGGGTGTTGCCCTCCTTCTCGTCCATCTTCAAGGTGGAGAAGTCCAGCGGGTCGTCGGAAGCGAGGTCCTCGGGGGTGACGCCGTTTTCCTTCATGCGGTCGACACCGATGATGTTGACGAAGCGGGGAGCTATGCAGTCGATCTGAGCGTCGGTCAGTTGCATGTCTTCTTCGTCTTCCCTCGAGTCCTTCATCGACGTGCTCATGGCCTCGACGTAGGGGCGGTTCTCGTCGGTGACGGCGGCGTTGCCGCCTCCCTTGTTGTCATCGCCGCAGCCGACGGTGACCAGGGTGAGCGCAGTAGCGAGGGAGATGGCCAGAACGCGATAACGGGGTCGCATGAAAAGATCCTTTTGTCAGGTGCTGACACCCCAGTCTGGCCGAGGCTCAGGACTCCGGGTGCGCTTCTTCCAGCCGCATGACCAGGACCGGGCACGGTGCGTGGGCCAGGACGTACTTGCTCACCGAACCGATGAGTACCCGCTGGAGCCACCCGTGGCCGTGCGAACCCACCACGATCACATCGGCGTTGATGCGGTTGGCCACATCGCAGATGGTGGGGCCGGGCTCGCCGATCTCCACCAGGGCATGAGCCGACACGTTGAGCAGATCGTTCAACGCGGCCAGTTCGGCCACGCTGTCTTCGCGGTCCTCTCGCTCGATCTCGTCTTCGAGGGCTGGGTCGATGACCAGCGGATGGCTGTCCATCGGGCTGACTGCCGCTGCGGGGGCGAACGCGGGGGCCACCACCGAGAGCGCATGGAACTGGTGGTCCCGGCCGAGGAGCTCGATACCTCGGGCCATGGCCGCGGTGGCGAGATCGGAACCGTCGGTGGTGAGCAGCACGGTGGACATGTGGTCATGGTGGCACATCGACGCCCTAACCTCACCGGGTGCCCGACGATGCCCGCATCCGTATCCTCGAAGCAGGGGTGGCCTGTCTCGGGCGCTACGGGATCGCCAAGACCACTGTCGACGATGCCGCCCGGGAGGCAGGGGTGGCCCGGGCCACCGTCTACCGCCATTTTCCGGACGGCAAGGATCAGCTGATCGGGGAGACGATCACCTGGGCAGTCGGGCAGTTCTTCGCCGACCTGGCTGCGGCCGTGGCCGATGCCCCCGACTTCTCCACGTTGCTGGAGCAGGCTCTCATGCATGCCCACCTGGCCGTGGAGCAACACGAGGTGCTGCAGAAGGTGCTCGAGACCGAGCCTGAACGGCTCCTGCCCCAACTGTCGCAGTCGGCTCCGATGGTGTTGGAGGCCGTGCGGGCGTTCTTCGCTGAGAAGTTGCGCAGCGAACGGCTACGCGACGGCATAGATGTCGATCAGGCCGCCGACTGGTTGGCTCGGATGGGCCTGTCGTTCATCGTGGCCGAGGGTCGTTGGGACCTCGAGGACCCCGTGGTGGTGCGCCGACTGGTGCGAGTGGAATTGATGGCTCCGATCCTGGCCTGAGCGCCGTTCGAGTGGTCTGCAGGCAGAGATGGCAGCCATCTCCATGACCGATGTCACAGGCTGAGTCATTGACGATGAGACAAATTTGGTCTTACTGTCTCACTCATGTCCTCTGGGGCGGCCGTCCAGGCTGCACACTCGACAACAGAAGGTCCCGACGTCGCCGAGCGCATCCTCGATGCCGCCCTGGTGCTCGTGGCTCGCTGGGGCGTGGGCAAGACGTCCCTGGCCGACGTGGCCAAAGAAGCCGGATGCTCTAGGGCCACCGTGTACCGGGCATTCCCGGGGGGCAAGCAGCACCTCTTCGATTCCCTCGGCCAACGGGAACTGCAGTCCTACGTGTTGGCTGTGATCGACGCGGTCGACGAAGCCGACGACCTTGGCGATGCCCTCACCCGAGGCCTGGTGGTCGCGGCCCGGCTCCTGCGGGACCACGACGCCGCCCAGTTCGTTCTCGAACACGAACCTGGCCTGTTCATGCCGTTCCTCGGCTTCAAGCAGGTCGAGGTCCTCTACCGCTACACCGCCGATGCCATCGGCCCCCACCTCCACCGCTACCTACCGCCCAAACGGGCCGAGTGGGGCGTCGAATGGGTGGCCCGGCTATTCATCTCCTACCTGTTCAACCCCGACGACCGCATCGATCTCGTCGTGGTCGACGACACCCGTTCTCTGGTGGAGCAGTTCGTGCTGCCCGCCTTCGCCTCTGACCTCGCATCATCCCCATCGGCCCTGGCCGGCTGAACCCCACCAATAGGAGCACACACCATGTCGACCAACGAAGACATCCTCGGCCGCGCCGAGATCGACGACCTCGAGGCAATCCTGGCCGTCTCGGCCGAAGACAAGGAAGATGCCTTCCGAGCCGTCGAGAACCACGCTGATGCCATCTTCACGTGGGACTACGAGAAGGGGAAGCGCCCGGCCCTCAACAAGCTCTACGAGAAGGCCAAGCACAGCCAGTGGAACGGTGAGACCGACCTGCCGTGGGACACCATCGTCGACCAAGAGCAGGTGGCCAGGGACAACCAGGCCCTCAGCACCTTCGGCGACATCGACCTGTCTCACACCCCCTTCGCCAAATGGGGCGACAAGGAGTGGACGGCTCTCGGCATGGAGTTCCAGAACTGGAGCCTCAGCCAGTTCATGCACGGTGAGCAGGGTGCGCTGATCTGCACGGCGAAGATCGTGGAGACGGTCCCGTGGATCGACGCCAAGTACTACGCGGCCACCCAGGTGATGGATGAGGCCCGTCACGTCGAGGTGTTCGCCAAGTATCTCGACACGAAGCTCGACGGTCACTACCCGCTGAACTCCCACCTCGGTCTGCTCCTCGATGACATCATCGTGGATTCCCGTTGGGACATGACCTACCTGGGCATGCAGATCATGGTGGAAGGCCTGGCCTTGGCCGCCTTCGGGTTCATGCACCAGATGACCACCGAGCCGCTGCTCAAGAAGCTGCTGCGCTACGTGATGAGCGACGAGGCCCGCCACGTGGCCTTCGGGGTGCTGTCGCTGAAGGAGTACTACGCCAACCTGAGCGATGCCGAGATGCTCGAGCGCCAAGAGTTCGCGTTCGAAGCAGCCGTGCGCATGCGCGACCGTTTCATGCAGCAAGAGGTGTGGGAGCGCATGGGCCTCAAGCCCAAGGAAGTGCTCCCGCTCCTGATCAACAACCCCAACCGGCTTCTCTTCCAGCAGATGCTGTTCATGAAGATCGTGCCCAACTGCCGGAAGCTTGGTCTGCTCGATGCCAACGACGGCTGGCTGCGCAAGAAGTTCCAGGAACTCGGTGTCATCGAGTTCGAGACCCTCACCGACACCAGCGACGAGTACCTGTCGTTTGCTCTGGGCGACACTGAGCTGTCGGACTCCGACGCTGCGGTCGCTGCCAGCTGAGCCCGCCAACATCACCTCGGACCGGTATCGGCGCGGTTGCTTCGGCAATCGGCGCAGATGCCGGTCCGGTGGGTTTTGGACTCCGGGTAAGCCGGGGGCGGAGAAGTAAGGTCACGCCATGATGTTGTTCACCACACCGGTCGCAGACCGATGAGCCGCTTCGGACCGGTAATCACCGCCATGGTCACCCCGTTCACCGACGACGGGGCTCTCGATCTCGATGCGGCCGCCAACTTGGCCCGCTGGCTCGTCGACAACGGCAACGATTCCCTGGTTTTGGCGGGGACCACGGGTGAATCGCCCGTGCTCACCGACCCAGAACGCATCGACCTTTTCCGCGCCGTGCGCGAGGCAGTCACGGTGCCCATAATCGCGGGTTCCACCACCAACGACACTGCCCACAGCATCGAGATGACCAAGGCCGCGGCCGACGTCGGCGTCGACGCCATCCTGGCCGTGGTGCCGTACTACAACAAGCCCACCCAGCTCGGTCTCGAGCTCCACTTCCGGGCCATCGCCGAAGCGTCCGACCTGCCCGTCGTGCTCTACAACGTGCCCAGCCGCACCGTCACCAAGTTGGCCAGAGACACCATCCTGCGGCTGGCTCGCGAAGTTCCGACGGTGGTGGCCCTGAAGGATGCTGGCGGAGATCCGGCCGAGATGGCCCGACTCCTTGCCGAAGCTCCCGACGGTTTCGAGGTCTACAGCGGCGACGAACCGTTGAGCCTCGCCTTCGCCGCCTACGGTGCGGTGGGCGTGATCGGCGTGTCCAGCCACTGGACTGCCCGGCTCCAACAAGAGATGTTCGCGGCCTTCGCCAACGGTGACATCGCCGGCGCCAGGGCCATCAACACCCGACTTCTTCCCAGTTTCAACTACATGAACAGCGAGACCTGTGTGTTCTCTCAATCGGTGAAGGTGGCCATGGGCCTCCTCGGTCTTCCCGTCGGCTCCTGCCGTCTCCCGCTCGGTCCGGCTCCTGTCGGCAAGGACATCGAGGCCCGCACGGTCCTCACCGACCTCGGCTACGTGCTCTGATGGCCGCTCCAGTTTCAGTCACGTTCCTCGGCGGCCTCGGTGAGATCGGCCGCAACTGCGCGGCCATCGAAATCGACGGCAAGATCATGCTGCTCGACTGCGGGCTCATGTTTCCCGAAGCCGACATGTTGGGCGTCGACCTCGTCCTGCCCGACTTCTCCTGGCTGATCGAGCGCGGCGACGACATCATCGGCTGCATCGTCACCCACGGGCACGAAGACCACCACGGAGCGCTGGCCTTCCTGCTGCGTGAACTGTCCTTCCCGATCATCGGGTCTGCGCTCACCCTCGGCTTTGCCTCGAACCGCATCGACGAGGCCGGTCTCATGGACCGCACCAAGTTGATCGTCGTCAAGGACAACGAGCGCCGCAAGTTCGGGCCCTTCGACTGCGAGTTCATCCCCGTCACCCACTCGGTGCCCCACGGGTTCGCCACTGCGTTCCACACCCCGCAGGGAACCATCATGCACTCGGGCGACTGGAAGCTCGACCTCACTCCCGTCGATGGTCGTCTCACCGACCTCGCCGTCATGGGGGCAATCGCCCAGAACGAGGGCGTCCGGCTTCTGCTGTCAGACTCCACCAACGCCGACCAGTGCGGCCACTCCCGCTCCGAGTCGACGGTGGGCAAGGTGCTGACCGACCTCTTCGCGGCCAACGAAGGCCGGCGCGTCATCACCGCTTGCTTCGCCAGCCACGTGCACCGGGTCCAGCAGATCGCCGATGCTGCCATCGCCCAGGGTCGCGTCATCGCCACCCTCGGTATGTCCATGAAGAAGAACGTCCGGCTGGCCAAGGACATGGGCCTGCTGAACATCCCCGACAACAAGCTCCTCGACATCGAAGACGTCAAGGACATGGAACCGGGCAAGGTCTGCGTGATCTCCACCGGGTCCCAGGGTGAGCCCATGTCGGCCCTGGCCAAGATGGCGGCCAGCGAAAGCCGCTGGCTCAAGCTCGACGACAACGACACCGTGATCTTGTCGTCTCACCCCATTCCCGGCAACGAGATGAACGTCACCAAGGTGATCGACGGGCTGGTGCGTCTCGGAGTCAAGGTCGTCCACTCGGGTCTCGAAGACGTCCATGCCACCGGCCACGCCAAGCAGGAGGAGCTGAAGACCCTCCTGTCGATCGTGAAGCCCGAGTGGTTCATCCCCGTCCACGGCGAGTACCGCCACATGGTGGCCCACGCCGAGCTCGGTCGAGTGATGGGCGTGGCCGAGAAGAAGATCTTCGTGTGCGAAGACGGTGACCGGGTGCTGCTCACCGACAAGGGTCTCAAGCGAGATGGCCGGGTGCGAGCCAACTACACCTACGTCGACGGCATCGTCGGCGACGTGGGCCACGGCGTGCTCCGCGACCGCAAGGTGCTGGCCGAGGAAGGCGTGGTGGTGGTCATCGTCACCGTCGATCACGACGGCGCTTCCATCGTCACCGGTCCCGAGGTCATCACCAAGGGTTGGGTCTACGCTCCCGAAGCCGAGGAACTGCTCGACGAGTGCCGCGAGGTCATCGCCACGCAGGTTCTGGCTGCCCTCGACAAGGGCAGCGACGACATCGAGGCCCTACAACGAGTGGTCCGCAAGACCGCGGGCAAGTTCGTGAGCGACCGCACCAAACGTCGCCCCATGATCGTGCCCGTCGTCATGTCGCTCTGATCCGCCCACCCTCCCCCTATCCCGACGGGGTCACTGGTAGCGTTTTGGCGTTATGACTGCCACCCGACGGACTCCGAGCCGGTCGGGCGCCAAGAAGAAGCCTGCCGCCAAGGGCTCCACGAAGCGCCCGCCAGCCAAGAAGGCCTCCACCACCGCGCGTTCGCGGAAGGCGGCCCCGGTCGCTCCGCCGTCGCTGACCTCCCGGACCCTCGATGCGCTGGCCGAAGCCAGCCGGGGTCACGGTGCCGATTTCGCCGGTCTGTTGTTGGTCGTGGTCGGCGTCGTTGCTGGCCTTGGCATATACGTCGGTGCCGGGGGACCGGTGGGTCGAGGCGTTGGCGATCTCATGGGGATGCTCTTCGGTGCGGCCCGCGTCCTGGCCCCGCCGCTGCTCGTGGCCGTTGGGATAGCTCTCGTGCGGGGTGCTCCGCGGCCAGTCGAGCCCGCCGTTGACGACCCGACGGTGGTCGACGGCGACATGGCCCCCACCCATGTCGTGGCCCGGTTCGCTCTTGGCGGCATCCTGGTGTCGATCGCCGGTCTCGGCCTCCTTCACCTCTATCGGGGTGCTCCTGGCTTTGGGGCCGAGGGCGAGGCCATCGCCGACTCGGCCGGTTATGTCGGCCTGCTGATCGGGGCCCCGCTCCACAGCCTGCTGGGCAACATCGGGGCCACCCTCCTGCTGTCAGCCATCGCTCTGGCCGGGATCCTGGTCATCACCCGCACCACCATCCGTGCCGTGGTCGGCCGCACCGCGTCTGGTGTCGCCGCCGGGGCCCGCCCCGTTGGTGGGGCGGCCCGACGCGCGCTGACCCGGCTCTTCGAGGTCGGTGATGGCACCGATGCCAGCCACGGTGAGCCGGCCTTCAATGCACCAGCCACAGACCAGCCGTCGGCCGAAGACGGGATCGCTCCCGCGTTCTACAACCAAGACGATGACCCCGATGCCCCCAAGCCGAAGCCGAAGCGGACCCGCAAGCCCAAGACCACGGTGGTCGAACCCGAGCTTCCGCCCGAGCAACTCACCATCGAGATGCCGCCCGGCGCCCAAGCCTCCAACTGGAAGCTGCCGCCCACCTCGCTGCTCGGCCGGTCGGGTAGTCAGGCCGTAGACCGCACTGCGGTGGAAGAGACGGGCCGAAGCCTGGAGCACGCTCTGGCCGAGCACGGCGTGGAGACCCGCCTGGTGGGCATGACCGTCGGTCCCACCGTCACTCGCTTCGAGCTCGAACTCGGTCCCGGGGTGAAGGTGGCCCGGGTCACCAGCCTCCACAAGGACATCGCCTACGCGATGGCCACCCCCGACGTGCGCATCCTGGCCCCCATACCTGGCAAGCAGGCCATCGGCGTCGAGATCCCCAACGTCAAGAAGCAGTTGGTCACGGTGGGCGACATCCTCACCAGCCCCGAGGCCCGGTCTGCCACCCACCCGCTGGAGGTGGCCATCGGTCGAGACATCGACGGCAAGCCGATCCTGGCCAACCTGGCGGCCATGCCCCACATCCTCATTGCCGGGGCCACCGGTGCCGGTAAGTCGAGCTGCCTCAACTCTCTGCTCACATCGATCCTGATGCGGTCCACCCCAGATCAGGTGCGGATGATCCTGGTCGACCCGAAGCGGGTGGAGATGGGCCAGTACAACAAGCTGCCCCACCTCCTCACCGAAGTGGTGACCGTCCCCAAGAAGGCGGCCAACGCTCTGGCGTGGGCAGTGCGGGAGATGGAACGTCGCTACGACATGCTCGCTGAGTGCGGCTTCCGTGACATCACCGGCTTCAACCAGGCCTTCGACCGGGGCGACCTCAACGACCCCAACGCCGAGCTCCTCGGCCCCGACGCCGAATCGGTGACCACCTACGAGCGGATGCCGTTCATCCTCGTGGTGATCGACGAACTGGCCGACCTGATGATGGTTGCCGCTCGTGATGTCGAAGAATCCATCTGCCGTCTAGCCCAGATGGCTCGTGCCGTGGGCATCCACCTGGTGATCGCCACCCAGCGCCCGTCGGTCAACGTCATCACCGGGCTCATCAAGGCCAACGTGCCTGCTCGCCTCGCCTTCGCGGTGTCGAGTGCAACCGACTCCCGGGTGATCCTCGACCAGACCGGCGCGGAACGACTCCTCGGCAAGGGCGACATGCTCCTGCTCGGCCCGTCGTCGTCGATCGCCCAACGAATCCAGGGCTCGTGGGTCACCGAGGAGGAGGTCCGCAACATCGCCGCCTTCTGGAAGCGGCAGACCCCAGACCTCGAGTACGCCGCCGACGTGCAGGGCAGCGACGAAGCGGCTGGTATCCCCGGCGGATCCACCGGTGGGGGAGCGGCCGCCGGTTCCGGCGACGACGACGACTTGGTGGCTCAGGCCACCGAACTGGTGGTGCGCAGCCAGCTCGGCTCCACATCCATGCTCCAGCGCAAGCTGCGAATCGGTTTCGCTCGGGCCGGTCGCATCATGGATCTGCTCGAAGAGCGGGGCGTGGTGGGGCCGTCCACCGGATCCAAGGCCCGAGATGTCCTCATGGCTCCCGAGGAACTCGAAGGCAGTGGACCCGACGGAGACGACGAGGCCGAAGCCCCGCCGTCTCCCAGCGACTGACCTTGGTCAGCAGGTAACGGTCACGTAGAAGTACGTGTCCCGATACTGGTTGTCGGCCTTGGTCACGGTCACCTTCAGCTTGCTATCAGCGAGTTCGGCAGACAGCGAGCTGTGCTCGTCCCAGATCACGTTGGTGGCCGTTGCTGCACAATCGCCGACGTCACGATCGAGGGTGATTTCGTAGGTACCCAACCCAGTGCGGGCCGCCGACAGCACTCCGGCCGACTGGCCGAGGACACCCGTGTCGGACACGTAGGCGTAGATGGGTGGGGTGTAGTAGCCGACGGCATCAGCGACGAGGTTGGCCGTGCCGAACGCTTGGATGGTGAAGGCATTGCCGCCGGTGCACGGGTTGGGTCCGCTGGCCGGCTTGCGGCAGAGAGGGATGTTGGCCTGGTTGGTGGCGCTGAGGCCTGGCGCGTAGTTGACGACGGTGGCCCCTGCGCCAGCGGAACCGAAGGCCGAGGCCCGCAAGAAACCGGTGCCGCCGGTGGTGATGCCGGTGAGGTTGATGGCGATGCTGGAGGCATTGGAGGGGATGCCACAGTTGCCCCCGCCCCCTTGGGCCGACAGGTTGCCGGTGACCTTGAAGGCTCGGGTGGTGTTGGCGATGGGGCCGCCCGCAGAGCGGGTGTCGATGATCCGACACGGGGTGATGCCCGTGTAGGTCTCGGACTGGCCGTCGGTAGGCGCGGCCCGCTCGGCCGAGCGGGTGCGAACCTGACCGGTGTTGGGGCTCACATCGATGGGTCTGTGGTCGCCGCCAGTGGCCGATGCTGCCGTGTAACCGCCGATACCGGTAGCCACGAAGGCCAGGGCGACGAACGCGGCGCGGTGCCGCTTGAGGGAGATGCGCATGGTGGTGTCCTCTGGTCAGGGGGTGTCGACGCAGTCCACCACAAACGAAAAGGCCCTGGTTGGCAGCCGACCCAGTTGAATCATGACCCAACAGGTAGGGTTTCGCTTCGTGAAGACGTTGTTCAGCTTTCCCAACCCTGTCAACGAGGTATCGGCCCGCCTGGTGGCGGCCGGTGTGGTGGCGTTGACGCTCGTGATCTTGGCGTTCGGCCAGACGTGGCTGATCGTCCCTCTCGCTTATGGCTTCGTGGCCCGGGCCCTCACTGGGCCCACCCTCAGTCCGCTGGGGCAGTTGGCCACCAGGGTGGTCACCCCGGCGTTGCCGCTGGCTGTCCGTGAGGTCCCCGGTCCACCCAAGCGCTTCGCTCAGGCCATCGGGGCCACGCTGTCGGTGGGTGCCGCGGTGGCCCACTTCGGGTTCGGCGCCCCCACCCTGGCCGTCGTGTTGGTGGGGGCGATCACCGTGGCCGCCTCACTCGAGGCTGCGTTCGGATTCTGCCTCGGCTGCAAGATCTTCGCCCTGCTCATGAAGGCCGGCGTCATCCCCGAGTCGACCTGCGAGGCCTGCAACGACCTGACCCTGCATCGCCCCGCCGCTGCTCCTGCGGCCTGACCAAAGGCAGTCCCTCGGGGGCCGACCGTTGCACCGTTCTCGAGGGGCCGAACCGTTCTTGAGGGGGGAAGTGGCTGCCAGGTCGCCGAGCGTTCCCGCAAGAACCGATGACCCATTGGCGGTTTGGTGTTGGTGGTTTGGCCGTCAACTGGCTCGAGCGGTCGATGAGGTCAGGCGTTGTCTAGAGCTTGCTCGTGTACGTGATGGCGCACGGTAGGTGATGAGAGAACTCGAACCCGCGAGCCGGGTCAGCCGTTGGGGATGGGCGGTACGTGAATGGACTGGCCGGGGTAGATGAGGTCGGGGTTGGCTACCTGAGGGTTGGCGGCGATCAACTGGCGCCAGTAGGGGGCGACCTCGGCATCGGTGGCCGGTCGACCCAGATGGTTGGCTAGATGCGTTTCGGCGATGGCCCACAGATGATCTCCGGGCTGAACCAGATGGACCGTTGCGTTCGGAACGTCGGGCTCTAGCTCCACCGGGGCCGGGGTGTCATCAGCCGGGATGCCACCGGTCGATGAGGTCTCGGCAGTCTCGTCGACCAGAAGCATCGTGGCGGCCCCCGATGATGGTTCCGAGTCGACCGGATGAAGGGTGGCCCGTCCCCTCGGGTGGGCGCCGGGAGGTGCTTCGACGACGCGGACGGTGGCGGGAGGGTGAGTGGCCGCGGTAGCTGCCGGCAGTTGAGAGCTGAGGGCGGCAGTGGCTGTGAGACCCAGCCCGGCCAACCGACTCCAGGTGGTGCGCAGGGGCGGCAAGGTCCAGGCTTCGGCGGCGGCCACCCAGGACGGTAGGTGCATGATCCGACCGGCGATGCCGATGGCCGTGGTGACCGCAAGGTGGTAGGCGACGGCCAGAACGAGTACTCGGAAGACAACTAGGGCAATGGTTACCGGGTCACGGTCCCGGGCCCAGTCGGACAATGCTGGGCTGGACCACTGGGGCGGGAGGGCCAGGGGACCCGCACCCAGTTGGTGCAACACGAGGATCGTGAGGACCACGACCGTGAAAGCGGCTAGTGCTCGGAAGCGGCTCGGTGCAGTCATGGTTCGCTTGCCTCGAAGTCGACCGGGATGGTTGCACCCCCAACGACCCGGACCATGTGGTGGATGGTGCAGGGCCCGTCGTCGGGTTCCACCAGGGCCACCGCGCCCGGGATCACCGTTGCCGGGGTCACCGACACGGGTCCATCAGCGGTGACCCATTGGGCGAAGACGAAGATCTCGCCGGTGGCGGGGCGGACGATGGCGGGGGTGGCCCTGCCGTCGCAGTTCCAGTCGGCCACCTCGACCCGGTCGCCCTGGTCGCCCACCTCGAAGCTCACACCGTCGGCAGTGACCCGGGTGCCATCTATCTCGACGAGGTTGGGGCAGCCGTCGCCGTCGAGGTCCGGTCCCGTGGCCGGTACTGCGGCTGGTCCGGTGTCTGGACAACCGATCGGCGCTGATGATGGAGTGGTGGGCGCGGATGCCGGTATGGAGGTAGGTGTTCCAGGTGGCACTTCGGGAGCGGGCGCGAAAGTTGGGCCCGGGTCCGCTGCGGTGTCGGAAGGCTGATCGCTGTTGGTGATGCCCAGGCCCAACACGAGGGCAAGCAGGGTCACAGCCACGGCTATGGCAGCAACGACAGCGACGGGACGGCGCGAGGATCGGTCGGGTTCGGCCCGAGTCGCTGAGCTGTATGGGTGTTCGGTGGCGGATGCACTGTCGCTGCGGATTCCGGCGTCATCGGCAGTCGGATGCGGAGGTTCGAGGCGCAGTCCGAGGAACGTGGGCGGAGATGGTTCTGGGGAAAGGGCCCCAACCGGCCGAGGGATGGGGGGCTCGGTCGGTTGGGGTTCCGCCACCGCACCCTTTGGGGGGTGGGCGGGCGGTGGCGGAGAAGGAGGCGGAGGGGCGGGAAGCGGGTCGGCTTTGGGGTGGTCGGCGATCTCCGGTGTCGGCGGGCCGTCGGGTGCAGGTGGAACTGCAGGTGGCGATGGCGGGACCAGTTGGGCACCGGGTACGGCTTCGGCGATGGCCGCGGCCAGTTCCCGTGCGGTGGGTCGGCGAGCGGGGTCTTCTTGAATGGCTCGGTCGGCGGCTAGCTGAAGAGCTCGTCGTTGATAGCCGGTCCACCGTCGGCGTGACCAGCGACGCTCCGGAATCGGCTCGATCTCGGTGTCGGGGCCGACCAGGTGATCGATGAGGGCACCAATCGCAGCCACGTCGTCGGTCGGGAGGGGCGGGCGCTCATCGGGTGCGGGTCCACGCATGCCACAGAGGCGGGGGCGGCCCTCCGCATCGATGACCACATGACTGGCATCGAGACGGCCGTGGATGATGCCGATCTCGTGGAGGTCGGCCACCGTGGAGGCCACCGACGTGAGCACCCCACACAGCACCGGAATAGGTGCTTCGAGAAGATCCAGGGTCTGTGCTCCCGCCCAGGCGATGGTGAGTTCGTCGTCGGTGGCCTGCAACAACTCGACCACGCCGGGATGACGAGATCGGCTGAGGCGATCTGCTTCCTGAGCGAGCAGGATGCGAGCGGATTCGGTGCTGGCGGTACGGATCACGACTGGGCCTTGCTCCCCGGCCCTGGTCTCGGTGGCGTACCCGTCGATCATGGAATCAAAGTGTATGAAACATCATGAAAGATATCAAGGGTTTCATGACCTATTCAGCCGAGCTCGTCCGGTGGCCTGCACCACGGTGCCGTTGGATCCGCCTGGTACTCCCTTGGCGAAGACGTACTCAACCCACTTCTCGAGACGGACCACCAGTTGGTCGCCGTCGATCGACCATCCGGTCACCACCACGTCGTCATCGCCCGCTACCGCGCGCTGGATGGCTTCGTCGATGCGGGCCCGGTCGTACTGAAGTTCACCGCTAGCCCGGACCCCTTCTATGTCGATCCCGAGCGTGACCGCATCGTTGGCCGCGGCCTGAGCGGTGTTGATGAGATCGCGTTGGGCACCGAAGACCACGGCGCTGTCGACGGCTAGTGACCCGAGGGTGATCACCACCAGGACCGCAGCGGGCATGAGCATGAGGATGCTGCCTCGTTGGTCGGTACGCCTTCTACCCACAGCGGTGCTCCGGCCCGAGACCTTGTCGGTAGGGGTCGATGACCTCGCGGTGGCGGCCAGTCACGGTGATGCCGTTGCCGAAGCTCCCCACGAACGGCAGGGTCAGGGCCGGCACCTCGTAGGCCGCTTCGTGTTCCACCACCGAACAGCGGGCGAAGTCGGGGTCGTTGTCTCGCAGGGCCATCCGGTCTGGGTCTCGTCCGACGCCGGCCACCGCCTCCCGGGCTGCCCGGCTCGCTGCTTGTTCGGCGGTGTCTCGATCGGGAGCTTCTACATAGGCCCGACCTGCTTCCCGCGCGGCAGATTCCACGGTGAGCTTGGCATCGACCACAGCCCATGCATTGGCGATGAGCAGAGCACCGGCCACGAATATGAGAACTCCGAACGGAAGCACCTCGACACCACCGATTGCCCCTCGCTCGCCGTGTCTGGTCATCGTGGTTCTTCGATGCGCACAACGAAGGTGCGGTCGATGTGTCTCAGGCTGGTGGTGTCACGGACAGAGCTAGGGAGAATGCCCGGCGAGTCGACCACTACGTGGAGACGGATCTGGTTGCCGTCGGTCGACCATGAGAGTTGTGCGGACTGGCCCATGTCTCCGAGCAGATCCCTCAGGTGGCGTTCGGCTTCGCGCTGAGCAACGGCCACCGACTGCGGATCGCTGTGGTCGACGTTTGCCGATGCCACCGATCGGGCGGCGTCGTAGCCAGCGGCGGTGACGGTGGACGTGGCGTAGAGGTTGACGATGAGCTGCACCGCGAACAAGAGGAAGAGCACGAAGGCAGCGACGCCGGCCGCGCTCCCGATCAGCCCGGTGCCGGCTTCGCCTCGCCATCGGGAGATCTTCATGGCCGCAGTGTGGGCCGATGCTTCGTCATCGGCCGATCTCGCCAACCTGACGTTCGGTTTTGTCGGTGGTATCGGAGAAGATGCGGTCGAACGCAACCCACATGGCGGCACCGAGAAACGCCATGATGAGGACCGCGATCGCCGCGGAAATCACTCCTTCACCACGTTCGTCGAGGTTGGTTCGCCTCAGGGCAGAGGCGGTGGCATGTCTGGCGATGATGTAGCCGTAGAGCAGAAGTGATGGCATGGGAATCTCCTTCGTGGGGGTCAGGATGAGCTGTAGAGCTGCATGGCTTGGAGGAAGGGCACGGCGAGGAAGATCGTTCCCGGCAGCAAAGTTGCCACCGTGACAGGGATCCAGACCTGTTGGGCGCGACGGTCGATCTGGGCCGCAAGTTGTCGCTGTACCTCACGGCGAAGGGCTTTGGCTTCCTCGGAGATCAGCCGGCCGAGGTCGCCGGTGTCCCGGTTGAGCGAGAGCACTCCGACCAGACGGCGGACGGCATCGACATCAGCCAAATCGGCCCACTCCCGAAGGGCCTCGGCATCGCTGAGGCCCTGGCGAACCCGTCGCCCCACTCGGGCTAGGTCCTGCGCACAGGCTCCTGAACCCCGTTGGCTGATCCGGTCGAGGGCGGCACCGAGGCTGTAGCCGGCTGACAGGAGCATGCCGATCTGTTCGCTGATCACCGGGAGTTCGAGGAACAGCCGGCGCTGCCACCGAGAAGACTCGCTGGCTACTTGTTGTTCGACCAGGAGGAAGGCCAGTAGTGGCGCTCCCAACACGAGCAGCACCCCGACCGGGAGCGGCGGGCTGGCGACCATGGTGAGCGCGGCGGCAGCCACGAACGCCCCAGCGGCCCAACTGAACTGTCGGACCCGGACGGAGGTCGGGTCGAGTGTGCTGTGGATCCTTCGGAGTCGGGTGGCCAGATCCTCGTTGGCTCCTATGAGGCGGCTGAACCCGTCACCGACCGACGATGCCAGTGGGGCCACGACGTCACGGAACGAATCGACAGACAGGAGCCCAGGGCGGCCACGTCGCTGCCAGCCACCAGCTACGTAGGGGCGCAGCCGCTCGTCGAGAGGGCGACGGGAGAACCATCGCAGATCCGAGAGGATCAACGAGGCTCCGACCCAGAGCAGCAATCCAAGCGGCAGCGCTATGCGCAGCGTCATCTTTCGAGCACCCGTTCCTCTTCAGGGATGCGCATGATGTGGCCCGCCCACACCCAGCATCCGAGGACCATCAGCATTCCAACCGCTACCGCGGCCTGGCCCTGCGGTGCCTGATAAGCCGACCGCCCTTCGCCCACGGTCATGCCGGCCATGGCCATCCCGAAGGGCACGATCAGGACGAACCAACGGGCGAAGCGCACTCCAGCTTGCTTGGCCCGGGCATCCCGTCGGCCGTGGAGGTCATCGATCCGGTCGTCGGCCAGAGCTTCGAGCCTCCCGTCGAGGTCGGCGCCGCCGACCTCGTGGGCGACTAGCAGGGTTTCGCACGCGGCATCGGCGGTCGGATCGGCCAACCGGTCCTTCAACACGGTGACGGTCCGAGCGAAGTCGGTGGTGATCAACCATTCCCGGTGGGCGATATCGAACGCCGTCTGCAGGTCGGCTGGTGCTCGCCGCCCGGCTTCGAACAGGGCTTGGGGAATGGAGCGGCCTACTGAGCCGGTGAGGATACGGATCTCCTCGATCAGGTGTGGCCAAGCTTCTTGAGCCCGCTCCCGGCGTCGACGCCGACGATTGCGGAACATGGCCACCGGGAACGAGCCTGCGAACCCAGCGGCCAGCAAAGCGGGAACTGGGGAGCCGAACACAGCGAACGCCAGTAGCCCGCCGAACACGCCGAGGACACTGGCCACGGCCACGAACTCGGCCGGCTTCACATCGTCGAGGCCAGCCTGGACCAACCAGCGTTCCAGCGAATCGCCCCGCTTCGGCGCCCGATCCTGAGCGGGACCCGGGGAGTAGCCGCGCCAACCGAGAATCAGAGAGGTCCACATGAGATGGAGCCCGTAGCCGACGGCCACGGCGAGGATGAGAGCGGTCACCTCGTCAGCTCCTCAGCTGGTGCGGCCTGGTCGAGTACGGAGCGGGCCTCGAGTCCAGACTGCCGTAGGAGCCTTTCCAGCCGGACCGGGATCTGGCCGGTCCAGGTGAGTGGACTGTCGGGGGTCTCCCGGGTGAACACGGGTGTGGATGTGAACTGGGTGGCCTCGGCACCCCCGGCGAGATCCTCGACCGCGAGTACCTCGGTGACCCGTGGGCCATCTGGGGTCCGGGTGCAGTGCACCACCAGATCGATGGCCTCCGACACCAAGGTGTTGAGAGCGCTCATGGGTAGGTCGTTGTCGGAGAGTTGGCAGATGAACCGAAGGCGGGTGAGTGCCTGGCGGGCCGATCCGGCGTGGATCGTGGTGAAACCCTTCACGCCCGACGAAAGTGTCAGAAGCAATGGAAGAGCCTCTTTGTCTCGCACCTCTCCGACGATGGCCACGTCGGGGGCCATGCGCAGGAACCCCGATACCAACCGGCGGAGATCGACGGCCTGGCGGTCGGCCCGAGCCGGACGGGTCTGCATGGAGGCAACGTTGGGGACCGGTATGTCGGCTTCGAACACCTCTTCGGCGACGACCACCCGAAGGCTGGGATCGAGTTCGGCGCAGCAACATGACATAAGCGTCGTCTTGCCCGATCCGGGGGCGCCGGCGAAGACGATCGATGCCTTGCCTCGTACGCACATGGAAAGGAACTGGGCCACCGTCGGGCTCATCATCTCCCGTTCGACGAGCTGACCGAGGTCGCGGAACACGACATTGGAGAACTTGCGGATGTTGACCATCACGTGCCCGCCCCGCCCGATGTCACCGTGGACTATGTGGAGGCGTGATCCGTCGTCGAGTTGCGCGTCCTGGAGTCCTTCGGTGGCATCGAGCTTGCGATGGGCTGTAGATGCGTCCTCGAGGACCTTCGTGAGTGTGCGCAGGACGTGGGCATCGTCGTGGAAGACCTCGTGGTGGTAGCCGCTTGGCCCCTGGTGCCGCTTCACGAAGATCTCGAAAGGTGAGTTGATCATCACTTCCCATACGTCGTCGTCGGCCAGCAGGGGAGCCAAGGGGCCGTAGCCCGTGAGGTTTCGCATGGCCCGTTCGGCGAGCCGTCTCGGCTCAGCGAGGTCGTAGGGGCGAAGGCCGCGCTTGTGGTCATCGGACCACTGCGAGATGGTGTCGTCTACGAGGTCTCGCAAGGTGGTGGGGTCCTGGTCGCTGTCGAGCGAGAGATCCCTGGCTCGCTCCTGTACGAGCCGCTCTATTTCCTCCAGCGGGGAGAGTTCGGCGTTCACCTCGGTGGTCATGTCATCGCCTCTTGGGTGTCGTCACCTTCGTCGTGCCAGTGGCCCAAAGACCCGGGAACCACCGCCACCGGTTCGAGGTCGGGTGCCGAGGTGAGATCGCGCGGTCCCAACTCGTCGAGCAGATGGAGGGCGCCCTGGGTAGGTGGGTCGACCATTGCCGACGGAAACCTCCCGAGGTCTCGGTGCAGGCCATCAACACCTCGCCGAGCGGTCACATAGACCGGACCCACGTAGGGGCCGGGCCGGTCAGCAGCACCAGTCAGGTTGGCCAGCACTCGTGTCATCTCGGCGCGACCTCGGGGGGCCCGAGGCCCTCGGTTGATGACGACGAGGGTCCGTTCTCCTGGCACGCCGTGGGCTCGGAGGTCTTCGAGCAGGCCGACCAGGCCATGCACTCCACTTGTGGTGGGCGTTCCGACAGCAATGACCAGGTCGGCATCGTCGAGGGTGGCCCGGGCCAGCAGGTTGCGGTCGCCGATGTCGGCGGATCCGGTGGCCTCCTCTCCCTCGATGTCGCCATCGATGTCGGCCACCACGATCCGGGCTGATCGCCGCAGTCCATCGAGTGCGGCTCGAAAGGCCCGTGATCGAATGGATATCCAGTCTCTCGGTCGACGGAGGCCGAGGATCAGCCGGTAGCCGCGCGTGGGCATGTCGAAGCTGAGTGCTCGTACTTGCTCGGCTGAGGGGATACCGGTGCGATGCGCTTCCACGAGTTCCTGGATGCCGGGGACCACGTCTCGGGCATCGTGGAGCAGGGCCTGGTGTGCGCGGCGAGCAAGGTCGGCCAACACCACGTCTCCGGAGTGTCTGGGGTCGGCAGCCAGACCTTGGGCTAGAGCGGCGGCAAGGGTGGATGTCCCCGACCCCGGTGGACCAGTGACAGCCACAAGGCGGCCTCGCCAGAGAGCAGATGCTGAGGCGGCAACGTCGGTGGCGGTTGGATCGTCGGACACGAAGCCGACCATGCGTCCGTGGGTGACGAGGGCATCGAGGAGCACGGCTCGGTCGAGCGACGTGGGCAGGTGGGCAACGGCTCCGAGCGACGTCCAATCACGCTGGTCTCCAGCGGCTTCGACCACCATGCTGGCTACCCCGGCATCGGCGAGGGTGGACAGCAGGTCACGATCGGCGGCCGGGAGCCTGGCATCTATGAGCGCTGCTGAGAATGGTCGACCGCTACCAATGCGTGCTCGTAGTTCTTCGACGCTCACGCACTTGACGAACTCGATGGGCAGCGAGCCGACGGTGGCCCAGCGGGCGACGTCGTTGAACCACGGCGACCGCACGTGGGCTAGTCCGATGACCACGTAGCGGTCCTCGTGCA